>JBBRNM010000001.1:0-95673 GCA_038230295.1 Candidatus Limnocylindrales bacterium
ATGACGAACAGAACACGAATTCGGTCGGTCGCCGAGGGCATCACGTCGATCGTCGGGGCCCTCGCCTGGCTCGTCCTCTCCGCCGCGCTCGCCCTCGGCGCCGCCGGGCTGGTCGGCGAGCTGACGCATCCGGCCGGCGGGGCGAGTCGCGAGGAGCTGACCTACCCGGGCGACGCGCTGCTCAAGGTTCGCCTCGACGATGCCAGCAACCGCCTCCACCAGATCGCCTCGAACATCGACGCGCTGTCGACCGACGCCAAGTCGGCGCTCGAGGACCTCGCGAGCTCCGACCCGACCGCGCTCCAGAAGGCGCTCGAGCATGGCAGTGGGACCGCGGTGATCCTGACGAACGCCACCAAGGACCTGCGCGATTCGCTGGCCGGCCTGCCCGGCGACGAACCCGACGCGGTGATGCGATTCTCGAATGCCACGCTCGTTCGGCGGGCCGCCATCCTCGCCGCGCTCGATGCCGCCGACGGGCTCGCGACCCAATGGGAGAGCGTCACCGGCCGGAGTGTCGATGCCGCTCGGCTGACGGCGCTGCTGCAGGACCACGACAGGACCGTGCTGGCGGCGGTCAACCGGGGTCTCGCCAGCAAGTTCGCGGACGCGGTGACGGTCCTGTCGACGGCCAAGGCAACGCTCGCCGAGATCACGACCCTCAAGGCCGCCTTCTCGAGCGGCAGCGAGGTCACGGTCCTCGACGCCTGGCTGGTCAGTCACACCCGCTACGACAATGCGCTCGTCGCGCTCTATAGCGCGCTGGCAACATCCGGGGGGAAGTCGAATCTCGCCGTCCAGGAAGCGTATCGCCAGGAGGGGATCGCGCGGAGCCTGTTGCCCGCGGACAATCGATCCCTGATCGCCATCGTCGCCGAGTTTGCCCGCGGCGGCCTGAATCAGGCCGTCCTCGCAATCGAGGACGCCAGTGGGCGCATCAACGCTGCCCTCGCCGAGGCCTCACCCGTCTAGGTACACTCGCCCTATTCGCCGCGGCGGCCCGATCGCCGGCGTCATCGGAGGGTCCAAGTCGCGGTGAAGATTCGTGTGGTCACGGCACAGCCCTGGGACGTGGCTGCGGACGTCCTCGTCGTCCCGGTCCTCGGCGATCCGCCGTTCCGGGGCGCCGTCGCGGAGCTCGACAAGCGCGCCGGGGGCGAGCTCGGTTCGCTCGTGGCGTTCGGCGAGCTGGGCAGCAAGCGCTACGGGACGGTGCTCGCCGGAGCGGGCGAGACGAAGCCGGAGCGGCTCCTCGCGATCGTCTGCGGCAAGCCCGACGCCCTCGATCGAGAGGCGGTCGTTCACGTCGGCGCCTCGGCGGAGCGACGCCTCAGCGGTCGAACGGTCCGATCACTCGCGATCTGGCTCTCGCCGCTGGCCGACGTGCTCGAGGGCGGTGCGGCGGCCGTCGCGGAGCTGCTCGCTCGCGGGGTCGTCGAGGGTTCCTACGACCCGGCCACGATCTACCGCGAGGGCATCACGACGGCGCCGCCGGCCCTCGACGAGCTCATCCTCGTCGCCCCCGGTGAGAGCGCCACCGCGCTGGCCAAGGCGGGCGAGCGAGGGCAGATCATCGGCGAGGGCGCGAACATCGCCCGGACGCTCTCGAATCGCAGCTCCAACGACGTGAGCCCGATCGTGCTCGCCGAGGAGGCCCAGGCCCTCGCCAAGGAGCACGGCCTGTCGATCGACATCATCGAGCCCGAGAAGGCGACCGAGATGGGCATGGGGCTCTTCATGGCCGTCGGCCGGGGCAGCGACAACCCACCCCGGATGATCGTCATGCGCTCCGGCAAGAAGGGCCAGCGCGACGCCCTCGACCGCCACCTCGCGCTCGTCGGCAAGGGCGTCTGCTTCGACTCCGGCGGCATCAGCATCAAGCCATCCGACCGGATGGAAGAGATGAAGATGGACAAGACCGGCGCCTGCACGGTCATCGCGGCGATCGTGACCGTGGCCAGGCTGGCCCCCGGCACGCCGCTGCTGGCGATCGCGCCGGCGGTCGAGAACATGCCCGGTCCGCACTCGACCCGGCCCGGCGACGTCGTCAAAGCGCTGAACGGCAAGTGGGTCGACATCACGAACACCGACGCCGAGGGTCGCCTCATCCTCGCCGACGCGCTGACGTACGCCGAGCAGCTCGGGGCGACCCACCTCGTCGATACGGCCACGCTGACCGGTGCGGTCAGCCGGGCCCTCGGCGAGCTCGTCTCGGGCCTGTTCGGAGCGCCGCAGGCCTGGGCCGACCAGGTCCAGGGGGCCGCCGCGAAGGCGGGCGAGCGGTACTGGCAGCTGCCGCTCATCGAGGAGTACCGGGCGGACATGGAGAGCTGGTATGGCGACCTCGTGAACTTCTCCCGGAACAACGAGGGCGGCCTCGTGAAGAGCGCCCTCTTCATCCAGGAGTTCGTCACGAAGCCCTGGGTCCACCTCGACATCGCCGGCACGGGCTACCTCCGAAAGGCCGCACCCTACGCCGCTCGAGGAGCGACGGGGGTCTCGCACGCGACCCTTGTCGAACTCGCCCTGGCCGGCGCCAAGGCCTGAGCGAGGCACGCGGCCCGGGCCGTGACGATCTTCACGATCTGGGTCCAAGGCGATCTGACGCCCGTCCTCGGCGCGATTCTCGGCGGCCTGTGGGGCCTTGCGTCGGACCGGATCGCGGCCCGTTGGCCCGTCCACGATGATGGCGCGATTCGGCCGATCGACTGGCGCACGCCGCTCGTTATCGTCGTCGGCGCAGGGTCGGGAGCGCTCCTCATGGACCGATTCGGCGGCAACGCGGGACCGCTCGCGCTCGTGGGTCTGTATGTCGTCGCTTTGATCCTGCTCTTCGCGACCGACCTCGACCAGCGTCTCCTGCCGGACGTCATCACGTACCCGCTGATCGCGCTGGCGCTCGTCGGCTTCGCCCTCGGGCTCGGCCCGTACGTCCACGACCCGACCGAGCTTGGCTTCGCGGCCGCGGCCGCCGTGGGGATGCCGCTGTTCCTGTACCTGCTGTCGATCCCGTTCGGGGCGGGCGCGATCGGCCTCGGTGATCTCAAGCTGCTGGTCAGCGTCGGGCTCCTCGGCGGGCCGCTGCGGCTCCTCCTCGGGCTCATCGGCGGCGCCCTCATCGGGGCGATCGCGATCGTCGTCCTGATCGCGTTGCGCCGGATCACGCTCCGCAGCTACGTGCCCTATGGACCCTTCCTCATCGTCGGCGCGATGTGGGCCCTTCTGTCCCTGACGGACATGTGACAAAGGTACGGGTGACGTTCGCGCAACACCTTGCAGTACCATTCCGATTGTTGCCGGTAGGGTGCTCACGATCTCGCCGGCGAGCGAAACCCCCGCGACCCCAGCGCGACGGAGACGCCCGCACGATGAACATGCCTGATGCGCCGCTCCGCCGCTGACGCCCGCGGCTGGTCGACCCGGCCGAAGCCGATCTTCGGTCGCCGGTCGATCGCGATGCTCCTCTTGGTGACCCTCGTCGGGGGCCTGTTCGTCTCGGTCGCGCCGCAGCCTGCGGCCGCCTCCGACCCGCTCGCCGAAGCCTACGCAAAGCAGGCTGCGCTGAACGCCTCGATCGCGAAGTCGAAGGCCCAGATCGTGTCGCTGACGACCAGCCAGGGAGCCCTGTCGCTCAGGATCTCCTCGACCCAGGCATCGCTTGCCCAGGTCGTCTCGAATGTCTCGGCGGTCAAGGCCCAGATCGTGGGCATGGTCGTGGATGTCGCCAAGGCCCAGGCATCCGTCGATGCCCTGAACGCGACCATCGCCGGGCTCGACCAGCAGCTCGCCGACGTCCAGGCCGAGGAACAGGCGAAGGGCCAGCAGCTCGCCGCCCGGAAGGCGATCCTGGCCGGGCGCATCCGCACCGCCTACGACACCGACCGGACATCGCTCCTCGAGACCGTCCTCTCGAGCTCCGACTTCACCGACGTCATCTCGGAGGTCGGCTACCAGCTCGATTTCGCCGGCCAGGACAAGGCCCTCGCCGAGCAGATCGTGGCGGACCAGAAGGTCCTCACCGTGATCCACCAGACCGTGGTCAGCACGCGCGACCAGACGAGCCAGCTCCAGACGCTCGCGACGGGCCAGAAGGCAGTCGTCGACAGGCAGCTCAAGGACCTCGCCGCGGCGAACGTCCAGCTGCTGAAGCTCGAGGCCCGAACGAGGCAGCTGCTACAGGCGCAGCAGGCGGCCTACGCCAAGCTCGCCGCGAACAAGGCGCAGCTGAAGGCGAACCTCGCCGCCGCGGCGAAGGCCCAGAAGCAGATCGAGGCCCTGATCCGGAAGCTGGTCCTCGCCCAGCTCCAGCAGGGCGGCATTCCCTCGCAGTATTCCGGCAGCCTGCTCTGGCCGATGCCGGGCATCGTGACCCAGGAGTTCGGCTGCACCGGCTTCTGGGCCGAGCCGCCACTCGGCAGCTGCGACCACTTCCACAAGGGCATCGACATCGCGAACCAGATGGACACCCCGATCCGGGCGGCCGGGGCCGGCAAGGTCCTGTTCGCCGGCCCGAGCCCGTTTGACACCGCCTGGATCGTCGTCATCGCCCACTCGACCCATCTCGTGAGCTGGTACGGCCACATCGACAACTCGCCCGGGCCCGCCGTCAAGGTCGGCCAGTACGTCTACGCCGGCCAGGTCATCGCCTACGAAGGGATGACCGGCAACACGACCGGCCCGCACCTCCACTGGGCCGTCCAGGTCGACGACACGTGGGTGAACCCGAGGCTCTTCCTCTAGATCGCGAGCTGCGCCGGACGCCTGCTACGATCGCCGCGGGCGAACGCTCGGAAGGAGGCTCCCCGAGTGAAGCGGACCATGGCGCTGATCCTGGCCGGCGGTGAAGGCGAGCGCCTGTCCATCCTGTCCTCGGTGCGAGCCAAGCCCGCGGTGCCGTTCGGCGGGAAGTACCGGATCATCGACTTCACGCTCTCGAACTGCGTGAACTCCGACATCGACGACGTCTTCGTCCTGACTCAGTACAACCCGCGCTCCCTCAACGACCACATCGGGCTCGGGCGGCCGTGGGATCTCGACCGGAACAACGGCGGCGTCCGCCTCCTCCAGCCGTACATCGCCCGGGGGCGGGTCGCCGAGTGGTACCGCGGCACCGCGGACGCCGTGCTCCAGAACGTCAGCGTCGTCGAGCAGTCGGACGCGGACACGATCCTCGTCCTCGCGGGCGACCACATCTACAAGATGGATTACCAGCCCTTCGTCCAGGCCCATCGGCGGCATCGCGCCGACGTCACGATCGCCGTCCGCCGCGTGCCCCTGGCCGATGCGAGCCGGATGGGCATCCTCGCGCTCGACGAGAGCGACCGGGTCACCGAGTGGCAGGAGAAGCCGAAGCTGCCCAAGAGCGACCTCGCCTCGATGGGCGTCTACGTCTTCTCGAAGCGGGCGCTTCGGCGCTGGATGAGCGAGGACCGGGTCGACTTCGGCCGGCACGTCATCCCGGCCATGCTCGACGGCGGGGCACGCGTCTTCGGCTACGCCTTCAACGGCTACTGGCAGGACGTCGGCACGATCCAGTCGTACTGGGAAGCGAACATGGCGCTCCTCATCGACCGTCCGGAGCTCGACCTGTACGACAAGGACTGGGTCATCCACACGCGATCCGAGGAGCGGGCGCCGGCGAAGGTCGGCGCGACGGCCCAGATCCACCGCAGCCTCATCAGCCACGGCTGCATCATCGATGGCACGGTCGTCAACAGCGTCCTCTCGCCGGGCGTTCGCGTCGAGGTCGGCGCCGTCGTCCGGGATTCGATCGTCATGTTCGACTCGATCATCCGAGCCCGGGCCGTCGTCGACCGCTCGATCCTCGACAAGGAGGTCGTCGTCGGCCAGGGGGCGATCGTCGGCGAAGGCCCCTACGACGGGCCGCCGAACAAGGAGGAGCCGACGCGCCTCAACACCGGGATCACGGTCGTTGGCAAGCAGAGCGTGATCCGCCGCGGGGCTCGTCTCGGCCGGAACGTGAAGGTCGGCGAGGGCGTTCGAACGGGCGACTTCGTGAGCCCCGTCGTGAGGGCCGGCGCCTCGGTCGACGCGGGGACGCGGAAGCGGCGGACTGCGGCCGCCACGCCCAGGGCGAAGGCGCGCGAGGTCGCTCGCTCGGCGGGCTGACCCGGCTTCGCGGGCTAGACTGCCCGCCATGCCCGACGCAGACGAAATCGAACGCTGGCTCGCGGACATCGAGCTGGAGCCCGGCGAGCGGACCGAGCGCGATGGGATCTCCGCTTGGGACCTGACGATCGACGGCCGCCGCCGACTCGATCTTCGGGTGACCGTGATCCTCGACCCCTCGATCGGCGCGATCCTGTGGGCTCATCTCGCGCCGCCGATCGGCGACGGCCTCCGCAAGGCCTACCGGACCCTGCTGCGCTGGAACGACGAGTTCCCGCTCGCGAAGTTCTCGATCGCCGAGGACGGTCGGCCGATCCTCGCCGTCGAGATCCCCCAACGCTGGCTCGATGCGAATGAGTTCGGCCTGGCGCTCGCCCGGATGAGCGCGATCGCGGACCGGATCTTCGACGAGACGCGGGCCTGGCTCTGGATCGGCGGCCGCGTCCCGGATGGCTACGCCGAGCGGCCGCGCCGGACCGACGGCCTGCTCGCCCGCTATGGCGAGCGCCTCGGCGAGCTCGTCGAGGCATGAGGGCGCGCTTCGGGGTCGCCGGGCTCGTCCTCGCCATCGCGCTGTCGGTCCTCGCCGGGACGCCCGTGGTCCGCGCCGCCACGCCGTCGCTCACGCTTGTCACCGCCGCGACCTACGACGTCGAGCCCGCTGCGGCACGCGTGGGAGTCACGACCCAGATCACCGCCACGAATCACCTCCACGACACGGTCACGCAGCGGTACTTCTTCACGACCGCGTATCTCGCGGTGCTGCCCGGGACGACCGGCTTCAAGCTGACGGTGCCGGGTGCCAAGGCGTCGGTCAGCGTCGCTGCGAAGTCGGCCGGCTATACGCTGCTCAAGCTCAACTTCGGGAAGCAGCTCGCCTCGGGCAAATCGCTGGCGCTGACCCTCCACTTCGACATCCGGGATGCCGGCGGAGCGCCGGACCGGGCGGTCCGCATCTCGCCGTCGGTCGTCTCGTTCACCGCCTGGGCCTTTGCGACCGCCGGCACGCCCGGCTCGTCCGTCACGGTTCGCTTTCCGGCGGGCTACACGGTCGTCGTCGGCCGCGGGCCGGTCAGTGGGCCGACCAATGATTCGGCTGGCCGGGCCGTCTGGTCGACCGGTCGGCTCTCGACGCCGCTCACGTTCATCGCCGACTTCAGCGCCGATCGTCCCGCCGACTACGCGAGCCGCGACTTGACACTGACGGTCGGCAAGACGACCGCCGCCGTGAACTTGCGCTCGTGGCCGGATGACACCGCTTGGCGCGACCGCGTGGGCGACCTGGTCAGCCGCGGATTGCCGGCGCTGGGCACCGCGATCGGGCTCGACTGGCCGATCAGCGGCCCGCTCATCGTCCAGGAGGCGCTCGTCCGCAATACCGGCGGCTATGCCGGCCTGTTCGATCCCATCGCCGGGCAGATCCAGGTCTCGTATACGGCGTCCTCGGGCGTGGTGCTGCACGAGGTCGCGCACGCCTGGTTCAACGGCCAGCTCGTGGCGGACCGCTGGGCGGCCGAGGCCTTCGCGTCCTACTACGCGGATCTCGCGGCGACGGCCTTGAAGGTCAAGATCACGTCGCCGGTCCTCACCGACGCCCTCCGCGCGAGCGCGATCCCGCTCAACGCCTGGGGTGCCGTCGGGTCGACGTCGGCGAGCAGCGAGGCCTATGCCTATGCCGCTTCGCTGGCGTTCGCGCGGGCCGCGGCCGCTCGCACCGGCGCGGACAAGCTGCGGGCGATCTGGGCCCGCGCGGCCACGCGCAACGGCGCCTACCCGCCACCCTCGGGGACGGAGACCCTCCCTGGCGCGCCGGACTGGCGGGGGCTGCTCGACCTGTTCGAGGACACGACGGGGCTCGCCTTCGACGATCTCTGGCGCCAGTGGGTCGCGCGGCCCGAGGACAAGGCCCTGCTGGACGCCCGGGCAGCCGCGCGAACGACGTATGCGAAGACCGTGGCCCACGCCGGGACGTGGGCCCTGCCGCGTTCGATCCGCGATGCGATGCGGGCCTGGCAGTTCGACGTCGCGACGCAGCAGATGGCGGCCGCGGAGGCCGTTCTGGCGCAGCGAGGCGAGCTCGTGACCGCCGCAGCGGCGGCGGACCTGACGTTGCCCCCGACGCTGAAGGGGCTGTTCGAGGGCCCCGGCGGGATTTCGGTCGCGGCGGCCGAGGCGTCGGCCGAGCTCAGCACGATCCAGGCGATCGAGCAGTCTGCGGCGACGGGGCCAGAGGCGACGGTGGGGTCGCCGGCGCTGTTCGTGTCGGTCGGGCTGTTCGGCTCTGATCCCGTGGCAAAGCTGGCCGACGCGCGGACGGCGTTCGCGTCGGGCAAGCTCAACGATGCGATCGCGGAGGCATCCGATGCTGCCGCGACGTGGACGACCGCGGCGTCGGTCGGTCGGACGCGAATCGTGAGCGCCGGTCTGCTCGGCCTCGCGAGCCTGTTGCTCGCCCGGCTGCTGTGGACTCGCCGGCGGCGGCCGGCCGTCTCGTCCGCTCCCGACGCCGCAGCGTGACGCTACACTCGCGCCCGATCCGACTCCGTGCGATGGATGCGAGGCCGCCGTTGACCCCCGTTCGCCGAATCCGATGATGGCGATCCGTCGGTCGCGCCCCTCGCGGGAGATCCTGTCCGGCGACTCCGCGGACGTCTACTTCGCGCGGGCCGAGACGGTCCTCGACCGCGAGGGCCTCGATCCTGTCGTGACCATGGAGGTCTTCGCTCGCGCGGACGCGATCCTGTGCGGGATCGATGAGGTCAAGAACCTCCTCGCCCATGTCCTCAAGGACGCCGACGCCTCCGAGGTCGCGATCGAAGCCCTCGACGATGGCGACCCGATCAGCCCCAAGGAGGTCGTCCTCCGGATCCAGTCGCGCTACCGGGCATTCGGGCTGTACGAGACGGCGATGCTCGGGATGCTCTCGCAGTCAACCGGCTGGACGACGGCGGCACGTGAATGCGTCGAGGCGGCGGCGCCGCTGCCGGTCATCTCGTTCGGGGCCCGGCACGTCCATCCCGACGTGACCGACGTGCTCGACTATGCGGCGATCGTCGGCGGCTGCGTCGGGGCGTCGACGCCGGCGGGCGCCAGGCTGGCCGGCCTGAACCCGACGGGGACCATGCCCCATTCGCTGGTCCTGATCTTCGGCGACACGGTCCTCGCCGCGGAGGCGTTCGACCGCGACCTGCCGCAGGACGTGCCCCGGATCGTCCTCATCGACACGTTCAAGGACGAGGCCGAGGAGGCCCTCAGGGTCGCCCATGCCCTCGGCGACCGGCTCTACGGGATCCGTCTGGACACTCCGTCGGAGCGCGGCCGGGTCACCGCGGACCTCGTCAAGGAGGTCCGGGCGCGGCTCGACCTCGAGGGCTACGACCACGTGAAGATCGTCGTCTCGGGCGGCATGACGCCCGAGCGGATCACGTACTTCAAGGACCAGGGGGCGCGGGTCGATTCGTTCGCGGTCGGCTCCTACATCAGCGGCGCGACCCCGATCGACTTCACCGGCGACATCAAGGAGATCGACGGCCGCCCGATCGCGAAGCGGGGCCGGATCCCCGGCCGGACCGACAGCCCGCGGCTGCGGCCGGTCGCTCTCGCCGAGTGGCGCGAGGCGTAGCTCGCGCTCCATCGCGCCCCACGCGATCACGCCCCGCCCCCGGAAGCCCGCCGGCGGCATCCGTGCGACCATCGGGGCCGTGGACGAGCAGCGGGTGCGCGGCGGCGAGCCGAACGAGGATGACGAGCGCGACAGCGTCTTCGGCCTGCTCCAGCGCGGCCAGGCGCTGATCCGGCGGCGCCACCACGCGCAGGCCGCGATCGTGCTGGAGCGAGCGGCTCGAGCGGAGCCCCGGAAGGGCTCGATCCTGGAGCCGCTCGGTCGCGCTTACCACCACAGCAGCCAGTTCGAGCAGGCCCGGGCCGTGTTCGCGGAGCTCATCGAGGTCGACCCGTCGGCGCCGTGGGCCCACTTCGCGATCTCCGAGAGCCTCCGCAAGCTCGGCCGGATCGACGAGGCCCGAACCCACGCCCGCCTGGCCGTCGCCCTCAGCCCGCGCTCGGACCTCTACCGCCGCGCGCTTGCCCGCCTGGAGCTGCCGCCGGTGGACTGAGGCGCGCGACGCGCAGGAGCCCGACGATCGACTTGGCGTCCTCGATCTCGCCGTGATCGGCCATCGCGACTGCCTGATCGAAGGGCAGCCGCTCCAGCTCGAGACGCTCGTCCTCGTCGGGCCCGAGCCGGCCTTCGTCGGCGGGCACGAGGTCAGTCGCGAGGTAGAGCTGCATCAGCTCGTTCGTGAAGCCCGGGGCCGTGTAGAAGCTGCCGAGGTGGCGCCACGTGGCGGCCCGGTAGCCGGTCTCCTCTTCGAGCTCCCGTTTCGCCGCCCCCGCGTGATCCTCGACGTGGCCGTTGGCGTCGCGATCCAGCGTGCCCGCCGGGATCTCGAGCAGCGCCCGACCGGCGGCGTGGCGCCACTGCCGGACGAGCAGGACCGCGCCGTCCGGGTCGATGGCGACGACCGCGACGCCGCCGGGATGGCCGGCGATCTCGCGCGTCGAGCGGTGGCCGTCGGGCGTCTCCACCTGGTCGACCCGGAACTCGAGCACGCGGCCGCGATGGATCACCTCGGACGAGACGAGCCGCTCGCGCAGGTTCTCGTTCTCGCGACTGAGATCGTCGGGCCCGCTCATCGGCCGCTCATCACGAGGTCGCCGTCGCGAGGTCGGCGAGGCTCGCCATGTCGGGTACGACGAGGTCGGGGTTCGCGTTCGCCGGGGGCGTGGCGCCGGCGCCGGCCCGTCCCTGGCGGCGATTGACCCAGACCGTGGCAAGTCCGAGCCGCTTCGCCGTGACGTGATCGTGGAAGAGGCTCTGGGCAACATGCAGGATCCGGCTCGTCGGCAGGCCGATCCGCTCGAACGCGAGCTTGAAGCCGCGTGGGTTCGGCTTGTAGCGGCGAGCCTGCTGGGCCGTCACGACCCAGTCGAAGGCGATTCCGAGTCGCCGGCTCGACGCGGCGAAGAGGTCGTCGTCGCAGTTCGTGATGACCCCGAGACGGAACCGCTCCTGGAGCCGCCGCAGGGCCTCCGAGGAGTCCGCGAATGCGGGCCACTCGCCAACGGATCCCCCGAAGGCGGCAATCTCGTCGACCGTGAGCTCGACTCCGTGGTCCGCCGCGACGCCACGCATCGCCAGGCCGAGCACCTCCCGATAGGAGCGATACGGTCCTGCCTCGAGCTCGGCCTCGTGGGCGGCGAAGCGGGCGAGGACGTTCTCCGCGCCGGCCTCCACACCATGGGCCGTCAGCATTGCGAGGAGCGCCGAGGAGATCCCGGCCTCCCAGTCGATGAGCGTGCCGTAGCAGTCAAACGTGAGGACGTCGAACCGGTCGAAGTCGAGACCGGCCGCGCCCGCCGGGAGACGGCGTCCCGGACGGGGACGAGCGGTCACTCCGCCGATTGCTCTCGACTCGCGGCAGAGGCCGCCCGGCGATAGGCGGCCTTGGAGGTCTCGACGAGTGCCTGCGCCTCGAGTGCCGCGGGGGATCCTGGCTGAGCCGCCGCAAGCGTGCGCTCGGCCGCGCGCCAGTCGGCGAGGATGGACTGGATCGATCGAGGCGTGTCGTCGATCGCGGGTGCCGGGCCTCCGAGCGCGGCCGATCCGACGATCTCCTCCGCGAGCTCACGCTGGTTCGATGACCCCGCGAGCAGCCGCTGGGCGATCTCCTCGATGCGGCCGGCCAGGGCAAGCATCTGCGGATCGCTCGGAGAGAGGGTTCGCTTTTGCTCCTCGAGGCTTCCGAGCGCGTCCAGATCGCGGAGGAGCGCGTCGGAGTTGGCGCGCAGCGCGTCGGTGGCTTGGGTCACAGGTTCCCTCGTCATGCTGGGCCTCGGCCCCAGCATAGCCGGGCGACGACGGAGCCTGGTGCGAATGGGGTCCCAGCCGGGCTGTACGATCCGGCCGGTGTACGGCCGGATCCTCCTCGTCGAAGACGACCCGTCAATTCGAGAGGTCGCGACGCTCGGGCTGCGGGCCGCGGGCTTCGAGGTCGCGACCGCCCCGGACGGCGTCGCCGGGCTGGATCGCTTCCGGGCGGACCCCCCCGACCTGGTCCTCCTCGACATCATGCTGCCCCGCCTCGATGGTCTCGACGTTTGCCGGGCGATCCGGCGTGAATCGACCACCCCGATCGTGATGCTCACGGCCCGCGGCGATACGATCGACATCGTCGTCGGGCTCGAGGCCGGGGCCGACGACTACGTCCGGAAGCCCTTCGAGATGGCGGAGCTCGTGGCCCGAGTCCGCGCCGCCCTCCGGCGGCGGGGTCGAGATGGGGGCGGGGACCTGCCTGCCCGGCTCGAGCTCGGCCCGATCGCGATCGACGTTGCCGGCCGGAGCGCGTCTCGCGCCGGCCGCGAGATCCCCCTCACCAGGACGGAGTTCGACCTGCTCGTCGAGCTCGCCCATCGGCCCGGCCAGGTCTTCGCTCGCGACGCGCTCCTCGATCGCGTCTGGGGCTACGACTATCTCGGCGATTCTCGCCTCGTGGACGTCGCGATCGGCCGCCTCCGGGCGAAGGTCGAGGCGAACCCGGCGGAGCCGGCGCTGATCCTCACGGTCCGGGGCGCCGGCTACAAGGCCACTCGCGCCACGACGTCCGAGGCCTGAGGGTGGGCGGGATCCGGTCGCGTCTCGCGCTGGCCATCGTCAGCCTCGTTGCGATCAGCGTGCTCGCGATCGGCGTCGGGACGTACCTCTTCGTCGATGCCCGCCTCCGCGACGGGCTGCTCGCCGATGCCACCCGCCAGGCCCAGTTCGACCTCTCGATCCTGGTCCCGGGAGCCCTGCCGGCGAACGCGAACGCGAGTACCTTCCCGGCGACCGGGCTCCCGGCCGCCTTCCGCCTGCGCGGCGACGTCGAGGAGATCGTCGATTTCGAAGACGGCAAGCCCTACTACTCCGAGGCCGACCTCAGCGGCGCCCTCGAGACGCTGCCGGCCGAGCTGAAGGCCGTCGTGAGCGGCGGTCACCTCGGGTACGCATGGCAGAAGCTCGCTGGCCGGCCCGTGCTCGTCGTCGCCGGTCGCGTCGCGTCGGGACCCGCAATCTACTTCGTGTTCCCGGCGGACTCGATCGAGGCAGCCGTCGCCCAGCTCCGTCTCGGCCTGGCCGTCGCAGCGCTCGTCGCACTGCTGCTGGCCATCGCGACCGCGGGTCTCATCGCCCGAGGGATCCTGCGCCCGGTTCGGTCGGGGAGCGCCGCGGCCGCGCGGATCGCGGCCGGGGACCTGTCGGCCCGCGTCCCGGTTGGCGGCACGGATGAGTTCGCCCGCTGGGCCGCCGAGTTCAACCGGATGGCCGATTCGCTCGAGTCGACGGTCGGCCGGCTCGCGGCGTCGGAGAGCCAGAACCGGCGCTTCGTCGCGGACGTCGCCCATGAGCTCCGAACGCCGCTCGCGGCCCTCGTCGCCGAGGCGTCGCTCATCGAGGCCGGTCTCGCCGACCTCCCGCCCGACGCGCGCCGCGCGGCCGAGCTGCTCGTCGCCGACGTCCGCCGGCTCCGGACGCTCGTCGAGGACCTCATGGAGCTGTCGCGATTCGACGCCCACGTCGAGGAAGCGGAGCGCCGGCCCGTAAATCTCGGCCGGATCGTGGGCGCCGCCGTCGCGGCGCGGCTGCCCGAGGCCGTCGTCTCCCTCCCCGCCGAGCCGGTCATCGTTGACTCGGACGTCCGGCGCCTCGATCGCATCGTCGGCAACCTCCTCGACAACGCCCGGACGCACGCCCCCGGAGCAGCCGTGGACGTCGCCGTCGCCCGTGAATCCGAGCACGCCACGATCATCGTCGCCGACCGCGGTCCGGGCGTCGCGCCGGAGACCCTGGACCACCTCTTCGACCGGTTCTTCAAGGCCGACGGGTCGCGGCGAAGCGGCAGCTCCGGCCTCGGCCTCGCGATCGCCGCGGAGCACGCGGCCCTGCTCGGCGGCACGCTGGTCGCCCGGTCGCGCTCGGGTGGTGGGCTGGAGGTCGTGCTGACCCTGCCTGTGACCCGATCGTTACCGGACGGCAATCCCGTCGATACGTTCGGCGGAGAGGATGCCTCGACACCGGACGCCACGTCGGCGACCGCCCACCCGAGGCAACCCGCATGAACCGCTTGATCGATCCCCGTCACTATCGATCGTTGCTCGTCTCGATCGCGATCATGCTGTTCGTCGGCGCGTGCGCCGCCGGCTCGGGCGACCTCGGTGGTGTCGCGACCCCGCCACCGACAGGCGGCTCGTCGCCCGACGTCCCGACGCCGGTTCCGACGGCCGCGCTTGGCTCGCCCGCCAGCTCGCCGGCCCCCACCCCGGCGGGCTCGCCGGCCGGGACGACCACGGTTCGGACCTACTTCTTCCTCGGCAGCTTCACCGAGAACGCCGGTCTCGTCCCCGTCGAGCGCCAGATTCCGAAGACCCAGGCCGTCGGCGCGGCGTCGATCGTGGCGCTGCTCGCGGGCCCGATCGAGCCCGAGCTCGCCGCCAGCCCCGCGATGTACACCTTGGTCCCTCCGGGCACCCGATTCCTCGGGCTCCAGATCGGCAACGGCATCGCGACCGTCAACCTGTCGAGCGAGTTCGAGGCCGGCGGCGACAGCATCTCGGTCCAGGGCCGAATCGCCCAGGTCGTCTACACGCTGACCCAGTTCCCGACCGTCCAGAGCGTTCGGTTCGAGTTCGACGGGGCCCCGCCGAAGACCGTCTTCATCGGCGGCTTCGGGCGGGCCGACTACACCGCCATGTTGCCCGCGATCTTTGTCGATCGGCCGGCGCGGGGCGGGACGCTTGCCAACCCAGCCCGCGTCAGCGGGATGGCGAACGTCTTCGAGGCGACCTTCCGCATCGCGATCCTCGACGCTGCCGGAAGAGTGCTCGTCGACCAGCAGGCCATGGCGAGCTGCGGGACGGGCTGCTGGGGCACGTTCGACATCACGATCCCGTACCACGTGGCCAGGGCGCAGGCGGGGACGCTGCGGGTCTACGACCTGTCGGCGAAGGACGGCAGCCGGGAGCACGTGACCGAGTACCCGGTGACGCTGACGCCCGGCTGAGGGACGGGCAAACGCCGCGGTCCCAGGGTCCTTCATCCGACTCTCGGTCGGGATCGAGGGTTCGACGAGCTCATCGCCGACCTCGCGCGGGCGCTCGGTCGGGCCTGACCGGGCGATCGATCATGGCCATCCGGTAGCGAGACGGCTGTTTAGATCATTCGAACACCTGTAGCGCTGTTCCCAGCGGCGGCCAGGGCGGGTCTCTCGAGCGATGGATCTCCCTGCTCGAATCCTTACGCGTGGGCGCCGTCTGATCCCTGGACGGCGGCGCCGTCGATGCGTTCGCGCGGTTCCGTTGTTTCAACGGCCCCGTTGAGGCTCGATTCGGCTTCGGGCTGTTCAGTTCAAGTGAACATCTGGTGGGCATCTGGGCGAATCGCTCGGGACTCCGTGGTCGAACCCAGCGGCAACCGATCCCAGAGCGCGCGACCGTAACGGGTTCTGCAACACCTGGCCCGATCGGATCGGCCCAACCGCGATGAACCGCGCCTTCCGAAGCGGGGTTGGGGTGGCCTATGGGGGTCGAACCCATAACCTTTGGATCCACAATCCAATGCTCTGCCGGTTGAGCTAAGGCCACCGCGGCGTCACGCTCCACCGACCGCGAACGGTCGGGAGCCCGTGGGCAGGCGGAGTGTACCCGGTCCGACGCGATCCCCGACCGCCGGTCTCCGGCAGGCCTGCGGCGCGCGTCGAGACGCCGCCCGAAGGTGCGGTGCGGTGCGGTTCCGTCGGGGTCGTGGTACTCCCGGGCACTGCGGTCGGGACCATGGGTCGGGGTTTGGCGGCGCCTTGAGGCCCTACGGTCGGGGAAGTCATGCGACTACCCCGTACCCACCTCGTCCTCAGCGGACCGCGCCGTCGAAGCCTCTTCGCCCCGACCGCGGTCGTGCTCGCGCTCATGATGGCCATCTCCAACGCCGGCGTGGTCTTCGCCTGGAGCAACCTGACGTTCTCGTCGGGCGACGAGTCCCTGATGGTCCAGCTCACGAACCAGGCGCGCGCAGCCAACGGCCTGAAGGCCCTCCTCACGGACGCCACCCTGACGAGCATCGCCCGGACACGGGCGAAATACATCTACGACAACAAGTGGGGCTACCACTGCACGTACCCGAACACCAGCTGCAACACCAAGATGTACGTGACCCTGCTGGCCAACGCCGGCTACTGCTACAAGGTCGCCGGCGAGAACCTCGGCTATAACAACTTCCCGGACGACCAGACAACCCAGTGGCAGTTCAACTGGTTCATGGGCTCGGCGACGCACAAGGCGAACATCCTCGGGACGACGTACGACCACATCGGCGTCGGTGCCTACAAGGGCAACGATTCGAGCTCGACCTATTACCACGTCTTCGTGATGGTGTTCGCCCAGAAGTGCTCGTCCTCCCCGACGCCCACGCCGCGACCCACGCCGACCCCGACGCCGCGGCCCACCGCCACGCCGAAGCCGACCCCGAAACCGACACCCCGCCCGACCCCGACGCCCACGCCCCGCCCGACCCCGGTCCCGACGCCCCGTCTCACGCCGACGCCCCGCCCGACCCCGACCCCGACCCCGGATCCAAAGGCCGCGCCGACCCCGACGCCGACGCCGCAGGTCACCCCCTCGGTCAACCCGAACCCGACGACCGGCCCGGACCAGCTCTCGGTTGACCTGACCCGACTGCATCAGTTCGGCGGCGACGGCAACCCCCCGGTCGAGCCCACGCCAAGCGTCCTTCCTGGGCCCACGCCCGCCGAGTCCAGCGACCCGACCGGCGCGCCGGACGCAAATCCCGGGCTGCAGGTGCTCGATCCCGTCCCCGACGTCAGCCTGCTCGACGCGATCGTCGGCGGTGTCGTCTCCTCCTATCTGGGTGAATGATGCGTAACTCGACCCCACGTCCGCGTCTCGACGTCTCCTTCGCGGCTACCCTCGAGCGGCCGGACCGGACCGCGCGGGTCGGTGACTGGTCCCGCACGGAGCCCCAACCCACGGAGCCTGGAGCAGCGATGCCCCCGATCATCGAGGCCCACGACCTCACGAAGACCTACGACCTCGGCGGGAAGCGCGTCGACGCGCTGCGTGGCGTGACCCTGTCCGTCGGGGCCGGGGAGTTCGTGGCGCTCATGGGTCCTTCCGGATCCGGCAAGAGCACCCTCCTCCAGCTCCTCGGCGGCCTCGACCGGCCCAGCGGCGGCAGCGTCGTCTTCGAGGGCCGCGACATCAGTCGCCTGTCCGATGGCGAGGCCACGAAGCTCCGGCGCGAGCGCACCGGCTTCGTGTTCCAGGCCTTCAACCTGATCCCGCTCCTGGACGTTCGAGAGAACATCGGCCTGCCCTTCACGATCGCCGGTCACGACGCGAACCGCGGCGAGCTCAAGGAGCGCGTCCGGCAGGCGATCGAGCTCGTCGAGCTCACGGGCAAGGAGAAGCACCGGCCGGACCAGCTCTCCACCGGCGAGCAGCAGCGCGTCGCGGTGGCCCGGGCCCTCGTGACGCGGCCATCGGTCCTGCTGGCCGACGAGCCGACCGGCAACCTCGACTACACGACCGGCGGCGACCTCCTCCATTCGCTGTGGCGGTCCTGCGACCACGATGGCCAGACGATCGTCCTCGTCACACATGACGCCCGCGCCGCGGCCTATGCCGATCGCGTGCTCGTCATCGGCGGCGGCGCGATCCGTGAAGAGATCGTCCTCGGGCGGCGCATCGATCACTCCGCGACGGTCCTGATCGCGCGCCTGGCCCAGATCGGCCTCTAGCCCGATGGGCATCGATCGGCTGGCCTGGCGCGCAGTCCTGGCTCGACCGCTGCGCTCGCTGCTCACGATCATCGGCATCGCCCTTGGCGTGGGTGTGCTCTCCGCATCGCTTACGTTGAGCGCCGCACTCGATGCCTCCGTCGAGCGGACGGTCCACGACATCGTCGGTCGAGCCGACCTGCGGGTGTCGGCGTTCCTCGATGCCGGTCTGTCCGACACGGCGGTCCAGACCATCCGGAGAACGGACGGTGTCGCGACGGTCGCGCCGGTCATCCAGCATCGGACGTTCCTCGCGAGCACGCCCGGCGGCGGGGCGACGAATGCCGTGACGGTCCTCGGCATCGAGCCGCTGAGCTACGCCACGATCCACGACCTCGTCATCGTCAAGGGCCGCGCGCTCGCCACCCCTGACGAGCCGGCCGCGCTCGTCAGCGAGACGCTCGCGAAGCAGGACGGCTATCAGCTCGGCAGCGACATCACGCTCCAGGGGCCTGGCGGCGAGGGGCCACTCAAGGTCGTCGGGATCGTCCAGGGCTTCGGGCCGCTCGGCGGACCCGGTCGCACCGTGGTGGTTCCGATCGGGCTGGCGCGAACCGCGTTCTCGCTCGCAGGCGTGACGCGGATAGACCTCCAGCTTGCGCAGGGCGCCACCCAGGATGCGACGACCGCCGCGCTCGCGAGCCGCCTCGCCGAACCCTACGTCCTCGCCTCGCCGGCGGGGATTGCCCAGAGCCTGCGGGCGTCCTCTGCCGACTTCCAGGCGACCGCCGCCCTGGTGGCCGCCATCGTGCTGTTCGTCGGCGCCTTTTTGATCGTCAACACGCTGTCGATGACGGTTGGCGAGCGGGCCCGCGAGGTCGGGCTCCTGCGCGCCGCCGGTGCGACCCGTGGTCAGGTCGGCCGCTTCGTCTTCACGGGCGCGCTGGTCCTCGGCCTCCTGGGCTCCGGTCTCGGCATCTTCACGGGGGCGATTCTCGCGCTCGTCATGGCCGATTCGGTCAGTGCGGCGACCGGCCTCACGGCCACCGTGCCCGGCATCGACCCAAGCGGATCGGCGATCGCGGCCCTGGTCGGCGTCCTGGTCACGATCTTCGCCGCGATCGAGCCCGCCGTTCGGGCATCGCGGATTTCGCCCGTGGAGGCCCTCCGAGCCCGCTTCGACCTCCCGGCCGTCCGGCGGGCGCGGGTCTGGTGGGTGGGCATCGTCTTCGTGACCGTGGCATTCCTTGCCCTCATTGCCTGGCCGCCGGCGATTGCCGCGACGGGCTCAGAGCGGGCCCTGGCGGTCTACGGCGTACTCCTGCTCGCGACCCTCGCCTCGCCGTTCCTCCTCCAGCCCCTCTCGCGGCTCCTCGGCATCCCGGTCGCGATGGTCCTCCGGATCGAGGCGCGGCTGGCCCGCCTGTCGCTCGCCCGCGATCGCAGTCGGACCGCGCTCACGCTCGGCTCGCTCGTCATCGGGCTGGCGATGGTCGTGGCGCTCGGCTGGTCCGCCCAGGCCGCACGAGCCTCCGCGTTCGCCTGGCTCAATGACGTCGTTCCCGGGGACGAGCTCGTGAGCTCCATCCGCCCGATCGCCGCCGACGAGGGCATCCAGCCGATCCTCGCCCAGGTCCCGGGGGTTGCCACGGTCACGCCGATTGCCTCCTTCGATATCGCCTACCAGGGCTTCCGGCTCGACGCCGCCGCGATCGTCGGCGCCGACGTGCTCGCCGACGGCCGGCTCACGGCCGTCGCCGGTGACCGCCGAGCCGCCTTGCTGGCCCTCGACAGCGGCGGATCGACGATCGTGCCCACGGCCGTCGCGACCCGCCTCGGGCTCCACGTCGGCGACACGATGCGGCTGGCCCTCGCCGGCGGCGAGCATCTCGACCTGACCGTCGCCGCCGTCGTCGACCGGTCCATTCCGGGACCCGGCGGTGAAGCCGTGCTCGTCGGCTGGAAGGACGCCACCGACCATCTTGGGGTGACCGGCGCGGATTCGTTCGCGGTTCGCTTCCAGCCGGGCGCCGGGCCCACGGCCCGTCAGGCCCTCGCCGACACGGCGAAGACCTATGCCCTCGAGGCGAACCCGATCGAGCGGATCCAGGGCGCGGTGGCAGACGCCCTCGCCCGGGTCTTCAGCGTCTTCGATGCGCTCGCGATCGTCGCGGTCCTCGTTGCTGCGCTGGGGATCGTCAACACCCTCACGATGAGCGTCGTCGAGCGAATTCGCGAGCTCGGGTTGCTGCGAGCGATCGGCATGAGCCGCCGCCAGGCGATGCGCATGGTCATCGTCGAGGCGGGCGTCCTCGGCAGCGTCGGGGTCGTCCTCGGTTCCCTTACCGGCCTCGGGGTCGGCGCCCTGCTGCTCGCGCTCGGGCGCGGTCTCGGGCCTGCCGCGGGCTTCCCGTGGGTCCCGATCGAGTTTGCCGCCGCCCTCGGGTTGATCCTCCCGGTCGTCGCCGCGATCTACCCGTCCCGGATGGCCGCCCGCGTCTCGATCGTGGACGCCCTCGAGTTCGAGTAGCTCGGATCCGGGCCTGAGCCGGCCCAGGCCCGAGCCGTCCGGCCGATTGCCTCTGCTAGACTCGGGCCGCCCGAAGACTGGGAGCCGTGGCTCGAGGAGGGGACGACGGAATGACGATCGGCCTGCCGGGCATCGACCGGCTCCCGAGCATGGACCGGCTGCCGGCCCAGGAACGCGGGATCACCATCGGTGACTTCCTCGTGCCGATCCGTCTCTCGGAGCGGATCAACGCCCGGGTCCGCCACGTCGCGCTCATCCTTGCCGGCATCCTGCTCATCTCGCTGACCGCGCAGATCTCGATTCCCGTCCCCGGCAGTCCCGTGCCGATCACAGGCTCAACGTTCGGCGTCCTCTTGTCCGCCGGTGCGCTGGGTTTCCGGCGCGGGGTCGCAGCGTCGGCCTTCTATCTGCTCATCGGCGCGGTTGGGGTGCCGGTATTCGCCCAGGGGACACACGGCACGCAGGTCATCCTCGGCGCGACCGGTGGGTATCTCGTCGGCTTCATCGTTGCTGCCGGCGTGGTCGGTCGGCTCGCCGAGCTGGGCTGGGACCGCAACGTGGTGGGCGGAATCGGGGCGATGCTCATCGGGAGCGTCATGATCTACGCGGTCGGCCTCCCGTGGCTGATGGCGGTGACAGGGTTTGACCTGCCGACCGCGCTGGCCAAGGGGCTGACGCCGTTCCTGATCGGTGATGCGCTGAAGATCCTCCTGGCGGCCGCTGCCTTCCCCGTCGCGTGGTGGGTCGTCGGGCGCCGGCCGGGAGACCGCTGACGGAGGTCGTGCAGGCCGGGTTCTACGGACCCGGCAGCGAGGCCTGGCGGCTCAATCGCGAGGCGATGCTCCTGCTCGGGGCCGGGCCGCGAGCGCTCCTGCTCCAGCTGGCCCATCCGCTGGTCGCCGAGGGCGTCGACGAGCACTCCGACTTCCGGGCCGACCCGTGGGCCCGCCTGGCGGCCACGCTCCGGTCGTACCTCCGGATCGTGTACGGCACCGCACCCCAGGCGCGAGCCGAGATCCAGCGCCTGAACGGGCTCCATCGCAACATCCGGGGACTCGTCCGCGACCCTGCGGCTCGCGAGCGCCACGGCTCCCGCTACCACGCCCGCGATCCGGAGCTGTCCCTGTGGGTCCACGCGACCCTCGTGGATTCGACGATCGCGGCGTACGACGCATGGATCGAGCCGCTCAGCCCCGAGCGGCGGGCCCGCTTCTACGACGAGACGCTGCCGGTGGGCGCCGCCTTCGGAATCCCGACAGCGCGACTGCCTAAGGACGTCGAGGCCTTCGACCAGTACGTGGCATCGATGCTCACGCCCGGCGGGCCGATCGAGGTCGGGGAGCTCGCCCGCGAGCTCGCGGATAGCGTCCTCCATCCGCCGCTCGGCCCGGCAGCGGCCGCCTTCGGCCGGCCTGGAGCGAATCTCGCGCCGTGGCTCGACGCGATCCCGGCCTCGGCCTACGGCTGGCTCCTGTGGCCGTCCATCGGGCTCCTGCCCGCGACGGTTCGCGACGGCTACGGCCTCACCTGGGGCCTCCGCGAGCGCCTCGTCTCGACGTGGCTCGTGTCCACCTGGCGGGCATGGCGGCCGCTCCTGCCGTCGGCGTTCCGGTCCATGCCGCAGGCGCTGGCGGCCGATCGCCGGATCGGCCTCGGCGATGGCACGGGCGGCGACGTCCGGCCGGCCGCATGACGAGTCTCACGGACGGAACGCCGGAGGTGGCCGAGGGGCGAATCGCGGGCGCGACTGACGGCCTGATCGCCGCCATTCGCACAGAGCTGCCGGGCGTGCGCCTGCTGACCGACGCCGCCGACCGGGAGTCGTATCGGCTCGACGAGACCGCCTATCTCAACGCGGGGCTGCCGCTCGCGGTCGCCTTCCCGGCAGACACGGCGTCGGTCTCGGGGCTCCTGAGACTGGCGTCGGCCCACGGCGTGCCGGTCGTCCCGCGCGGTGCGGGCACGGGACTCTCCGGTGGCGCGGCCGGGATCGACGACGCGCTGACGATCGTGCTCACGAAGATGGATCGGATCCTCGAGATCGACCGCGACAACCTCTGCGCCGTCACCCAGCCGGGCGTGATCAACGCGACCCTCAAGGCGGCGGTCGCCGCCGAGGGCCTCTTCTATCCGCCGGACCCGGCGAGCTTCGAGAGTTGCTCGATCGGCGGCAACCTCGGGACGAACGCCGGGGGGCTGTGCTGCGTGAAGTACGGCCAGACGCGCGAGTGGGTCCTCGGGCTCGAGGTCGTGCTCGCGGATGGAACCGTGATCCGGACGGGCGGCAGGAACGTGAAGGACGTCGCCGGCTACAGCCTCACCCACCTCTTCGTCGGCAGCCAGGGGACGCTCGGGATCATCACCGAGGCGACGCTCCGACTCCGGCCGCTGCCCGGCCCGCGGTCGACGCTGCTCGCGTTCTTCGCCTCGATCGAAGCGGCCGGCGAGGCCGTCGCGGCCATGGCTCGGAACGGCCTCGTGCCGGTGACCCTCGAGCTGCTCGACCGCGAGACGATCCTGGCGGTCGACGACTGGCATCACCTTGGCCTCGACCGGGCCGCGGCCGCGATGCTCATGGTCGAATCGGACGCCCCGGGCGCGGCTGCGGGCGACGAGCTCGACCAGGCCGAGGCGGCCTGCGAGGCGACCGGCGCCACCTCGATCGTGCGCGCCGCCGACGCGACCGAGGCGGACCTCCTGCGACAGGCTCGGCGCCTCGCGCTTCGCGCCCTCGAGCGGCAGGGGACCGTCCGGATGGAGGACGTCGGCGTGCCACGATCGCGGGTCCCGGACCTGCTGCGAGCGATCCAGGAGATCGCGGCCGCGCACGGCGTGCAGGTTGCGACCTTCGGCCACGCCGGTGACGGGAACCTCCATCCGAATCTCGTCTTCGAGCCCGACGACCCGAACGCCGCCGAGCTCACCCACCTGGTCCGCGACGAGATCTTCCGAGCGGCCCTGGCAATGGGCGGGACTGTCACCGCGGAGCACGGCATCGGGATGGCCCGCCGGGACTGGCTGCCGATCCAGCGCGGCGAGGGCGCCGTGACGGTCATGCGGGCGATCAAGGCCGCCCTGGATCCCCTCGGAATCCTGAACCCCGGCCGGGTCATTTGAGCCGAAATGACCGAAATGAGGCATACTGGGAATTCCCAAATCGTGTGCCGCGGCCGCTGCCGCTGCAGATCTGTTCAGGAGCCCACGTGAACGGACGCCCGCTCTCCCTGTCACGGCCCTCAGCCCGCAATGGCGAGCCCGAGCCGCTCCGTCACGTCATCGACCAGTACCGTCACCGCGAGCAGACGATCACCTGCGTCTGCGGCTGGCACGGCAGCTGTGCGGCGAATGCGACCGGCGGCTCGGACTGGACGATCCACCTGAACCAGTTCCGCACCAAGCGCAAGTAGCCCGCTCGAGCCCGCCTGACGCCGGGCCTCAGGGCGCGTCGCTTGCCTCAAGCCTCCGTCCCCGAACCCATGCGCCTTTGACCATGTCCGGGTGCGCCCGGAAGATCAGGCGGCTCATTAGCTCGTCGGGTGCTCCGATCGCGTCTGCGACGCGGGTCCGCTTCGGCACCGGCAGCGTGTCCGTCAACGATGCGTCGACCACGATCAGATCGGCCTCCTTGCCCGCCTCGAGCGACCCGATCCGGGCCTCCAGCCCAAGCGCCCGGGCGCCATCGAGCGTGCCCATCCGCAGCCAGTCGAGCGGCGCCAGCAGCGGCTGACGGTCGCCCGCGAGCGCCCGCCGCGCCGCCTGCGCATAGGCGCCCACCCGCATCACCGAGAAAATGGACGGATCCGGACCGGCCGCCACGTCCGAGCCGAGCCCGACTTTCAGCCCGAGCTCGAGATGCCGGGCCAGGGGCATGATGCCCGACGCGAGGAACAGGTTCGAGGCCGGGCAGTGGGCAATCCGTGTGTCCGTCTCGACGAGCCGCGCGAGCTCGCGGTCCGAAAGGTGGACAGCGTGGGCGAGGATGGTCCGGGCGCCCAGGCCGCCCGCTCGGTCGTACACGTCGACGTAGTCGATGGCCTCGGGAAAGAGCCGCCGGACCTCCTCGATCTCGAACGGATCCTCCGCGACGTGGGTCTGCCACCACGCCCCCGTCCGCGCCGCGAGCGCGGCCGATTCGCGCAGCATCTCCGCGCTGCACGACACCGCGAAGCGGGGCGTGACCGCGTAGCCGAGCCGGCCGTCGTCGGCACCGTGCCAGCGCTCGCACAGCTCGGCCGATTCGCGGAGCGAGCGATCGAGGATCGTCTTCGGGTCGATCTGCTCGTCGTACGTGATCCGATCCATCATCACCTTGCCGAGGATGGCCCGGATGCCGTGCGCCTCCGCGGCCCGGAACGCGCCGTCCATCGAGGCGGCGAAGACGGCGCCGTAGGCGAGGAGCGTCGTCGTCCCGGCGGCCGCGAAGGCGCGGAACGCCGCGGGGGCGAGGCGGGCGGCGGCCTCGGCGTCGTCGAACCTGCGCTCCAGCGGAAAGATGTACCGCTCGAGCCACGTCAGCAGGTCAAGCCCGGCGCCGAGGCCGGCATTCGGGAGCTGGGGCAGGTGGGCATGCAGATCGACCATTCCGGGCAGCACGACGAACGGCCGGATGTCGATTGCGCCCGGGGCCTCGACCGCATCGTCGCGCCAGGCCTCGACGCCGGACAGCCGCCCCGCCGCGTCCACGGCGACGAGCCCGTCGGCGAGGTGTCGCGTCCCATCGGCGTCGAGGGGCGTCAGGACGCGGGCCCGAAGGGCGAATGGCGGCCGCAACGGGAGGGCCACGGGCGCACCTCCCTGTCGACTCCGATCCGCGAATGCGGGATCGCGCGGCCGAATGATAGAGAGTCGCGGGACGGAAGAGAGTGGTGGAACGGCACCGCCGAGCCGTCGCCGGATCGGCGGCTCGCGACGGCGTCCGGGCTGCGATCATGGCCCCGATGCAGGCCTTCCCGCTCCTCGTGACCGGCGGCATGATCGTGGATGGCACCGGGGCCCCGGGCTTCGACGCGGCCGTGGCGGTGGTCGCGGGCCGCAATGGCGCCGATCCCACGCTCGCGGTCCTTCACGATCCGGCCGCCATCAAGGCCGCGGAAGCCACGGCCGGCCGGGTCATCGACGCGACCGGCAAGGTCGTTGCCCCCGGCTTCATCGACCTCCACAGCCATTCCGGGCTGATGCTGCTCGCCGAGCCCATCCACGCCGCGAAGGTCCGCCAGGGCGTCACGACCGAGGTGATCGGAGTCGATGGCAACGCCTACGCCCCGTTCGAGAACCCCGCCGACCTCGCCGCCTTCGTCGAGCTCAACGGCGGCCTTGACGGCCGGCCCGACATCGCGTTCGACTGGGACACCGTGGCGAGCTACCTCGCCCGGTTCGACGGGACGGTCGGGGTCAATGTTGCCTTCCTCGTCGGCAACTCGGCGCTCCGGATTCCGGCGGTCGGCTGGGAGGACCGGGAGGCCGATCGTGCCGCGATCGACCGGATGCGATCGATGCTGCGGGAGGGGATGGAGGAGGGCGCATTCGGCGTCTCCTCGGGGCTCGACTATCCGCCCGGCTCCTTCGCGACGACGGCCGAGCTGGCGGAGCTCGCCAACGAGTCCGCGAAGCTCGGGGGCATCTACCACACCCACGTCCGCTACCCGCTCGGTGACCGCTTCCTCGATCCATTTCGCGAGGCGATCGACATCGGCCGGCGGGGCGAGGCCCCGGCCCACATCACCCACTTCTACCATCGGACGACCTTCCCGGGGACGCCCGAGGACATGCTTGCCCTCGTGGACGACGCGCGGGCCGAGGGGCTGGACGTCACCTTCGACGCCTATCCCTACGAGTGGGCGAGCACTCGCCTCCTGATCACGATTCCGACCTGGGTGCAATCCGGCGGCCCCGGTGCGACGAAGGAGCGGCTCGCCGACCGCGGCATTCGGGACCGGATCCGCGGCGAGCTCAAGGAGCGCGGCGTCCTGTATGCCGGGGCCGGGGGTCTCGCGGCCATCCGGCTCGGCTACTTCGGGCGGCCGGAGAACCTGCGGTTCGAATCGCGGACGGTCGGGGACATCGGGGCCGAGCTGGGCCTGGACCCGGTGGACGTGATCTGCGACCTGCTGCTCGCCGAGAACCTCCGGATCAACGAGGTCACACCCGGGCCGCACACCGACGGGATCCGGCGGTTCTATCGCCACCCGGTCGCGATGGTGGGCACCGACTCGACGTTCATCGGCGAGAAGCCGAGCCCGCGGACGTATGGCTCCTATCCCCGGATCCTCGGCCAGTTCGTGCGGGACGAGGCGCTCTTCTCGATGGAGACCGCGATCGCGAAGATGACCTCGATGCCGGCCGATCGCCTCGGGCTCACGACCCGGGGCCGGATCGCCGACGGGCTCGTGGCCGACCTCGTGGTCTTCAATCCCCTGACGGTTCGCTCCGACGCGACCTACGACGAGCCGCGCGAGTATCCCTGCGGGATCGAGCATGTCTTCGTCAACGGCGTGGCGGTCGTCGATGGCGTCAGGCACACCGGCGCGACGCCCGGTCACGCGCTTCGGCGGGGGCGCGATTAGGCATCCGGCGGGGGTGCGATCAGGCGCCCGCAGAGGGCGTTGCGCCGCCCTCGCAGGGGTCGCCGAGGGGTCCCTCGATGGTAGGCTCCGAATCGGCGGCCGCGGCTCATGTCGCGGCTCCGGGAGGGAGTGCCCGCAGGATGCCCATCCGCACCGTCGCTCGTCCGCCGGAGATCGCCGACGTGATCGCGGGCGCGCTCGTCCTTGCCCCGGGCGAGGTGGCCGCGGGTCGGGCCGACGCGATGCCGCGACGGCGCGAGGGCCCGGCGAAGCTGACCGGCGCCGCGAAGTACACCGACGACCTCGTCTTCCCCGGCGCCTGGTACGGGATCACGATCCGATCGACGGAGCCCCACGCTCGCCTGACCGGCATCGAGCTCGATCCGGCCGTGGACTGGTCGAAGGTCGTCGTCGTGACCGCGGCCGACATCCCCGGCGAGAACATCGTCAGCCTCATCAGCGACGACCAGCCGGTGCTCGTGCCGGTGGGCGGCGAGATCCAGCACGTCGCCGAGCCCGTCGCGCTGCTCGCCGCTGCGGATCGGGAGACCCTCCGCCGCCTCAAGGGCCACGTGAAGCTCCTGACGAAGCCGCTGGCGCCGGTCTTCGACGCCGAGGCGTCGGACCACGTCTTCGCGCATTACGAGATCGCCACGGGGGACCTCCAGGCCGGCTTCGCCGACGCCCACGTGGTCCTCGAGGGGGAGTACCGCGTCGGCCACCAGGAGCAGCTCTACATCGAGGGCCAGGCGATGATCGCCGTGCCGGGCGAGGACGGCGGCGTGGTGATCCACGGCTCGCTCCAGTGCCCCTACTACGTCCACAAGGCGCTCAAGCGGGCGCTCGCGATCACCTCGGTCCAGGCCCGGGTCATCCAGGAGGAGACCGGCGGCGGGTTCGGCGGCAAGGAGGAGTACCCCTCGATGCTGGCGCTCCACGCCGTACTGCTCGCACTGAAGTGCCACCGGCCGGTGCGGATGATCTACGACCGCCACGAGGACATCGCCGCGACGACGAAGCGCCATCCCGCGGTTGTCCGCCACCGGACCGGCATCTCCCGCGACGGCCGCCTCGTGGCCCAGGACATCGAGGTGATCATGGACGGCGGCGCGTACTCGACCCTTACGCCCGTTGTGCTCTCCCGCGGCGCGCTCCACGCCGGCGGTCCCTACCGCTGTCCGAACGTCCGGATCCAGGCCCGGGCGACGCGGACGAACACGCCGCCCAACGGCGCGTTTCGGGGGTTCGGGGCGCCCCAGACCGAGTTCGCCGCCGAAGTCCATATCGACCGTCTCGCCGAGCGCCTCGGCCTGAGCCCCGCCGAGGTCCGCGCCCGCAATGTCTACCGCCTCGGCGACGCGACGCCCACGGGCCAGGTCCTGCGCGAAAGCGTGGCTGCCGAAGAGGTTCTGCGGCTTGCCGTCGAGACGTCCGGCTTCGAGCGGCTTCGCGACGAGACCGCCCGCGATCTCGGCGAGCGGCAGGGCTCGGGCACGATCCCCGCGGGCGTTCTCCGGACGAGCGCCACGCGGACGGCGATCGGTGTCGGCCTGGCCCTGGGCTGGCACGGGGCGGGATTCACGGGCTCCGGCGAGGTCCATCTCGCCTCGGTTGCCGCAGTGGAGCTGACCGGCGACGGCCGGATCGAGATCCTCGTCGCGGCGACCGAGATGGGCCAGGGCACGAAGACGATCTTGCCGCAGCTCGTCGCGGCGGAGCTCGGCGTGCCGCAGGACTGGGTAGACCTCGCGACCCCCGACACGGCCCACGTTCCCGATTCGGGCCCCACGGTGGCGAGCCGGACGGCGATGGTCGTCGGCGGCCTGTGCATCCAGGCCGCCCGGCGGCTGAAGGCCGACGTGGAAGGGCGGAATCCCGGCATGCCATTCCACGAGGCGTTCCGCAACGACGCGCAGGACCACGGCCCCACCCGAATCGAGCAGGCATTCGAGCCGTATCCGGGGGTCGAGTTCGACGACGCGACGTATCGTGGCGACGCCTATCCCGTGTTCGGCTGGGCCGCGGCTGTGGCGACGGTCGAGGTCGATCTCGATACCGCGGAAGTCGTCGTCCGGGATGTGCTCGCCGTCGACGACGTCGGGAAGGTCATCCATCGCGTGCTGTGCGAGGGCCAGGTCGAGGGCGGGACGCTCCAGGCCGTCGGCTACGCCACGATCGAGGAGATCAAGCTCGAGAACGGCCGGTATCTCAATGACCGGCTGGCCACGTACCTGATTCCGACCGCACTCGACGCGCCGCAGATCCGGACGATCCTCGTCGAGGCGCCGTTCAGCGGCGCACCGCACGGTGCGAAGGGCGTCGGGGAGCTGCCGATGGACGTCGGGGCGCCGGCGGTGGTCGCCGCCATCCACGACGCCGTCGGTGTCTGGATCACCGAACTGCCCGCGACGCCGGAGCGAATCCTCGCCGCGCTCGCCAGACGCGACACGGGGGCCGTCGCATGAGCGGCTTTCGCTTCCTCGTCAACGGCGCGCCGGCGGAGGTCGACGTGCCAGGGATGCGCCGTCTCCTCGATGTCCTCCGGGAGGACCTCGGGCTCACGGGCACGAAGGAGGGCTGTGGAGAAGGGGAGTGCGGGGCCTGCTCGGTCCTGCTCGACGGCCAGGTCGTCGACTCGTGCCTTGTCCCGATCTGCCAGGTGGAGGGCCGGATCGTGCGGACGGTCGAGGGGCTTTCGCTCGCGGCGCGGGAACGCGGGTCGCTCGACGCGCTCCAGGAGGCCTTCCTCGAGACCGGCGGCGCCCAGTGCGGGATCTGCACGCCGGGCATGCTCATGGCCGCTCTCGCCTACCTCGACGGCGGCGGCACCGCCGATGGGGATGCCATCCGGGAGGCGATCGCCGGAAACCTCTGCCGCTGCACCGGCTACACGAAGATCGTGGAGGCAATCGCGATGGTCGCGACACCGCTCGCATGACAGACGACATTCGGGCCGAGACCGGCGTCGAGGGTCCGGAGTCCGTTGCCCCGAAGCCCGTATCCGACGCGGACCAGCCGACCTTCCCCGAATGGGACCCGGAGCAGTTCGGCGAGCGAGCGGGCCAGGAGCCCGGGGACCTGATCCCGTCGCTCTCGCCGAAGCAGATCATCGGAGGCTTCGTTGCACTCGCGGCGGCGGTCGTGATCCTTCGACGTCTGGGCCGCTCTCGGCCCGGCCCGAAGGGCTGACGGCGGGCCGATGCCGCCCGAGCCGCCGATCGACCTGCCGCTTCACCTGTTCGAGGCCTACGAGCGGCTCACAGCCGGGCCCTCGACGCCGATCGCCGGGGGCACCGACCTCATGGTCAGGATCACCGGCGAGATCGGCCCGCCGCCGGATCGCCTCCTGGACCTGTCCCGGGTCGAGGAGCTCAAGGGCATCACCCTCGAGGCCGATGGCCTCGTCCTCGGCGCGCTCACCACGTACACCGACATCCGCCGGTCCGCCCTCGTGCGGGAGCACCTGCCGGCGCTCGTCGAGGCCGCGGCGACGATCGGGGCGATGCAGATCCAGAACCGCGGCACGCTGGGGGGCAATATCGCCAATGCATCGCCGGCGGGGGACACGCCGCCGATCCTTCTGGCGACCGACGCGATGATCCTCGTGGGCGGCCAGCGCGGAGAGCGCGAGATTCCGGCAAAGGACTTCTTCGTGGCCTACCGCAAGATCGCGCTCGCGGCGGACGAGCTGATCCTGCACGTCCGGTTCCCGCTCCCGGCCGGCCGCCGGGTCCGCTTCCGGAAGGTCGGCACGCGGCGCGCGCAGGCGATCAGCAAGGTGGTCCTCGCGGCCTCGTGGCGAGACGGCGGCCACGATGGCTGGTCCGATGTCCGGGTGGCCTTCGGCAGTGTCGCCCCCACGCCGATCCGGGCGGCCGCGACGGAGCGGCTCCTCGAGGGCAGCCGGCCCACTCCCGCCGTCGCCGACGCCGCGGCCGAGATGCTCGCCGCCGAGCTCGAACCGATCGACGACGTTCGCTCCACGGCCGACTACCGCCGGACCGTGGCGGCCCGGATCCTGCACCGGGTCATCCGCGAGGCCGGCGGGTGGTGAGGCGGATGGCGCAGCCCTCGATCATGGAGCTCGAAGGGCTCGATCACGAGCCATTTGCCGGCCGGCTCGCGCCGCTCTTCGAGGGTGCGCCGCGGTTCCTCGCCCACCTGGCCGCCGCGCGCCCGTATGACTCGTGGGCGGACCTCTTCCGCCGGGCGCGAGCGATCGCCCATGCGATGCCCGAGGCCGAGCAACGGGAGCTCGTCAACGCGCATCCGCGGCTCGGCGCGACACGTGAGCGCGTGTCGGCACTCTCGTCTCGGGAGCAGGGCTACGACCGAGCCGCGACGGCGCCCCCTCAGGATGCGATCGCGGCGACCCTCGCCCGGCTGAACGAGGCCTACGAGACCAGATTCGGCTTTCGCTACTGCGCCTTCGTCGCCGGCCGATCGCTGGCCGAGCTCCTCCCGGATTTCGAGGCCGCGCTGGCGGCCGATCGCGACGCGGAGCTGGAACGGGCGCTCGACGCGGTCGTCGACATCGCGGATTCGCGTCACCGGACGCTGTCGGCCGATGGCTGACTACGTGCTCGGCGAAAACCGCTACGGCAAGTCCCGGATCCGGCTGGTCACGGTCCGCCGGGACGGCGATCGCCACGACCTCCGCGACCTGACAGTTGATGTCTCCCTCGAGGGCGACTTCGAGGCGGCTCACATAAGCGGGGACAACGCGAACCTCGTGGCGACCGACACGATGAAGAATACGGTCTACGCGTTCGCGAAGGACCGGCTCACGGGTTCGCCGGAGGCCTTCGGGCTCGAGCTGGCCCGCCACTTCGCCGCCGAGCCACAGGTCGCGCGGGCAGCCATCTCGCTGCGCGAGCACGCCTGGTCCCGAATCGAGGTCGACGGACGACCGGCGCCGGATGCGTTCACGCGGTCGGCCGTCGAAACCCGCACCGCGACCGTCGCGCTGGCCGGAGACAGGACGGAGATCGAGGCCGGCATCGAAGACCTCACGATCCTCAAGACGACCCGATCGACGTTCTCGGGCTTCGAGCGCGACCGCTACACGACCCTGCCCGAAACGGACGACCGGATCATGGCGACCAGGATCACCGCCACCTGGGGCTATGGCGACGCGGCGCTCGCCGGACCGTTCGATTTCGACGCGGCCCACGTCGCCCTGCGCGACCGCCTGCTCGAAACCCTGGCCGAGCACGTCAGCCCATCCGTTCAGGCCTCCATCTGGATCATGGCCACGGCGATGCTCGACGCCGAGCCCGCGATCGACTGGGTCCGGATGGTCCTGCCGAACCTGCACCACTGGCGGGTCGATCTCGCGCCATTCGGGCTGGACAACCGCGAAGAGATCTTCGTCTCGACCACGGAGCCGCACGGCCTGATCGACGCGACGGTCCGGCGCCGCGCGCGATGACGCGACCGCGACGAGGACGCCGCCCGCCGGACTGATCTCAGGCGTGCAACCAGGTCACGCTGAATGAAGCGCCATCCCGGGAGAGCGGCGAGACCTGGAGCCGCTCGTAACCGCCGGCCCATTCGTCGATCTCGTTCCGGAGCCAGGCTCGCGAGCCGATCGCACCGACCGCGCCGGCCATCGATGCGCTCCCGGCCGTGAACGTCAGCGAGGCGAACGGCGGGACCGGTAGGCCGTCCTCGCCCTCGACGATCCAGTCGCCGCTACTGCGGTGGAGGCCCGCGTCCGCCTGATCGACCGTTCGGACGTCGCCGCTCGTCAGGTTGGCAATCGTCATGTGAACGGTGCCGGCGCTGAACCTGACCTGGGCCCAGATCCGGTCGCCGGAGATGATGACCAGGTCGCCACGGTGCGTGGCGGTCGGCTCGAACGGCAGGTCCTTCGGCTCTCGCGGAAGGCGCTGGTGCCAGGCGTAGTGGTCGGCGACGCCATTCGCGCAATCCACGCCGGTGCCGGTCTTCTCGAGGGCGTGGCCGTCGTCGGTGATGCCCGTGTCGCGGCTCGAGTAGCCGCCGATCCCGACCCAGATCACCAGCGCCGCATCGACGCTGCCGCACGTGACGGTGGGCTCGATCCACGAACCCTCCACGCAGCCGAAGGTCCCCGGCGGGAACGCGGCGACGTAGCCGGCCCAGGTCGAATTCCGATGGACCGAGGTGCCAACCCCGCTGCTCGGGGAGCCCGAGCAGTGGCTGAGGGTCGCTGCGGCGACGGGCGAACGCTGGGGCGTCGGCACGGGCGAGGCGGTCGGGCTGGGAGATGACGCAGGCAGCGCCGAAGGAGCGGCCGTCGCGAGGTACGTCTGCTGGGTCGGCGAGGCCTTGACCGGACCGCCACTGCAGCCCGACAGGAGCGCCACTGCGATGCTGCCGAGGATCGCCAGCCGCGAGAACCGAGCCATGCCGCCTCGTTCGATCTCGCGAGGGCTCAGGCTTCCCGCTGGGCTGCAGGGACGCGAGGCGCGAGTCCCCACGCTGACGCCTCCGGGGACACCTTGTTACGCGGCGTGCTCCGGATCGCCGCCCGCGCTGAACCGCGCAACGAATTCGCCGGCGCCGCGCCGGCCAACGAAGCGGCCATCGCGGATGACCGGGCGGCCGCGTGAGAAGACGCTGCGAACCGCGCCCTGAAGCTCGAAGCCCTCGTACGGCGTGTAGTCGCTGGTGTGGTGCAGCTCGGCTGCCCGAAGGGTCCGGCGAGCCGCCGGATCGAAGAGGACGAGATCGGCATCCTTGCCGACCTCGATTGCGCCCTTGCGCTCGAGGCCGAAGAGGCGGGCGGGCGTCGTCGCAATGAGATCGACCATCCGCTCGACCGTGAGGCGACGCTTCGCGACGCCCGCGGAGTAGAGGATCGCCAGCAGCGTCTCGATGCCGGGCGCCCCGTTGCTGATCTTGTCGAACGAAACGCCACGTTCCGCGTCGGCCTTTTCGACTCCGGCTCGGTCGGGGACATGGTCGGTCGCGACGAGATCGAGATCCCCTGCAGCCAGGCCCAGCCAGAGGGCGTCCTGATCGGCGGCGGGACGGAGCGGTGGGGAGATCACGTACTTCGCGACGCTCGCATCGTCCGGGCCGAGGTAGCGGTCGTCGGTCAGCGCGAGATAATGGGGGCAGGTCTCCGTATGCGCCCGGACGCCGCGCGCCCGCGCCGCGCGGACGTGTCGCAACGCGGCCGCGGACGAGAGATGGACGACGTGGACCGGCGCGCCACTGGCCTCGGCGAAGGCCATCACCCGCTCGGTCGCAAGAGCCTCGGCCTCGGTCGATCGTGTCGCCGCATGGAACCGTGGCGCGGTCTCGCCGCGGGCGAGCGCGGCGACCACGGCCGTGTCGATGAGGACCGGGTCCTCGCAGTGGACTTGGAGCATCCCGCCCCGCGAAGCGAGCACGCGTATCGCCTCGAAGATCCGGGCTTCATCGAGCCGGAAGTCGAAGACCATGAACGCCTTCGCGGTTGCGACGCCCGCATCGACCATGGCCGGCAGCTCGGCGATGGGATCGTCCATCCGGCCGCTGATGACGAGGCTGATCCCGTAGTCGATCGCGCTGTCGTGCTCGGTCGTGGCGCGCCACTCGTGAAGGCCGGCCAACAGCGAGCGCTCAGCGGCCGGCGAGGAGCCGGTGCCGGGGTTGTTGAACGCGAGGAAGGTCGTGGTCCCGCCGAATGCGGCCGCCACGGAGTCCCGGAAGAAGCGATCGGGCTCGGCGTCCGTCGCGACGCGCGTGTGGGTGTGGACGTCCACGGCGCCTGGAAGCACGAGCAGCCCCGTCGCGTCGATGACCTCGGCCGCTCCACGGAGGCGCTCCCCGGGGTCCGCCTCGATGGCGCTGATCGCGCCGTTGCGAACGGCGACGTCGGCGCGCCGGGAACCCCTGACCGTGACGACGGTCCCACCGCGGACGAGGAGGTCCGGGTCGGGCGCCATCGACGCGCTACTCCGCCTCGACGATCCGGATCGGCTGGGCGCCGTCCCACAGGACGCGCCGGCCGACCTCGCGGAGACGGTCCTGCCAGCCGGCATCCGGCTCGATCGTGGCGAAGTGATTCGCCGCCAGCTGGCCAACCTTCGACGCCGTCATGCAGGCGCCGTACGGAAAGAAGATCTCGCACTCGTTGATCCCGCCCGGGTAGATCGCCAGCTGGCCCGGCGCCGGATGCGAGGTGTGGTTCTCGAAGTCGATGCCCGGCCGGAAGTCGCCGAGCGGGATCCAGGTCGATTCGCCGGACCAGCGGCAGTGGATGAGCCGGCTCTCGATCGGCAGCATCGCCCGGATCGCCTCCCTGGTCCGAGGCGCGGCCGCCTCCCAGCGGGCGCTAAAGTGCAGATCGCCGACGGTGATCTCCAGGTGGCTCATGGGCGGGAGGATACGTGGCCGAGACGGCAGGCGGTGGACCAGGCGGTCGACCGGGTTCGAGCGGCACCTCGCCGACGATCTCGACCCACGTCCTCGACACCGAGACGGGCCAGCCGGCGGTCGGAATCCACGTGAGCCTCTACAAGCTCGGCGAGGACGACCGGCCGATCCGCCTGACGCAGGCCTTCACCGATGGCGACGGTCGGGTCCGCGATCTCCTCGAGCGCCCGATGTCGCCGGGGACCTACCGGCTCGAGTTCCGCCTCGGCGGTCGGCCGAACCCGCGAGCCGATGGCGGCCCGTTCTTCCAGAAGCTCGCGGTGGACCTGCGGGTCGATGACACGTCCCGCTCCTACCACGTCCCCCTGCTGCTCGCGCCGTTCTCGATGACGACCTACCGCGGCAGCTGACCGCGCCTCAGGACGCGGCGCCGGGCCTCGGGTCTGAGGGCGCCGGCCGCGTCGGCAGATCGTCGTAGCCCTTGTGGCGGTAGATCGCGGTCGAGATCGCCCAGCTCAGGACGAAGATCGCGACGATCCCGAAGCCGATCAGGCCGAAGTCGAGATTCCCGACGAGGTCCCACGGGCCGCCGTGGAGGCCGAGTCGATCGGCGACGATGCTGAGGACCTCGACGCCGCCGATGAGGAAGGCGATCAGGACCGACACGAGCGTGATGTTGAGGTTGTAGTAGAGCTTCCGGATCGGCTTGACGTAGGCCCAGCCGTAGGCGCCGAGCATCATCACGCCGTCGGTCGTATCCACCAAGGACATCCCCGCGGCGAACAGGGCCGGCAGGATGAGGATGTAGCCGATCGGGAGGTGGTTGGCGCCCGATGTCGCGGCAAGGCCCAGGAGCGCGACCTCGCTCGCGGTGTCGAAGCCGAGGCCGAACAGCACCCCGAGCGGGTACATGTGCCAGCTCGTGCGGATCATCCGCAGCACGGGTCGCAGGATCCGGGCCAGGAGGCCGCGGTTGTTCAGGAAGTCCTCGAGCGATTCCTCGCTGTACTCGCCGCCCGCGGAGACCTCTCGGAACATCCGGTAGATGTCGAGGAGGACCACGAGGTTGATCGTGCCGATAAGCAACAGGAACACGGCCGAAACGCTCGTGCCGATGAGGCTTCCGACCTCGCGAAGCGTCGGGATATCGCTGACGAGCCCGGCCGAGATCGCCAGGAGAACCGACAGTGCGACGACGATCGTCGAGTGACCCAGCGAGAAGAACAACCCGACCCCGACGGGTCGCTGGCCGTCCTGCATGAGCTTCCGGGTCGTGTTGTCGATCGCGGCGATGTGGTCGGCGTCGACCGCATGCCGAAGCCCGAACGTGTAGGCGAGGAAGGCCGCCGGCAGGAGGATCGGGTACTGCATCGAGGCCCAGATCGCGAATGCCCAGGCGCCGAGATTGAAGACCGCCAGGAAGCCGTACACCCGCACGATTCGCGTTCGAAGCTCGCTCGGGGTCCGCAGCATCTGGATCGCGTTCGCGAGCATCGATGTCCTCGTGCAGTCGTGGCCTGGGATCGAGGGTATCGCCCGTCCATCGTTGTTGCAAGAGCTTGCAACATGGACGTGTTGCGCTATCTTCGAATACGTCCGAGCGACTTCGGCGGATCAGAAGCGACGTAGGCTGATGGCGATATGACGGCTGTGACGAAGATCGATCCCTGGGGCTCGATCCGGGACCTCCTCCACGACCGGGGGATGCGCTGGACGCCCCAGCGACGCACGTTGATCGAGGTCCTGTCCAGGGCCGATGGCCACGTGGGTGGCGCCGACCTCGTCGAGCGCTGCCGGGCGATCGATCCGACGACGACCCCGTCGACGGTGTACCGCACGCTCGACGTGCTCGAGGACCTCGGCTTCATCCGCCACGGCCACGGCGCCGACGGCCGCGAGGAGTTCCACGTCCTGCCGACGCGCGACCACGGCCACCTCCACTGCGGCGCCTGTGGCCAGACCTGGGAGCTCGGCGAGGGCGAAGCCCAGGGCATGGTCGATGCGCTGCGCGGGAAGCGCGGCTTCGAGGTCGACCTGTCCCACGTGACGATCGTGGGGCGGTGCGCCGACTGCGCGGCGGCCGAGGGCGCGCGAAAGGACTGATTCGGCTTGTGACACGCTAGGTGTCACGGGCGCCCGTGAGGATCCGGGCATGGAAGCGAGAGTCGTCACCTTTCCGGGGCGCCAGGAGGCGTCGGTCCGCGTGCATCCGGACCGGATCGTCATCGAGCGCGTCGTGCTCCCAGATCCGGCCCTTGCGGCCTGGCTCGGCGCGCAGCCGGCCGACGACCACGCGGTCCTCGTCGAGCGCGCCATTCGCATCGGGCTGACGGCGCTCCAGAGCGTCGGCGTGACGCTGAACGTGGATGCCGTCCGCTCGGAGTTCGAGCGATTCGCCGAGCAGAACGCCTCCGCGAACGAGAAGGCGGCGGCCGCGCTGGAACAGGTCCTCCGCTCCAACTTCGCGGATGGCGACGGCCGGCTGCCCCGGACACTCGAGACATTCCTCGGCGACCGCGGCAAGCTCCGCTCGATGGTCGAGGAGCTGTTCGACCCCACCCGCCGCGACTCGGCGATCGGCCGGATCTCCGGGATGCTCGAGACCTACTTCGACGGGGATGCATCGCGGCTCGCGACGCTGCTCGATCCGACCCGGCTCGGCTCGCCGCTCCACCAGTTCCGGCTCGAGGTCTCAGAGGGATTCCGGGCGCTCCAGGAGAAGCTCGTCGCCATCGAAGCCGCCCAGAACGCCCGTGCGGGAGAGCGGTCGAAATCCGCCGCGAAGGGCGCCGATTTCGAGGACCTGCTCGAGGCCGAGCTCGGCGAGATGGCCCGCGGCGCCAACGACCTCCTCGAGCGCTGCGGCACCGACGCGGGCGACGCTGGCCGCTCGAAGAAGGGCGACTTCGTGCTCACGCTCGACCCGGACCTCACCCGCGGCCAGGAGCTGCGAATCGTCGTCGAGGCCAAGGACCGCAAGGTCTCGGGCCGCGAGATGCGCGAAGAGCTGCGCGCGGCCAAGACCAACCGCGACGCGGCCGTTGGGCTGGTCGTCTTCACGCCGCAACACGCGCCGGCGGGAATCGCGCCGTTCGACGTCCGTGCCGGGGACGTCTACGTGGTCCTCGACCCGGCCGATCCGGACCCCGCCGCTCTCCATGCCGCCGTCCGTCTCGCGCGCCTGCTGGCGCTCGCCTCGCTGCGCGAGTCCGAGGCTGAGCTCGACGTCGCCGCGGTCAAGGAAGCGCTCACGGGCATCCGGGAGGCGATGGAGGCCGTTCGGGCGATGAAGGTCCAGCTGACGAACATCGGCACCAGCTCCGCGGGCATCTCGGCCACGCTCGACAAGCTTCGGGAGGCCGTGCTCGCCTGGCTTGCCCGCGCCGAACGGGAGCTCGCCTGACGCACTGAGCGGCTCATCCGGGCGTTGGCGGCTTCGCTGAGCTCGCCCAGCGCGCCGGCGGGGGCATGCTGTCTCACGCTCGTAAGGCAGAGCGCATCCCGATTCGGGTCGATCGTTTGGCCGCGGGTGGTATGGTCGCGACCGGCTCGCGGGCAAGCGGCGAGCGTCGAGCACGAGGGCAATGTCCGTGGCGCGCTCCATGTGGAAGGGGGCCATCCAGTTCGGCCTCGTCACGATCCCGGTGAAGCTGTACCTCGCGACGGAGTCGCGGGCCGGCGTCAGCTTCAACATGCTCCACGAGAAGGACCTGTCCCGGATCCAGATGAAGATCTGGTGCCCCGAGGACGAGGAGGTCATTCCCCGGACCGACACCGTCAAGGGCTTCGAGTACGCGCCCGGCAAGTACGTCGTCATCACCGACGAGGACCTCGAGAAGCTGCCACTCAAGACGGTCCGCTCGATCGAGATCGAGCAGTTCGTGCCATCCGACGAGGCCGAGACCCACACGAAGTTCGTCAAGCAGGCGTACTACCTCGAGCCCGACAAGATCGGTCGGAAGGCGTTTGCGCTCCTCAAGGAGGTGCTCGCCGACAAAGGCCTGACCGCGATCTGCAAGATCGTCATCCGCGACCGCGAGGCGCTCGCGGCGCTTGACCCGTTCCAGAACACGATGCTGCTCTCGACCCTCTACTGGCCCGACGAGATCCGCGCCCTGGGCGAGCTGGACCTGCCGGCAAAGGAACAGGAGGTCAAGCCGGCCGAGAAGAAGATGGCCGCGCAGCTCATCGAGGCCATGACCGGCGAGTTCGATCCCGCGGCCTACCGCGACGAATACCGCGAGGCCCTGATGCATGTCATCGAGTCGAAGGTCGAGGGCCGCGAGACCGTCAGCGTGGCCGCGCCCGAGGAATCCACGAACCTCGTCGATCTCATGGCCGCCCTCCAGGCGAGCGTCAAGGCCGCGACGAGCGCGCGGGACGCGAAGGCGGAGAAGCCCGTCTCCGTCGCCGAAGCGAAGGCACGCAAGGCCGCCGGCGAGCCGGCCGGCGGCGCGCGGCCCCCGACGCGAGCGGCCGCAAAGACGACCCGGCCCGCGGCGCGCGACGAGGCAGACGAGGAGCGGCCGGCGCGTAAGCGCAAGAGCGCCTGAGCCGGCGGTCGCATGCCGCTGAAGGAATACCAGCGCAAGCGGGATTTCAAGAAGACCCCCGAGCCGGCGGGCGGGCAGCCGGCTGAGTCGATCGCCGGTCGCGGCGGTCGCTTCGTCGTCCAGCGCCATCGGGCGACGCGGCTCCACTACGACTTCCGGCTCGAGATCGACGGCGTGCTCGTCTCGTGGGCCGTGCCCAAGGGGCCGACGCTCGATCCGAAGCAGCGACGGATGGCCGTGCATGTCGAGGATCACCCGATCGAGTACCTCGACTTCGAGGGCGCGATCCCGAAAGGCGAGTACGGCGGCGGCGACGTCATCGTCTGGGACTGGGGCACCTGGACCCCAGAGGCGGAAACGCCCGACCCGGCGAATGCGATCGAGGACGGCGAGCTCAAGTTCGCACTCCGCGGCGAGAAGCTCAAGGGCCGCTTCACGATCGTGCGGACGAGCGGGCGCGGTCGGAAAGGCGGCTCGGCTCGGGCGTTCGAGGACGACGAGGGTGACCAGTGGCTCCTCATCCACAAGCGCGACGAGGGCTCCGTCGATGGCTGGGACGCCGAGGATCATCCGAAGAGCGTCAAAACCGGCCGCACGAACGACGAGGTGAAGGCGGACCGGGATGCGATCTGGATGAGCGCGGCGCCCGCGGCCACGGCCGAGATCGACTTGAGCGCGGCGAAGACCGAGAAGATGCCGACGTTCATCGAGCCGATGGCGGCGACCCTGACGGACCGCGCCTTCGACGACGAGGATTGGCTGTTCGAGGTGAAGTGGGACGGCTACCGGATCGAGGCCGTCGTTCGGAATGGAACGGCGAAGATCTTCACCCGCCACGGCAAGGACGGCGAGACGTACTTTCCGAGGCTCCTCAGCCCAGCGACGTGGATCGACGCGACCGAGGCCATCGTCGACGGCGAGGTGGTCGCGCTTGGCGAGGACGGCCTGCCGAGCTTCTCGCTCCTGCAGGAGCTGACCGGCACGCAATCACCGCATCTCATCTACCAGGCGTTCGACCTGCTCTATCTCGATGGTCGATCCCTCCTGAACGTGCCGCTCCAGGATCGCAAGCGCCTGCTGACGATGGTCCTCCGCGGCGTTGATCGCCGGGTCCGCTACGCCGACCACGTCCTCGGTGAGGGCAAGGCCTTCATGGACGCCGCCGCCAAGCAGGATCTCGAGGGCATCATCGCCAAGCACCGGACGTCGCCGTACCTGCCCGGCGTCCGGTCGAAGACGTGGCTCAAGATCAAGCATCGCCCGGAGCAGGAGCTCGTCGTCGGTGGCTTTACCCCCGGCGAGGGCGCCGCGACAGAGCTCGGGGCGATCGTCGTCGGGTATTACGAAAAGGAGGGCCGCAAGCGCCGGCTCCACTTCGCCGGTAAGGTCGGCTCGGGGTTCAACGCAGTCATGCGGCGCCGGATCAGGGCGCGCCTGGAGCCGCTCGCGATCCCGGACCCGCTATTCGATCCGCCGCTGCCGAAGGATTACAAGGGCCGCTGGGGCGGCGATCTCAAGAACGTGATCTGGGTCAAGCCCGAGGTCGTCATCCGCGCCGAGCTCGGCGGCTGGACCCGCGACGGCATCGTCCGCCAGGCGGCCTTCAAGGGCTTCGACGACACCGGCAAGCCAGCCATTGAGGTCGTCCGCGAGCAACCCGTCCCGGCAACGGCGACGGTCGCAGCGGTCGACGCCGAGCTGCCGGATTCGAAGGCCGGAGTGGCAGCGCGCCCGTCGAAGGCCTCCTCCGCACGGCCGACCAAGGTCGAGCACGAGTTCGCCTGGGAGGCAACCCCGGAGGAGCTGGCGGCGCTCGACGCGATGCAGAAAGACGGCACCTGGACGGTCGGAGGCTTCGAGCTGAAGCTGACGAACCTCGACAAGCCGCTGTTCCCGGCGCGAGGCGGCGAGCCCGAGCCCGATGGGTCCGCGCCGAAAAAGGGCGCCCTACCGTCGTCCGTAACGAAACGCGAGCTTATCCGCTACTTCGTCCGGATCGCCCCGGCGATGCTCCCGCATCTCGCGGAGCGACCCCTCAACCTCCATCGCTTTCCGAACGGACCCGACGGGCCCGGGTTCTGGCAGAAGGACATCCCATCGACCGCGCCGACGTGGCTCCGGCGCTGGCACGAGGTCGGCGTCGAGGCGCGCGAGGCGAACGAGCACCTGATCGCGGACCGTGTCGCCGCGCTCGCCTGGCTCGGCAACCAGGCCGCCTTCGAAGTTCACGCCTGGACGAGCCGTCTCGAGGATCCGGCCCGGCCCACCTTTGCTCTCATTGACATCGATCCCGGCGAGAAGACGACCTGGGACGAGACGCTGACCCTCGCCCGGCTTTATCGGACCGCCCTGGGTCACCTCTCGGTCCGCGGTTACCCGAAGACGACGGGCCGGCGCGGCGTCCAGGTCTGGATCCCGATCGTCCCGAAGTACACGTTCGCCGACACGAGCGCCTGGGTCGAGAAGCTGTCCCGCGCAGTTGGGCAGATCGTGCCGGATCTCGTCTCCTGGGAATGGTCGAAGGACCGTCGCCAGGGCCGAGCCCGCCTCGACTACACCCAGAACGCGACGATCAAGACCCTCGTCGCGCCCTACGCCGTGCGACCCGCGGCGGGTGCGCCGGTCTCGACCCCGATCGCCTGGGACGAGCTCGACGATCCCGAGCTTCGCAGCGACCGCTGGACGATCCGGACGGTCGTGAACCGCGTGAGCCGGGTCGGTGACCTGTTCGCGGCGGCCCAGACCGACGCCCAGGAGCTGCCGCCGATCTGAGGTTCTGACGATCAGACGAGTGGCAGAACCTCGGCGACGAAGCGATCGACGGCCCGTGTCAGGCCTCCCGGGTCACGCTCGGGGAATGCGAGTGCCAGATGGTCGACGCCGGCCTCGGCGAAGGCTCGGATCTCGCCGGCCGCCTCCGGCGGGCTGCCGTGCATCGTGTAGACGCCGGCGCGGGCCGGCCGATCGAGCTCGACGCGGACGCGAGATGACAGGCGCGGCATCCGTCGACCAGCGGCTTTCGCGGCGGCGCGCATGACGGGCGCCTTGTCCGCTATCGAGGCTGGCCCGATCGCCGAGGCGTGATACGCGTCCGCGACCCGGCCGGCTCGCTGCAGTGCAGCGTCGCTCCGGCCGCCGAGCCAGATCGGCACCCTGGATCCTTGCGGTGGCAACGGCCCGAACACGAAGTCGTCGAACGCGTGGAATGTGCCGTCGAAGGGCTCATGGCTGCCGGACCAGAGATGGCGGAAGAGGGCGATCGCCTCCTCAAGATAGGCGCCACGAGCATGAAACTTGTCGTGAACGCCGAGGTTCTGGAACTCCTGCTCGCTCCAGCCGGCCCCCAGCCCGACGATCAGGCGACCATTCGAGAGGTCGTCGATCGTCGCGAGCTCCTTCGCCAGCACGACCGCGTTGCGCATCGGCACGACGATCACGCTCGTCCCGATCCGGACCCGCTCGAACCGACCGGCAATCCAGGCGAGCAGCGTCAGGATCTCGTAGATCCGGCCGTAGTCGTCGGCGGCGCTGGCGTCGACCAGCAGGTGGTCAGTGCCCCAGACCTCGCCGAAGCCATGCCGCTCGGCTGCTTCGCAGCCGGCCTCGAGGCCCTCGCGCGAGGAGCCCTCGCCCATCGCCGGCAACACGAGCCCGTAGTCCATCGGCAGATCCTAGCGCGCGGCGACGAACGGGAGGTCCAGGATGCCGAGGAGCGGCTCGCCGGTGGTCTGGCCGAGGCGGATGGCCCCGTCCCAATCTCGCTCGATCGTCAGCTCGACATCGTCGCGATCCGGATGGTTCGGGTCGTAGATGCCGATGGCGATCCGGTCGGCAGCCTCCGCGTATCGAAACCCGACCACCTGGTGGCCGAGGCCGGTCGCGAGCGGGTTCCGGCCTGCCAGCCGGACGAGCCCGATCATCGAGAGACGTCCCGCGTCGATCTCGGCCCGGATGGCCGGCCAGGCCTCGCCGAGACTCATCCGCAGCCGTTCCCCGGGGCCCTGCGCCGACATCCGCCAGAAGCGGAACGGCACGACGACCAGGCGGTCGAACGAGTCGAGCTGACGATGGGCGATCTCGTCGAACAGCGGCGTTCCGGCCGCGGGCAGTGCCGAGTCCGCTGGAGGCAAACTCCCGCGATCGAACCGATCCCGGACCCCGAACGCCATGCCGCCGCACAGGCCTCGGCCGGCGTCGCCCAATCCGAGGCGAACCATGCCTGCGCCCCACCAGAACGCGGGGGTCGATGGCCAGCGGTTGGCGAAATGGAAGCCGTTCCGCGAGGGCAGGAAGTCGGGGACGGCATGGGATCCCATGGCCGAAGGGTACCCACCACCGACTACCATCGAGCCCGTGACCGAGGCGCCACAGTCCCAACGGCACACCAACCGGCTGGCGAACGAGACCAGCCCGTACCTCCTCCAGCACGCGCACAACCCCGTCGACTGGTTCCCCTGGGGTCCCGACGCGCTGACGCGGGCGAAGCTGCTGGACCGGCCGATCTTCCTGTCCATTGGCTACGCGGCGTGCCACTGGTGCCACGTCATGGAGCGCGAGTCATTCGAAGATGAGGCGACTGCTGTATTCCTGAACGATCACTTCATCGCGATCAAGGTCGACCGCGAGGAGCGGCCCGATCTGGACCAGGTGTACATGGGCGCCGTCCAGGCCCTCACAGGCGGAGGCGGCTGGCCGATGTCGGTGTTCCTGACGCCCGAGGGCCGGCCGTTCTACGGCGGCACGTACTTCCCCGATACGCCGCGCCACGGCCTGCCGAGCTTCCGACAGCTGCTCGAGGGCATCGACCTCGCGTGGCGAACGCAGCGCGCCGAGCTCGAACAGACCGGGGTCCGCCTCGTGGCGGGCCTTGTTGCCGGGACGCGGACCGCGGCCTCTGAAGCGCCCGGTCCGGATCTCCTCGAACGAGCGGTCACGCTGATCGAGGGTTCCGCCGACGCCATCAACGGCGGCTGGGGCGGTGCGCCGAAGTTCCCGCAGCCGATGACGATCGAGCTGCTCCTCCGTCGCGCCGCGGCCGGCGAGTCACGAGCCCTGCCCGTCGCCCGGCGGGCGCTCGATCGAATGGCCGATGGCGGGATCCACGACCAGCTCGGCGGCGGCTTCCACCGCTATGCGACCGACGGGCGCTGGCTCGTCCCGCACTTCGAGCAGATGCTCTACGACAACGCCCAGCTCGCCCGGGTCTACCTGCACGCCTGGGCCCTGACCGGCGAGGTCCGCCATCGGACGGTCGCAATGGGTACGCTCGACTACCTCCTGCGCGAGCTGCGGACCGCCGACGGCGCCTTCGCTGCAAGCCAGGACGCGGACACGGGCGGCGTCGAGGGCGCGACATTCACGTGGCGGGCGGAGGAGATCCGCGGGGCGTTGGGCGAGGACGCGGCGCTCTTCTCGACGGCCTACGGGGTCACCGCGGGCGGCAACTGGGAGGGCGTCACGATCCTCTCCCGCGTGCGCACCGGCGCGGAGCTCGCCCAGCTGTACGGACTGCCGGTCCGGGAGGTCGAGGACCGGCTCGCCACGGCCCGGGAGCGCCTGCTCGCGCTCCGAGGTGACCGGCCGCAGCCCGCGCGAGATGACAAGGCGCTCGCCGCGTGGAACGGGCTCGCGATCGGTGCCCTCGCCGATGCCGCCCGGATGCTCGGGTTCGCGGCTGAAGCCGCGGGCGCCGACGGGGAGGGGGCCGCGGGCGGCGCGATTGCCGGGAATGCCACGTTGGCGGCTGCCGCCCGCCGATATCGCGAAGCGGCCGAGCAGGCGGTGACGACGATCCTCGACGGGCTCCTCAGCCCCGACGGCCGCCTGGGACGGTCCTGGAAGGACGGGCGGGTCTCGGGCCAGGGCGTCCTCGAGGACTACGCGAATCTCGCCGACGGGCTGCTGGCCCTGTACGAGGCAACCTTCGAGGAGCGCTGGTTCACGGCCGCGCGCGGCCTGATGGACTCTGTGCTCACACGGTTCACCGACCCGGACGGCGGCTTCTTCGATACGGCGACCGACCACGAGCGGCTCGTGACCCGCCCGAAGGACAGCCAGGACAACGCGACGCCATCCGGCGGCGCGATGGCGACGTTCGTGCTGCTCCGGCTCGCTGCATTGACCGGCGACGGCGCGTATCGCACGGCCGCGGAACGGGCGATCGGTACGGTCACGCCGCTTGCGGTCCGCTACCCGACGGCCTTCGCAATGTGGCTGCAGGCCATCGACCTCGCCCTGACGGATGTCGTCGAAGTCGCCGTCATCGGCGACCTCGCGGAGTCCGGCACGAGGGGGCTGCTTCGCGAGGCCTCGGCCGGCTACGCGCCCGGACGCGTCGTCGCTGCGACCGCGCTCGAGGGGCAGGCGAGCGCGATCCCGTTGCTCCACGATCGGCCTCCGCTCGGCGGCCGCCCGACGGCCTACGTCTGTCGCGGCTTCGCCTGCCGCACGCCGATCGCGGATGTCGCTGCGCTTCGGGCGCAGCTCGCCGAGCAGTCCGTGGCCCTGTGACCACGTGAGCGGGGACCAGGTCCCGGGTGACGTCGAGCGACCCGAGCGACCCGAGCGACCCGAGCGACCCGAGCGACCCGAGCGACGGCGCGGTCCGGTCGTCGAGCCGCGGGCCGCCGCGACCGTCGTGCTGCTTCGCCCCGGCAGTCGCGGCCTGACCGTCCTCCTGACCCGGCGGACCGCGACGCTCCGATTCGGCGGCGACATGTACGTCTTCCCGGGGGGACGCCTGGATCCGGAGGACGCCGACCACGCCGCCGCGGCGATCAGGGAGACCTTCGAGGAGACCGGGATTCGCCTCGACCCCGGCTCGCTGATCCCGATGAGCCGCTGGGTCACGCCGCCCGGCCTGCCGTCCCGCTACGACGCCCGGTTCTTCGCGGCATTCGTGCCGGCCGGAACGGACGCCGTCGCCGGGTCCGCCGAGGTGGCGGACTGGCGGTGGCTGGGTCCCGCCGACGCCCTCGAGGCCGTCGCCGAGGGCGATCTCGCCATGTGGCAGCCGACCCTCGTCACGCTCCAGCAGCTGGTCGGCCTCGAGGACCGGGCGGCCGTCGAGGTCGCATTCCGCGCGGGTGCGGGCGCGCTGGAGCCCTCGATCGAGCCGGTCGGCAGCGGCCTGATGCGGGTGAGCCAGCCGTGGGCGGCCGGGATCGTTGGTCGAGCCGAGCCGGGCTGGCTCGTCGGTCACGAGGAATGGGTCTTCGTGAACCCCTCCGACCCGACGGGCCTGACGTCGGATGCCGTTGTCGAGGCGGCCAGGGCAGCCGGCGCCCGGATCGCGGCCATCGCGATCACCGATCTCGAGCCCGTCCACCACGCCGGTGTCGAGATGTTCGCCGCCGGCCTGGCGCTGCCGGTGGTGGGCGGTCCCGGCGTCGGGCGACTCGCGCCGTACCCCGTCTCGGAACTCGGGGATGGCGAGAGCGTGCCGTTCGGCGACGTTCGACTCGTCGCCCGGCTCGACGAACGACCCGACCGGCGACCGGAGGCCGTGCGCTTCGTGGGCCCTGCCTGGGAGCTCCCGGGCTCCGGCTAACCAGGCTTCGGCGTCCCTGCGTCCTCGGGGGCATCCGTGGATCGGAGGCGCTCGGCCTCGTGCCGCGCCTCGCGAACGCCGCGTCCCAGGATCGCTCCGATCTGGGGCAGCGTCTTGGGGCCGCGCCAGATGAGCGCGATGATCAGGATCACGATCAGGATCGCGAGGGTGTCCAATGCCGGCCGATGGTACTCCGGGTATCGTCCCTGAGATGTCGATCGCCGGCCCACTCCTCGTGTTCGGACCCCGCTCCGGCACGTACGACTTCGGGCCGTCGCACCCGCTCACGCCGCGGCGGTTCGGGCCGGGAATCTCGCTCCTCGAGGCCCTCGGCGCCGTGCCCGGGCTCGCCCCCGAGCCCGCTCCCGATGACGTGCTGGAGTGGGTCCACGAGCCCGGCTACATCGCTCGCGTCAAGGCGTTCTCCACGAATCCCGCTGGCCCGCCGATGGCCGGCATCGGGCCGGGCGATACGCCGGCCTTCGCGGGGATGCACGACGCGGCCGCGGCGGTCGCCGGCGGATCCGTGGTGGCCATGGAGGCGATCCTCCGCGGCGACGTGGAACACGCCTTCCATCCGGGTGGCGGACTGCACCACGCGATGCCGGCCCGAGCGTCGGGCTTCTGCGTCTACAACGATCCCGCGCTCGCCATCGCGCGGGCCCGCCGTGACGGCCTCCGGGTGCTCTACATCGACCTGGATGTGCATCATGGCGACGGCGTCCAGGCCATCCACTGGAACGATCCCGGTGTCATGACGGTCTCGATCCACGAAACCGGCCTGAGCCTGTTTCCGGGCACCGGATTCGCGGACGAGCGGGGCGGACCGGACGCCGTCGGTTCAAAGCTGAACCTGCCCCTCGAGGCCGGAACCGGTGAGCGCGGCTGGCTCGGGGCGCTCGAGGCGGTGCTCCCGGCCCTGGCGGAGGTGTTCCAGCCCGAGATCGTCGTTTCCCAGCACGGCGCCGACGCCCACGCCTGGGATCCGCTGGCGCACCTCAACGTCACGACGACGGCCATGGGCCAGGCGGCCCGACTCGTCGATGACCTCGCCCACCGCTGGGCCGGCGGTCGCTGGCTGGCGACCGGCGGCGGGGGCTACGAGATCTACCGCGTGGTGCCGCGGGCGTGGGCACTGGTCTGGCTCGCGGCAGCCCACGCCGCGGTTCCGCCCGCGCTGCCCGAGGCCTGGCGCCGCGCGTGGGCGGCCGACTCGGCTCGCGCCGGCGGGCCTCCACTCCCGACGACCTTCACCGATCCTCCGAACGCCGGTCTCGAGGTCGGTCCGTGGCAGGCCCAGGCGGATCGAGGCGCCATCGAGACTGCGGAGGGGCTTCTCGCCGGAATCGGCCGGGCATAGCCGATCGCCCGGGTTGGGGACCCGGGCGCTCGGCTGAGCGGGCGAGACGGGCGTCGGTGCAGGGCGACTCGCCGCGATTGGCTTGACTCAGGCGCTGATGGGTCGCGTGACCGGGGGTGGCGCGACCGGGGGTGGCGCGACCGGGGGTGGCGCGATGGGGGCCGTCACGTCCGGGTGGACGTCGACCCTCGCCTTCCAGGGGACGCCGAGGCGCGGGAGGAGGAAGCGGTCGAGGCCGTAGAAGCCGGCGACGCGCCAGGCGAGGATGAGCCCGATCGCGAGGATGAACAGGACCGGGTTGGTGGAGGCGGAGCCGGCGAGCATGAACGACATGTTCATCAGCGCCCCGAAGAACGCGGCGACTCCGACGAGCCCACCGACGAGGAGCCCGACGCCGACCGCGATCTCACCGAACGTGATCACGTACGCGAACCAGCTCCAGGCGTGGTTGGCGAGGAGGGTATTCAGGAAGTCCTGGTACCAGACGAACGTGATCGGCGTCTTACCACTCGGAGCCACGGTGACGGCGGAGGTCCAGAAGCCCTTGAGGACCGCGCCGCCATCCAGCCAGCCGGGGCTGCTGAACTTGTGGATGCCAGCCTCGAGCCAGGAGAAGCCGACGAAGATCCGGATCGGGAGCCAGAACAAGCCGGCTCGCGTGTTGCTGAAGAGGTAGCGCGTGAACGCGGGCCCCTCGACCTCGACGACCTGGGCGGCCGGAGCCTTGCGGTCCTCGAACATCCCGGCGACCACGAGGACGGAGAGGGTCCAGAACCCGAACGTGAGAAATGGGAGAATTGCATCCGATGGCGTGACCCACGGGTTCTCCATGTAGATGAGGATCGAGGCGGCGATGATCGCCAGCGGCGTCACGAACCTGCGCAGCGTGGACATGATTGGCTTCCTATCCCTTCCCACATTGTGCCGCCGTGATCAGTTCCGGCGCGGCACCGACACCTCTGTCGCTGATCCGCTGTCCCCAGACTGATCCTCGGGGTGCCGTCGGAACAGGGCCAATGGCCCCTTCGAGGCGGGCCGGGTGTCCCTTCGGCCATACTTCAGGCGTGACCGCTTCGACCTCAACGCGCGCTCGTGAGGCGCGCCGCCGCCCGCCGGATGCGCCGGGACCGGTCGGCGACGAGCTCGCGCCGTTCTCGCCGGCCGTCCGGGCCTGGTTCGAGAGCGCCTTCGAGCGTCCGACACCCGCTCAATCGGGCGGCTGGGCGGCGATCGCCGCCGGGCGGCACACGCTGATCCACGCCCCGACCGGGAGCGGCAAGACCCTGGCCGCGTTCCTGTGGTGCCTTGACCGCCTCGTCCGTCAGCCGTCCCCCGAGCCCACCCGGGCGAATCCGGGCACGGTCCGCGTCCTGTACGTCTCGCCGCTCAAGGCGCTCACCTACGACGTCGAGCGCAACCTCCGAGCCCCGCTCCACGGGATCTCCCTCGCGGCCAATCGGCTGGGTGAGCCCGAGCCGCGGATCTCGATCGCGAGCCGGACCGGCGATACGCCCCAGGAAGATCGTCGCGAGCTCGCGAAGCGGCCACCGGACATCCTCGTGACGACCCCGGAGAGCCTCTACCTGCTCCTGACGAGCGCGGCCCGCGAGACCCTACGGGGCGTCGAGACCGTGATCCTCGATGAGGTCCATGCCATCGCCGGCACGAAGCGAGGCGCGCACCTCGCCCTGTCGCTCGAGCGCCTCGAGCAGCTCCGGGCTCCCGACGCGCCGCCACTCCAGCGGATCGGCCTCTCGGCGACCCAGCGGCCACTCGAGACCATCGCCCGCTTCCTCGGCGGCAACGGCGCGGGCCGGGACGTCTCGATCGTCGACGCCGGCAGCCGGAAGCCGCTCGAGCTGCGGGTCATCGTCCCGGTCCAGGACATGAGCCGCCTCGGCGAGGTGCTCCCGCCGGACGAGCAGCCCGGCGGCGACGCCGGCCGTGGCGACATGCGCAACAGCATCTGGCCGGCGATCCACCCGCGGCTCCTGGAGCTCATCCGGGCACACCACAGCACGATCGTGTTCACGAACAGCCGGCGCCTCGCGGAGCGCCTCGCGCAGCGCCTCAACGAGCTCGCCGGCGAGGAGCTCGTCCGGGCCCACCACGGCAGCATCGCCCGCGAGCAACGCCTCCAGATCGAGGAGGACCTCAAGGCCGGCCGGGTGCCCGCGATCGTCGCGACGTCATCGCTCGAGCTCGGCATCGACATGGGCGCTGTCGACCTCGTCGTCCTCGTCGAGTCGCCGACGAGCGTCGCCTCGGGCCTCCAGCGGGTCGGCCGGGCCGGCCACCGGGTCGGCGAGCCGTCGAAGGGGATCGTCTTCCCGAAGTTCCGGGGCGACCTGCTCGAAGCGGCGGTGGTCACCCGGCGGATGCACGAGGGCGCGATCGAGACGACGATCCTGCCCCGAAACCCGCTCGACGTCCTGGCCCAGCAGCTCGTCGCCATGAGCGTCATGGATCGCTGGACCGTGACCGAGCTGCTCGAGGTCGTCACGCGCGCCGCGCCGTTCGAGACGCTGTCACGGGACGCCCTCGAGGCAGTCCTCGGGATGCTGGCCGGCGCCTATCCATCCGACGAATTCGCGGAGCTCAAGGCGCGGATCGTCTGGGACCGGGTCACGGACGTCGTCGAAGGCCGGCGCGACGCCCGCGTCGTGGCGGTGACCTCCGGCGGCACGATCCCGGATCGCGGCCTTTTCGGGGTGTTCCTCGCGGGCGAGGCCGGGACGCCCGGCCGGCGCGTGGGCGAGCTGGACGAGGAGATGGTCTATGAGCTCCGGGCCGGCATGCACGGCGACGTGATCGTGCTCGGGGCGAGCAGCTGGCGAGTCATGGACATCACCCCGGATCGGGTGATCGTCGAGCCGGCGCCGGGGATCCCGGGCAAGCTGCCTTTCTGGAAGGGCGATGCCGTCGGGCGGCCGGTCGAGCTCGGGCGGGCGATCGGGGCGTTCGTGCGCGAAGCCGAAGCCGACCTGGCCCGCGGCGTGCGGGGCAGGGAAGCCCTCGAGGATCGTCTCCAGGCGTCGCACGACCTCGACGAGCTGGCGGCCCGCAACCTCGTGGCCTATCTCGACGAGGAACGGGAGGTCGCCGGCGCGCTGCCGACCGACCGCAGGGTCGTCGTCGAACGCTTCCGCGACGAGCTCGGCGACTGGCGCCTCGTCGTCCTCAGCCCGTTCGGCGGGCGGGTCCACGCCCCCCTGACGCTCGCGATCGAGGCCCGCCTGCGAGAGCGGCTCGGGATCGAGGCCCAGACGATCTGGTCCGATGACGGGATCGCCGTCCGCCTGCCCGAGGGGGAGGGCGACGGTGACGCGAGCCGCCTCGCCGAGGTCGAGCGGCTCCTGTTCCCCGAGCCGGACGAGATCGAAGACCTCGTCGTCGAGGCGGTCGGCGGCTCGGCGCTCTTCGCGTCGCGCTTCCGCGAGAACGCGGGCCGGGCCCTGCTGCTGCCGCGCCGCAGGCCGGGCTCGCGGACCCCCCTCTGGCAGCAGCGCCAGCGGGCGTCGGATCTCCTCAAGGTCGCGTCGCGCTATGGGAGCTTCCCGATCCTGGTCGAGACGTATCGCGAGTGCTTGTCGGACGTCTTCGACCTGGACGCACTCCGTGACCTCCTCGGCGGGATCGCCCGGCGCGACATCGCGATCCACTCGGTCGAGACCGTGAAGGCATCGCCGTTCGCGTCGTCGCTGCTCTTCGACTACGTGGCCGCATACATGTACGAAGGCGACGCGCCATTGGCCGAGCGCCGGGCCGGCGCCCTCGCGCTCGATCGCGACCTCCTGCGCGAGCTGCTCGGCCAGGAGGAGCTGCGGGAGCTGCTGGATCCGGAGGCCCTCGCGGATCTCGAGCTCTCGCTCCAGGGCCTCGCCGACGACCGCCGCGCCAACAGCGCCGAGCACCTCCACGACCTCCTGCGCCGCATCGGCGACCTGTCCACCGCCGAGGTGGCCGACCGGGTCGAAGGCGGCGCGTCCGTCGCCAACGAATGGCTCGCCGAGCTCGCCGCGGGCCGCCGCGTCGTCCAGGCGCGGCTCGCCGGCGAAGGTCGCTGGATCGCCATCGAGGATGTCGCTCGCTATCGCGACGGCATCGGGGCCTCGCCGCCGGCCGGCGTGCCCGACGCCTTCCTCACGCCCGCGTCCGGCGCTCTCGAGGGCCTGCTCGCGCGCTGGGCTCGCAGTCACGGCCCCTTCCTGACCCCCGATCCGGCTCGACGCTGGGACCTGCCCGCCGGCATCGTCGACGACGCGCTCGGCCGGCTGCTCGTCGCCGGGTCTGTGCTGCGGGGCGAGTTTCGGCCCGGTGGCTCGGAACGTGAGTGGTGCGATCCGGAGGTCCTCCGAATGCTGCGGCGGCGTTCGCTCGCGCGGCTGCGACATGAGGTCGAGCCCGTCGAGCCCGAGACGCTGGGGCGATTCCTTCCGGCATGGCACGGCATCGCGCCCATCGGCATGGCGCCGCCCCCGCTTCGTGGCTCGACCGCACTCGAGCGACTGGCGGAGGTGATCGACCAGCTCTCCGGCGTGCCGATTCCCGCCTCCGTCCTCGAGCGCGAAATCCTGCCGGCGCGGATCGCCGGCTACCAGCCTCGGCTGCTCGACGAGCTCGGTGCGCTCGGCGAGGTCGGCTGGGTCGGCCATGGCAGCCTCGGCCGCGACGACGGTCGCGTGGTCCTCTCTCGGCCCGGCCGCGAGCTGTTGCGACCCGTCGGGCTGCCGGATGGCGTCGAGCGGCCCGCGGGGCCGCGCCACGACGCGATCCGCGAGCATCTCGGGATGCGGGGTGCCTCCTTCTATCGCGCCCTCCACGCCGCGGCAGGCGGTGGCCCGGACCGCGAGGTCCTCGATGCCCTGTGGGACCTGGTCTGGGCCGGTGAGGTCACGAACGACACGTTCGCGCCGCTGCGGGCGCTCCGCTGGAAACGGCCCTCGCGGCCGTCCGGCCGGGCGCCCAGGCCCGGGCGGCTCACCTCGCTCGGACCGCCGGAGGCGGCCGGCCGGTGGTCGCTCGTCGACGTCTCGGGACAGGCGACCCCGACGGAGCGGCTGCACGCCCTCGGCCTGGCGCTCCTCGAGCGATATGGCGTCGTCGTCCGGGAGGCCGTGATGGCCGAAGGGCACGACGGCGGCTTCGCCGCGGTCTACCCGGTCCTGCGAGCCCTCGAGGAAGCCGGCCGGATCCGGCGCGGGTATTTCGTGGAGGGCCTCGGCGCCTCCCAGTTCGCCCTCGCCGGCGCCATCGAGCGGCTCCGAGCGCTCCGCCGACCGGCATCCGCCGACGGCGACGCGCCGACCGTCCATCTCCTCGCGGCCGCCGACCCGGCGAACCCCTACGGCGCCGCGCTTCCGTGGCCGCGCCGTGGGGAGCACGATCGCCGGCCCATCCAGCGGGCGGCCGGGGCCGCGGTCGTCCTGGTCGACGGTGTCGCCGCGATCTACATCGAGCGCGGTGGGCGCTCGCTCCAGACGCTGCCGGCGTTCGACGATCCGACCGTCGCCGCTGTCGCCGTTCCCGCGCTCGCGGGCCTCATCGGCGACGGTCGCGAGCGTGAGCTCGTCATCGCGAAGATCGACGGATTGCCTGTGGGCGATTCGCCGTACGCCGAGGCCCTCATCGAGGGCGGCTTCGTGGCCGGCTATCGCGGCCTCGTGCTCCGCCAGGCCCACGCAAGGGAGCTGACGCATGGCTGAAGGCGACACCCTCGCCCGGATCGCGGTGGGACTCCGGCCCCACCTGGCCGGTCGGACGGTCCTCGCGGCGCGGGCTCGGCTGCCCGGCCCGCAGGTATCGCGCGTGGTGGGCCAGCGAATCGACGCCGTCGAGGCGGTCGGCAAGAACCTCCTGATCCGCTTCGCCAACGGCCTCGAGCTCCGGACCCACCTCGGCCTCCACGGCAGCTGGCACCGCTACCGGCCCGGCGAGACGTGGCGCCGGCCGGCATCCCGAGCCGTGCTCATCCTCGAGGTCCCGGGCGCCGTGGCCGTCTGCTTCGATGCGCCGGTCGTCGAGCTCTTCGAAGCCCGCGCCGAGGTCGTCCATCACACCCTCGGCGATCTGGGCCCCGACCTCCTCGATGCCAAGTTCGATGCCGCCGAGGCCCATCGCCGGGCCCGCGCTCCCGAGCGCGCCGAGACGGCGATTGGCGAGGTCCTCCTCGACCAGCGGGCGATGGCCGGGATCGGCAACGTCTACAAGAGCGAGGTCCTCTTCCTCGAGAAGGTCGACCCGTTCGCGCCGATGCGCTCGATCGACGACGAGCCGCTCGATCGCACGATCGAGACCGCCCGGCGGCTCCTGCTCGACAATGCCCGGCCTGGCGCGCCCGCGGGGCGGACCACGACGCTCGATCCGCGAACGGGCGTGCGGCTCGCTCCGTCCCGACTCTGGGTCTACGACCGGGCCGGCCGGCCCTGCCATCGCTGCGGCACGCTGCTGCGCTCGGGACCGCAGGGTGCGGAGCTGCCTCGAACGACGTACTGGTGCCCGACCTGCCAGGCGCCAGCCGGCGCGGCGCGAGGCTCGCGCGGGTCGGGCGGCAAGGTCGCCACGAAGCGTTCCTGACCCAGCACGGTGTGTGAGCAGTTCGTCGCCCGCGCGGCGGAGCCATTCCGAATCGACGAGCTGTGGCCCTTCACCGAGCGGCTCGAGCGGTACGGGATCGCCGGCTTCGGCTGGGGCGCGGCCTGGCTGGGCGCCGACATCGCGATCGCATCCCATCGCGATGTCCGGGCATTCCGCGACGATCCCGCCGGGGAGACGATCGGCCTGATCGAGACGACGGCGCTGCTCGTCCACCTCCGCCGGCCCTCGCGCCTCTCCACGATCGGGCTCGCCGATACGCAGCCGTTCGACGATCCAGTCGGCCGCTACGCCTTCAGCCACAACGGCGACTTCGAGCGTCACACCGACCTGCGGGCCGGCTTCCGGGCCGATGGCCGCATCAACGGCCGGGCCGACACCGAGGTCGGCGCGCGCTGGCTCGAGGATCACTGGGATCCGATGGCAGCCGTGCCGTGGACCCTCGAGACACTGCACGACACCCTGGGCGGTCTCGCGAATCTCGCGGTCCTGACGCGGAGCGGCGAGGTCTGGCACTACGCCGGGAACCACGACAACCCGGTCTTCACGTTCCAGCTCGGCCGGATCTCGGTCGCCGCAACCGGGCTGTACTCGCTCGATCATTCGCTCTTCCGTTTCGTCGCGCCGGGAGCCACCGAGCGCCGCCTCGTCCCACTTCGAGCGACCGCAGCCTTGCTGGGGCCGGAACGCTTGGGATCGGTCGTCACAACCCTTTGACATTCGCGTCTCCTCGGCGCACGGTGCCTCGCAGGGGGACCGGCGTCTGGGAGGGCGAGGGATGGGCGAGGCAGGCGGTTCTGCCATTGGAGAGGCGCGCCCGGGCGCCCTCGCGGACCACTCGGACGAGGACGCGGCTCGGCCCACGGAGCGGCTCCCGCTCCGCGAGCTCGTCCAGATCTCGGTCTACTGGCTCGGCATCAACGCGATCATGGGTGGCGTCGGCATTGCGATCCAGGAGCGGGTGCCGGGGATGGTCCCCGCGGGCGAGAAGGGGACGTTCCTCGCGCTCCAGGGGTTCGCGATCCTCGCGGTGAACATCCTGGTCCAGCCGACGATCGGCATGATCAGCGACTACACGCAGAGTCGCTGGGGCCGCCGGAAGCCGTACATCGCGATCGGCGCGACCCTCGACGTGGTCTTCATCATCGGCCTTGCAACCGCGAACCAGTACTTCGTGCTCGTGGCGTTCCTCGTGCTGCTGCAGTTCAGCTCGAACTTCGCGCAGGGACCGTTCCAGGGCTATGTCCCGGACCTCGTGCCCGAGGAGCAGGTCGGGCTCGCGAGTGCCATGGTCGGGGCGATGCAGACGGTCGGCTACATCGCCGGCGGGATCGTCGTGTCCCTCGCCTACATCCTGAGCGACCCGCCGGACTACACGATCCCGACGATCGCCCTCGGCATCATCGAGTTCCTGACCGCCATGGGCACGATCCTGTGGGTTCGCGAAGGTGGGGCGCCGCGTGACCGACACGGCCGCTCGTGGCTCCAGATCGCCAAGTCGGCGTGGGCGCTCGATGTCCTCCAGGAGCGGAGCTTCGTCTTCCTGGTGCTCTCGCGCCTCATGTTCTTCGCCGGGATCAACGCGCTCCTGGCCTGGTTCATCATCTTCTTCAACCAGACGCTGCTGCTCACGACCGGCGACAAGGGCGTCGTCGTGCCCGTGACCCAGATCATCGTGGCCCTCGTCACGGTGGTCGCGACGTTCCCATCGGCCCGGATCTCCGATCGGATCGGCCGCAAGCCCGTCATCTATGCTGCGTGCGCGATCGGCGGGCTCGGCCTCGGGATCGCGGCGCTGGCGCCGAACGTCGTCGTTTTCCTCGTCGGGGCCGTGCTCCTCGGCGCGGCGTCCGGGACGTTCCTCGCGGTCGACTGGGCCCTGATGACCGACATCATCCCGAAGGCCGCGTCGGGCCGCTACATGGGCATCAGCAACATCGCCGTCGCGGCTGCGGGCACGCTCGCCGGCGTCCTCGTCGGGCCGATCATCGACATCGTCGGCGGCAAGGCCCAGACGCCTGACGGCCCGAGGGTCGCCTGGCTCGTCGCGGTCGCGTTCTTCGCGCTGTCGGCGCTGTTCCTGCGGCGTGTCGATCCGACGCCGCGCGTGCAACGAAGGGCGGCCGAGGCGCGAGCCGAAGCGGAGAGGCTCGCCGCGACCGCCTGAAGGACCACGGCGACCGCCTGACGGGACCGCCGCGACCGGCCGACAGCCCGCCGCTCCCGCTCCGTGCCGTATCCTCCGCAGATCGCGGCAGGAGGGGCATCGACGGCGTGAGCGACGGCACGGTCATGGTCATCGGCGGAGCCGAGGACAAGATCCGCGACCGCGTCATCCTGAGCCGCTTCGTCTCCCTGGCCGGCGGCCCCGACGCGATCATCGCCGTGATCTCGACGGCATCGTCGCTGGGCTTCGAGGCGGGTGAGCGCTATCGAGCCGTCTTCACCGAGCTCGGGGCCAAGACGGTCCGACCGCTGCACGCGATCACGCGGGCCCAGGCGAACGACGAGACCTTCGCCCGCGCGCTCGGCGACGCGACCGGCATCTTCCTCACCGGTGGGAACCAGCTTCGCCTGTCCTCGACAATCGGGGGGACGATCCTCGCGGACGCCGTGATCGAGCGATTCCACGACGGTGCGGTCGTCGCCGGCACGTCGGCCGGCGCCTCGGCGATGTCGAGCCACATGATCGCGTTCGGGGCCTCGGGGGGCACACCGAAGATCCGGATGGCGGCCCTGGCGGCGGGCCTCGGGCTGCTGCCGAGCGTGATCATCGACCAGCACTTCCAGCAGCGGAATCGGCTCGGCCGGCTCCTCTCGGTGATCGCCCAGAACCCGAGCCTGCTCGGCCTCGGGGTCGACGAGGACACGGCCGGGGTCGTGGGACCCGACGCGATCATGGAGGTGATCGGGCGGGGGAGCATCACGGTCGTCGACGGCGCCGCCGCCGAGACGGACGCCTGGAACATCCACGGCCACCGCCCGCTCATGATCAGCAACGTGGTCCTCCATGCCCTCCCGGCCGGCTACCGCTTCGACCTCCGGCGGCGCCACCGGATCGCCAACCCGGGCCTGAAAGCGATCCAGGGCGGCGAGGCCGCGTCGAGCTGACGATGGCGAAGGCCGCGTCGACGCGCAACCCAGCTGCCGCTCCGGCTGCCCCTCGGGCCGCCGCGCGCGGCGCGGCTGGCAGCGCCCACGCCGCGGGCGACGTCGCGCCGGTCAAGCGCCCGCGCGCTCGCAAGGCCACGAACGGTTCGGGGCCGCGCCCGGAGCCCACCCTGCGGATCCTCGAGACGCGGATCCTGCGGGGCCCGAACTATTGGTCGCGCGCGCCGGTCGTTCGCATGCTCGTCGACCTCGGCGTCCTCGAGCAGTTCCCCTCGAACACGATCCCCGGGTTCGTCGAGGGCCTGCTGACGTACCTGCCGTCGCTCGAGGACCACGCCTGCTCGCTGAACCGGCGCGGCGGCTTCGTGACCCGCCTCCGGGACGGCACGTGGGCGGGCCATGTCGCGGAGCACGTGGCGCTCGAGCTCCAGAACCAGGCCGGGACCCCGGTCCGCCACGGCAAGACTCGCGGTGCCGGCGTCGAGGGCCAGTACAACGTCGTCTTCGAGTTTGGCGAGGAGGCGGTCGGCATCGAGGCCGGCAAGCTCGCGGTCCGGATCGTGAACCACCTCGTCGCGCCCAATGATCCGGCCACCGAGCTCGACTTCATGGCCGAGCTCGAGCGGCTCATCCGGCTCGCCGAGAAGCAGGGATTTGGACCGTCGACCCAGGCGATCCTCGACGAAGCCGCATCGCGCGACATCCCGTATCTCCGGCTCGACCGGTTCTCACTCGTCCAGCTCGGCCAGGGCGTCCACCAGCAGCGGATCCGAGCGACGATGACCTCGAAGACCTCGGGGATCGCCGTCGACATCGCCAGCGACAAGAACCTCACGAACCGGCTGCTCGATTCTGCGGGCCTGCCCGTACCGAAGTCGGAAGTCGTCACGACGGCCGACGCGGCCGTGATCGCCGCCCGACGGATCGGCTTCCCAACAGTCGTGAAGCCGCTCGACGGCAACCACGGCCGGGGCGTCCATCTCGATCTCCAGTCCGACGATGACGTCCGGCGCGGCTTCGAGGGCGCGGTCGGCCAGACGCGATCCGGAGAGGTCGTCGTCGAGACGTACATCCACGGCAACGACTACCGCTGCCTCGTCATCGGCGGGGTGGTCGCGGCGATCGCGGAGCGGGTGCCGGCCTCGGTCATCGGCAACGGCAAGGCGACGGTCCAGCAGCTGGTCGACCAGACGAATGCGGACCCGCGGCGCGGCATCGGCCACGAGAAGGTCCTGACCCGGATCAACATCGATGCGGCGGCGGTGGAGCTCGTCCGGGGCCAGGGGCTGGCCCTCGACGCGGTCCCGGCGAAGGGCGTCCGGGTGAAGCTCGCACTGACCGGCAACATGTCGACCGGCGGGACGTCGATCGATCGGACGACCGAGGCCCACCCGGACAACGTCGAGATCGCGGAAATGGCGGCCCGGGTCGTCGGCCTCGATGTCGCGGGCATCGACTTCATCTGCCCGGACATCACGGTGCCGGTCCGGGAGACGGGCGGCGCGATCGTCGAGGTCAACGCGGCGCCGGGCTTCCGGATGCACACCCACCCGACCGAGGGCGAGCCGCAATACGTGGCCAAGCCGGTCATCGACCTGCTGTTCCCGCCCGGTGCCGGGGCCCGCATCCCGATCCTGGCCGTGACCGGCACGAACGGCAAGACGACGACCGTCCGGATGATCGCCCACATCCTGAAGTTCATGGGCCGCCGCGTCGGGATGACCTCGACCGACGGGATCGTCGTCGATGGTCGAACGATCCGGCGGGGCGACATGTCGGGCCCGAAGTCGGCCCGGATGATCCTCCAGAACCCGACGGTCGACACCGCGGTCTTCGAGGTCGCGCGGGGCGGGATCCTGCGAGAGGGCCTGGGCTTCGACCGGGCGGACGTCGCCGTCGTCACCAACGTGACCGCCGACCATCTCGGGCTCGGCGGGATCGAGACGCTCCGGCAGCTCTCGGACGTGAAGGGCGTGCTCGTCCAGGCCGTGCCGCGATCGGGCAGCGCGGTCCTGAACGCCGACGACCCGTACGTCGCTCGGATGGCCCGGGAGTGTCGGGGCGCCATCGTCCTCTTCTCGATGGAGACCGAGAAGGGCAGTCGCGGCTTCGATCGCGTCGATGGCCACTGCGGCCGCGGCGGTGCCGCGTTCGTGATCCGGAAGACGCCCGAGGGCGACCAGATCGTGCTTCGCCACGGGCCCCGGACCATGCCCGTGCTGTACACCCACCTCGTGCCCGCCACGTTCGGCGGGAAGGCCCGAATGAACGTCGCGAATGCGCTCGCGGCAGCGGCGGCGGCCTGGGCGGCCGGCGCCCACCTGCACGACATCCGGCAGGGCCTGCGAACCTTCACGACCTCGTTCTTCCAGGCTCCCGGCCGGCTGAACTACCTCGAGGTCGGGGGGATCCGGCTGATCATCGACTACTGCCACAACGTCGACGGGATGCGGAACCTCGCCGATTTCGTCGGCCGGATGATGGCCGACGGCACGACGGGCCCCGGCCGGCGAGGGCGCGCGATCGGGGTCATCGGCATGCCCGGCGATCGGCGCGACGAGGACATGGGGGAGTACGGCGCACTTGCCGCCGGCGCCTTCGATGAGATCATCGTTCGCGAGGACCGGAACCTGCGGGGCCGTGCGCCGGGGGTCACCGCCGAGATCGTGGCCGATGGGGCACGGCACGCCCGAACCGAGTCCGGCGGCCGGCCGGTCCGGGTCGACAAGGTCCTCGACGAGCTGACGGCCGTCCGATCCGCGCTCCGCCGGGCCGATCGGGGCGATTTCATCGTCGCCTGCGTCGACGACGCGGTTGCGGTGTACAAGGAGGCCATGTTGGCGGCCGGCCAGACGCTCGGAACGACGGCCTTCGCCGACCCCGGCGAGCTCGAGGCGCCCGAGGGGTAGTTTCTAGCCCTTCGATGCGGGGAGCAGCGCCGTGAGCTCGGCGATCGAGTCCACGGCCTGGAACCCGCGTTCCTCGAGCAAGCTGAAGACGGCACCGCGGTCCTCGTGGCAGAGCAGCGCGATGACCCGCAAATCGCGCTCGCTCGACTCGGCGTCGCGGTCGAGCTCGCCGCGCAACGCGGCGGGCTCCGACTCGTAGACCGGAATCTCGTCCTTCCAGCCGGCGCCGAGCGCACCTGCCCGAATCTCGCCGATGACGCCCGCCCGGCTTCGACCTCGAAGGTACGCGAGCGTCTCCTTGATCGCGATTCGGTTCGCTCGCTCGGCCGCGATCCGGCCCAGGCCGCGCAGCGTGTCGTCGGGCCGGTCGCCGGCGGTTCCGATGATTGCGGTCACTGGGGCGCCTGCGGCGATCGCCTCGGCGACATCGAACAGTGCCTGGATCCCCGCCTCGTTGTGGGCGAAGTCGACGATGACGACGTGGCGTTCGCCCCGGAAAACGTTCAGACGGCCGGGTGAGGCACCCGCCGTCGGCCGGAAGTCGACAAGGCCGCGCCGCACCTCCGAGATCGTGGCTCCGAGGGCTCGGGCGCCAGCCGCGGCGGCGAGGGCGTTCGCGATGTTGTGCTGGGCGAAGCCGCCGAATGCGATCGGCACCTCGCGGACCTCGGCGATGGGCCGCCAGGTGGACCCTTCGGCCTCGCCGAGCATCCCGTCGCGAACGAGATACGCTCGCCGGCCGGCCCGCAGATGGCGCCGCACCACGGCGGACCGATCGCCCTGGAGCGTGAAGTACGCGACGTTGGCCCTGACCCGCCGCGCGATTGGCGCGACGTACCGATCGTCCGCGTTCAGGACGACCCAGCCGTCCCTGCGCGTGATCAGGCAGATGGTCGCCTTGACCTCGGCGAGCTCGGGCAGGGTGTGGATCCCCTGGAGGTCGAGGTGATCAGAGGTCACGTTCGTCAGGATGCTCGCGTCGTTCGACTCGTAGCCAACGCCCTTGAGCACGATCCCGCCCCGCGCCGTCTCGAGGACGGCGACGTCGATGTCCGCTCGTTCGAGGATCGCGTGAGCGCCGCCGGGGCCGGTCCAGTCCCCCGGCTCCACGATCTCCTCGGCGACCATGATCCCGTCGGACGTGGTCGTCCCGACCCGGCGACCGGCGCGAGAGAGAATCCGGCTGACGAGCCGGGTGGTCGTGCTCTTGCCGTTCGTCCCGCTGATCGAGATCGCCGGCATCCGGCGCTCGGGATCCCGGATCCAGGTCGGCGGGCGGCCACCGGCTTCGGCAACGCGGCCGGACCATTGGCGGACCCGACGGGCCTGCGCGTCGGTCAAACGGGAGTCCGTGGCAACCGGCACGCCGCGCCCGGCCAGTGAGACCGCGGCATCGGCGATCGCCTGGGCCCGATCGGCGGCGTGCCATGGCCAGGTGGCGATCCAGTGGCCCGGATCGGACGAGCGATGGACCTCGAGCCTGGCCCGGCCCTCGCCGGCCTCGAGCCGGAGGCGCCGGATCCAGCCGACGACGAGGGCGACCTCGTTCGGCCAGTCCCGGGCAGGCACGACTGCGCCCAGCTGGATGAGCGCATGCTTCTCGGGGTCGCGCCGGCCGTACCAGCTCCGGCGGCGGCCGATCGCGATCTCCACCTTGACCACCGGCTCCAGCCGGTAGACGTTGGGACCCTCGAGCAGGCGGATCTCGATGAGGCGCACGGTGCAGCGAGGATAGCAACCGCCGATGGCGCACCGACCTATGCTGCGGCCGGAGGTTGCCCGTGACCCAGGCCCAATCGGATAGCACGACCCCGTCGCCGCCGGGAGCCGGCGTCAGCGTCGAGGACCTCGCCAAGCTGCGCGATTTTGTCTCGGCGACGCTGCCCGAGTTCCTGGGCGACCTGGAGCGCCTCAGCAACATCGACTGCGGGAGCTACTCGGCGGCTGGCGTCAACGAGGTAGCGAGCTGGACCATGGCCGCCCTCGAAGGCGTCGGCGCCAGGGTCGAACGCCGCCCCGATCCTGCGGGCCGGTACGGCGACACGGTCATCGCGACGCTCGAGGGCGCCCCGGGCGCGGGGCCACGGATCCTCCTCATCGGCCACATGGACACCGTCTTCCCCGACGGGACCGTGGCGGCTCGCCCGTTCCGGATCGACGGCGAGATCGCCCGGGGCCCCGGCGTCAGCGACATGAAGGCCGGGCTCCTCGCGGGGGTGTACGCGCTGCGCGCGATCCGGAAGGTCGCTGCCGGCTCCGGTGAAGCATTCCCCTTCGAGCAAATCGTCTACATCGCGAATCCCGACGAGGAGGTCGGGTCGCCGTCATCGACGCCGCACATCCGGGAGGTCGCCGCTCGATCGGACGCGTGCTTCGTCCTCGAGTGCGCCCGGGCGAACGGCGACTTCGTCTCGGCTCGCAAGGGGATCGCCGATCTGAAGGTATCGATCCACGGCCGCGCTGCGCATGCCGGGGTGGAGCCCGAGAAGGGCCGCAGCGCGATCCTCGCCGGGGCCGACATGGTCAGGTCGATCCACGCCCTCAACGGCCGCTGGCCGGGCGTCACGGCCAACGTCGGCGTGTTCACTGCCGGCACCCGGCCCAACGTCGTGCCCGAGCATGCGGAGCTCCAGGTCGACGTCAGGGGCACCACCCGTGACGCCCTCGAAGCGGCGATCGCGGCGGTCGAGGCGATTGCCGCCGGCCCGACCGTCGCCGACGTGACCGCCGAGCTCGAGACGATGGCGTCCTGGATGCCGATGGAGAAGCTCGAGCGCTCCGGGCGTCTGTGTGAGAGCACCATCGCGTTGGCGTCTCGGCTCGGGTTCGCGACGAAGGACGTGGCCACCGGCGGGGCATCGGATGCGAACACGACCTCGGGGATGGGCATCCCCTCGATCGACGGGCTCGGCCCGGTCGGCGGGAATGACCACTCGCCGGCCGAATACCTCGACGTCGCCTCGATCGTCCCTCGAACGACGCTCCTTGCCGCCCTCCTGCTCGCGGTCGGGCGGGACCCGGTCGTCGCAAGCTGGAGACCGCGCTAGGGCAACGGGCTAGGGCAAGGGCGCGAGGCCCACGGCACGGAGGACGGCGACGAGGAGTGCCGCGAGGACCAGCCCCGTGAGGAGTCCACGACGGGCGACCACGACCGCCGCGCAGAGCCCGACCGAGAGCCACTCGACGCCGATATATGGAAGCTCGGATGGCGGGCCGCATCCAGGACGACCATCGTGTTCACGGCCGCCAGCGAGGCGAGGATCGCCGGCCCGACGAGCCGGATGTAGGTCTGGGCGGTCGGCGGCAGCCGATGCATGCCCGGAGCCAGCAGGGGGACGGCCCGCCAGGGGTACGTCACGAGAGCCATCAGGATCGCGAGCGGGACGAGCACCGTGCTCATGCGTCAGTCATTCCGGCGGTCGCGCGCCCAGGATGACTTCGGCCTCATGGCGACGTTCCCGCGGGCCGGGGCGAGTCGCGAGGCCGGCGAGCGGCCCGAGGAGGCCGCCGGCAAGCAGACCAGCGGCGGGATCCCACGCGAGCGACACGGCCACGGCGATGACCGCGCCGACGATCGCGGCGACGACCTCCGGTCGGCCCGTGATCAGGCCCACCGCGAGGCCGATCATGGCGGCCGGGAAGATGACGTCGAGGCCAAAGCGGGCGGGCTCCGGGATCGAGCCGCCGAGCAGGACCCCGGCGATCGTCGCGACGTTCCACGGGATGAAGGTGACCCCGATGGCCGCCCACCAGTAGCCCGGCACATCCGCCCGGCCGATGCGCCGGAAGTGCGATACCGCGAGCGCGAACGCCTCGTCCGTCATGAAGTGGGCCATGACGGCGCGAAGCCACCGGGGACGATCCGCGAGGTAGGGAGCCAGCCCCGCCGAGTACAGGAAGTGGCGAGCGTTGACGAACGCCGTCAGGAACACGATCCCGGCCCAGGAGAAGCCTCCGAGCACGTAGCCGACGGCGGCGAACTGGGACGCGCCCCCGAACACGATGAGGCTCATCGCGCTCGCCTCGACCGGCGAGAAGCCTGCCGCGCGGGCGCTCAGGCCGTAGACGAGGCCGAATCCGCCGGCGCTGGCGACGATCCCGAGTGAGTCGACCACCAGGCGGCGGCGCGAATCGCGCAGGGACAACGTCGGCGCATCGATCGGCGCGCCTGCCCGGACCGAAGCGGGCTCGTTGCTGAGGCTGATGGCGACGAAGGACCGGCTCGGGCTACCGAAGAAAGGTCTTGCCGCAGGTGCCGTCGCAGACGACGTACAGCGCGTGCAGGTCGCGGGCGTAGCCGGCCGCATGGAGGATCCCCGGACAGCCCGGCGTGGGGCACTTCCAGGTCCACCATCGCTCGTTCGTGTCCAGCGGTGTCGTCTCGGCCGTGATCTTGTCGGCCAGCCCCTCGTGGGCCTCGACGGCCTTGGCAACGCGCGCGGCGCGCTCGGGCTCGGTCTCGCTGGAGTAGGGATAGTTCTGGCCCACGTTCGAGGTCACGCGCGCCTCCGACCGTTCGAGGCCTGACTGGAATGGGGAACCGGTGACGGCTTCGTGTGAGCGCGGCACGTCACCGGCGACGCGGAGTATCGCACAGGATTCGGCGCCGTCTACCAGACCGCGGGCAGGCCGGCGCTGCGCGGATCCGTGGCGGCTGCCACCGATCCCTCCGGGGCGGCGGGCCCGCCCTCGACCAGCTCGATCGCATGCTCGTGGCCGAGGTGGCTATCGAACGGTTGCGTTCGGGTCACGGGATGGCCCATCGCCTCGAGAGCCTCGAGCACGCCCGGGCCGAACCGGGGCTCCGCTCGCACCTCCCGCGGCGGGACGAAATGGCCCGCCGGCTCCACGAACCAGCGCGGGATCGAGATCGCGCTCCGGATATCGAGGCCGCCATCAACGAGCGCCGAGACGAGCTGGGCGTGGACCTGCGGCTGGGCGTCGCCGCCCATGGATCCAGCGACGATCCATGGCTCGGCCCGTCCCTCGCGGAAGAGCATGCCCGGCATGAGCGTGTGGAGGGTCCGCTTGCCGGGCGCGAGCACATTCGGGTGATCGGGTTCCAGCGAGAAGTAGCTGCCACGGTTCTGGTAGTGAATGCCGGTCTGGGGATCGACGACGCCCGAGCCGAAGCCCATGTAGTTCGACTCGATCAGGCTGACGGCGTTGCCGTCGCCGTCGACGGTGGCGAGGTAGATCGTGCCGCCGCCGGGCGGGTTCGTCGCGACCGGCGGATCGGAGGCCCGAACCGGGTCAATGCCCCTGGCCAGCTCGGCCGCATAGCCCTTGTCGAGCAGGTGGGCAACGGGGATGTCCATGGCCTCGGGATCCGTGAGGGCTGCGTCGCGGTCGGCCATGGCTAGCTTGGCGGCCTCGATCGCGAGATGGATCCAGCGTGCGTCACGAAGACCGTCCGGCCCGAATCCGTCCGAGCCAGGTGAATCGAACGCCTCGAGGATGTTGAGCATCTCGAGCGCCACGATCCCGGATGCGTTCGGCGGATGGGTCGTCACGCGGAGGCCGCGATAGGTCGTCTCGATCGGCTGCGTCCAGGTGGAGGTGTGATTCGCGAAGTCCGCGGGCGTGCACGAGAGCCCGAGGCCGCGCAGCGTTCGCGACTGCTGTTCGCCGAGGTCGCCGTCGTAGAACGCATCGAAGCCGGCCGTCGCGAGGTGCTCGAGGGTCCGGGCGAGCCCCGGCAGGCGAACGATCTCGCCCGGGCGCCACGGGCGGCCGGCGGGGCGATAGATCTCGAAGAACCCGGCATCCGGACCGAGGGCCGCCGCGATCGACGGCGCGACCCGCTCGACGGCGTCGATGAAGCCGCCCCAGGCAGGAAAGCCCTCGCCGGCCAGCTCGATCGCCGGCGCGAGCACGGCCGCCCGATCGATACGCCCGAACCGCTTGTGGGCGTCGCCCCACGACCGGACCGCGCCGGGGACCGTCACCGCGAGCGCGCCACGCAGGGGCAGGCTCGTGACGCCTTGATCGCGCAGCCGGCCGGCATCGGCGCCCGCCGGGGCCCGGCCGGAGCCGTTGAGGGCGAGCTGCTGGCCGGCCGCGGCATCCCAGATCAGCCAGAAGGCGTCGCCGCCGATCCCGCAGGCGTTGGGCATGACGACGCCGAGCACGGCGTTGGTCGCGATGGCAGCGTCGATCGCGTTGCCACCCGCGCGCAGCACGCCAAGGCCGGCCGCCGTCGCGAGATGATGGGGTGCGACGACCGCGCCGTGGCGGCCGCGCGCGGTCGGGACGGGGACGAGCGGCCCGAGGCCCGCGTCAGCCACGCGTCACCCGAGCAGGCGTCACCCGAGCACGGCCGGCCGGTTGGATCCGGAAAGGTAGTGCTCGTGTCGCCGCAGGGCGATGAGTGGCACGACCGCGAGGCCGAGCAGCACCACCGACGCGATGAGCACGCCGTCGAGCCCGAACGCGTTCGCGGCGACGCCGGCGATCAGGCTCCCGACGATCTGGCCGACGCCGAGGAACACGCTGTAGAGGCCCATGATCGCGCCGCGGTCCTCCGGGTACGCCTCGGTCACATCGGCGAGAAGCCCGATCGCGGCGGGCGTGGCGCCGGCCAGGACGAAGACGCCGAGGACGACCGGGATCGCGAACACGAGCCGCAGAAGCTCGGGGACGCCGCCGCTGTGGTTCACGGCTACAGCCCCGACCACGAGCAGGGCACCGCCGCCCAGGCCGTACAGGATGATCGTCGTCCGCCGGATCGCCTTGAACTTATTGCCCCAATAGATCAGCCCGGCGAAGAACAGAGCGCCGCCGACGGCGAGCCCGATGCTGATCTGGTACGACTCGAAGCCACCCATGAGGAGCTGGCCCGGGAAGCGCGGGTCCGGAGCGCGGACCATCTGGAAGATCGTCTGGGTCGTGTAGAGGCCGAGGACCGCGTTGATCGCGATCCAGGTGGGAGCGAGGAGCCACACGTGGGTCCCGGTGAGGATCCTCCAGTAGTACGCAAGCCCGGTTGGGGTGCCTTCCGGCGCGGCTCCGGCCTCGCCCTGCGGGAGGCGATCGAGCCGCTCGTCGACCCCGAATCGATAGATCGCCAGGGACACCGCGTACAGGAGGCCGTTCACGAGGAACGCGCCTGGGCCCAGCAGCGGGAACAGGAGCCCGGCGACCACGAAGCCGCTGAGCAGGCCGGCCAGGGTGGCCGCCTCGAACCGGGCGACGGCCTTGCCCCGGAGGCCCTCGTCCGCGGCGGTCGCGGCGGCGATATAGCCGAGGATGGACGGGACGCTTGAGGCCGTCGCCGAGCCCTCGAGGATTCGGGTCGCGCCGATGATCGGCAGGTTCGTCGTCGCCCAGGTCGCGACCGCGGCGACCATGCCGAAGACCGGACCGAACTGCATGACCCGGTGATGGCCGATCCGGTCGGAGAGGACGCCGAAGACCGGCGAGAACGTGAGCTCGGCCACGTAGAAGAGCGCGGTCACGACGCCGAACCCGATCGGACCGACCACCTGGCCGGCCCCAAGGCCCAGGACCTGATCGAGGATCCCGTGGTGCTCGTGCAGCTTCGCAAGGTAATAGATCAGCATCGCCCCGGTCAGGCCCGTCGAGAACCGGAGCGTGAACGTCCCGAGCAGCACGGCCCACAGCGAGCGGTTCATCGCCGCTAGGGTACCGGGCGGCTCTCGCGCCAGGCATGCCGAACCGTATGATCGAGGTCCCAATGGCGGGAGGCGCGGCGGCTCGGCCCAGAGCCGGCTCGGGCCTCACCGAGGAGGGCCAGCCCGTGAGCCGCGTCGCCATCGTCACCGACTCTGCGTCCGACCTCGATCCGAAGCTCGCCGCCGACCTCGGGATCGCCGTGGTCCCGCTCGCCGTGAGCTTCGGGCCCGAGCAGTTCAAAGCCGGCGTCGACCTCTCGACCGAGGCCTTCTGGGCCCGCATGACCGCGCCGGATGCCCCGTTCCCGAAGACGGCCGCGTCGAGCCCCGGCGACTTCCAGGCCGTCTACGAGCGGCTGTTCGCGGAGGGCGCCGACGCCATCGTCTCGATCCACGTCGCCGGCAGCCTCTCCGGCACGATCAAGAGTGCGGAGATCGCCAGGGGCATGCTCGCCGGCCGCGACATCGAGATCGTCGACTCGACGAGCGCCTCGATGGGTGAGGGGCTGCTGGCCGAGCTCGCGCTCGATCTCGCCGCGCGCGGCGTTTCCGCCGCCGAGATCGCCCGGATCCTCACGGACCGGGCGGCGGACCTGAACCTCTTCGTGGCCCTCGACACGCTCGAGTACCTCAAGCGGGGCGGCCGGATCTCGGGCACCCAGGCCGCGATCGGGACACTCCTGTCGGTCAAGCCGATCATCACGATCAAGGACGGGGCCGTCGAAACCACAGACCGGGTCCGGACCCGATCGAAGGCTCGCGAGCGCGTGATCGAGCTGCTCACCGCACGGCCGGTGGAGCGGTTGGCGATCCTCTCGACGCCGCCCTCGGAGCCGGATTCATTCCGCGACGAGGTCATCGCGCGGATGCCCGACGGCGTCGATCCGGCGGCGGTGACGATCCAGGTCGTCGGTCCTTCGGTCGGCCCGCACCTCGGTCCGGGCTGCCTCGGCGGCGTGGTCCTGTATCGCCGCTGACGTTGCGGGAAGGTTGCGATCCGGCGTCGGTTTGGGGCCGAGCGGCCGGTCGCGCCGCTATACTCGACTGACTTCATGGACGTCCCCGTCCGCTCAGCCATGCCGTTCGGAGGATCACCGCCACCCATGACCACCGATAACCTCGCCGCGGCCATCAACCCGTGGGCGGTCGCGCAGCAGCAGTTCGACCTTGCCGCCGAGCGGCTGCACCTGGACGACGGGATGCGTCGCGTCCTTCGCGAGCCCCGCCGCGAGCTGACGGTCCACTTCCCGGTGAAGATGGACGACGGCTCGGTCAAGGTCTTCACGGGCTACCGGGTCCAGCACAACCTGGGCCGCGGTCCCGCCAAGGGTGGCATCCGCTACCACCAGAACGTGTCCCTCGACGAGGTCAAGGCCCTCGCGATGTGGATGACCTGGAAGTGCGCGGTCGTCGGCATCCCTTTCGGCGGCGGCAAGGGCGGCGTCATCGTCGATCCCAAGAAGCTCTCCAAGAAGGAGCTCGAGGCGCTCACCCGGCGCTTCTTCACCGAGATCGAGGTCCTGGTCGGGCCCGAGAAGGACATTCCGGCGCCGGACGTCAACACGAACGCCCAGGTCATGGCCTGGATGATGGATACCTACTCGATGCACATGGGCTACACGGTGCCCGGCGTGGTCACCGGCAAGCCGATCAGCCTCGGCGGCTCCGAGGGCCGCAACGAGGCCACGGCCCGCGGCACGGTCTACTGCATCATCGAAGCCGTCCGGCATCTCGGGATCGAGCTGGACAAGTCGACGGTCGCGATCCAGGGCTTCGGCAATGCCGGGTCCATCGCCGCGACCCTCATCACCGCAGAAAAGGCCACCGTGGTCGCCGTGTCTGACTCGACCGGCGGCATCCACAACCCCAACGGCCTCGAGATCCCGAAGGTCATCGCCTGGAAGCAGGAGCACGGGACCGTCCAGGGCTTCCCCGGCTCGAAGGACATCAGCAACGCCGAGATCCTCGAGGTCGACTGCGACATCCTCATTCCGGCGGCCCTCGAGAACCAGATCACGGACCGCAACGCCCGCAACATCAAGGCCCGCCTCATCGCCGAGGCGGCCAACGGACCCACGACCCCCGAGGCCGACGAGATCCTCTGGCAGGCCGGCAAGTTCATGATCCCGGACATCCTCTGCAATGCCGGCGGCGTGACGGTCTCCTACTTCGAATGGGTCCAGGACCTGAACCGCGACCACTGGAGCGAGACCGAGGTCAACGAGAAGCTCAAGGGGATCATGGTCAAGGCGTTCCAGGAGACCCTGGCCATCGCTCGCCGCGAGCAGTGCTACATGCGGACCGCGGCGTATCTCCTCGCGGTCGAGCGAGTCGCCGACGCCACCCAGATGCGGGGCCTCTACCCCTAGGTCAACCCACTGGCCGCCACATCGCGGTCACCCGGGATTCGTCTCGGACCGCGCTGAACCCGCCATCCGCGACGAATCCGGCACGGGCATATCGATGGTCGTTCGCCGGATTCGTCGACTCGAGGTAGCAGGGCATGCCTTCCACGTCCCAGCGAGCGAGGTCCTCGGCGAGGAGCTGCTGGCCGCGGCCACGGCCGCGATGCTCGACGGCCGTGGCGAGCAGGCTCAGGTAGTAGTGGTCCGGTCGTCCTGCGCGGCTGGCCTCGAAGCGGGCATACAGCTCGTGCAGCGCGGTGAGCGCGACCGGGTCGAGCTCCTGAGCAATGAGGCGCTCGAGATCCTTCAGCTGCGCGGTCGACAGCTCGTCCTCTCCCGGTGGCAGCCAGATCGCCACGGCCGCACCGTCATCGGCGATGCGGGCCGTCCCGAACCGGAGCGCACCCTCGACGAACAGACGCCAATACGACGTCAGCGCGATCCGGGCGCCGTCGGTCCGTGAGAGCGCCGGACCCCAGACCGGATCGTCGGCAAACGCCAGCTCGATGATCGTCGTCACGGAGCCTGCGTCGGCCAACGTTGCGGCCCTGGATGGCATGGTGGAGACCGTACCGACCTCGATCGTGGCGGTCAACGCTGAGGCGGATGCTACGATCCGGCCCATGCTCGACCACGAAGAGAAGTTCCTGTTCAAGGAGGAGATCCTCGCCCTCGCGAGCTCGATGGGCGAGCCCGGGACGCTCGACAACGTCGAGGACCTCCTGACCGACGTCATCACCAGTCCGCGCTTCGACTCCGAGGTCTTCACGCTCGAGCGCAGCCTTCAGGTGATGCTCGGCGCGCGGCCCGGAACGACCCTCGTCGGGTTGCTGACCGTTTCGCCGGAGGTCTTCGACGAGGTGGCCGAGGTCCGCATCCCGCCCGAGGTTCACGAGCGACTGGTCGCGTGGCGTGCCCGCTTCGGGCTCGCGATCGACAACGCCCTGAACTTCCTCAACAACCCCGACGGGATCCAGGGCCACAACTTCGCGACGCAGATCGCGCACGTCGAGGAGCGCCGTGTCCTGCAGGGCCGCCTGACGCTCGTCCGCTACAACAACGAGCCGCAGTTCTTCGTCGCCGACGCCGCCGTGTTCCTGGGCCTCGTCGCCGACATCATGGATCGCCTCGGGCCGTACCTCGAGCCCGACGCGGTCGAGGCGGAGACCGTCACCCGACTCCGCGAGGGGATCGCCCTCATCGAGCGGAAGACCAGCGCGCGGACCTAGGCGGGCGAGCTGCCCATGCGACAGCTGTACCTCGCGGCGACCGGCCAGAACCGGGGGAAGACGACCGCATCGCTGGGGCTCCTCGATGGGTTCCTGAAGCGTGGCCTGCATACCGGGTTCATGAAGCCCGTGGGGCAGCGAACGGTCATCGACCACGGCGAGCCGGCCGACGAGGACGCGGTCCTCATGCACGAGGTCTATGGCCTGACCGAGCCGTACTCGGCCATGAGCCCGGTCCACATTCCCCGGGGCTTCACGAAGTCATACATCGCGGGCGAGGTGGTCGAGGATCTCGGCGCCCGCATCACGACCGCCCAGGCCACGTTCCGGGACCATGACGTCCTCCTCGTCGAGGGCACGGGTCACGCGGGAGTTGGCGCGGTCATCGGGCTGTCGAATGCCGTCGTTGCCGCGTCCCTCGGGGCGCCGGCGATCATCATCAGCGAGGGCGGCGTCGGTCGGCCGATCGACGAGATCGTGCTCAACGCCTCCCTGTTCACCCGCCACGGCGTGGCCGTCGCGGGGGCGATCGTGAACAAGGTCGATGTCGAGGCCCAGCCGGGCATCGAGGGCGTCCTCGCGCGGGGCCTGGCGCCGTACGACATCCCGCTCCTGGGGATCCTCCCGCGACGCCAGATCCTCTCGAACCCGACGCTCGAGATGATCGTCGAGGGACTCAACGGTGAGCGGATCCACGACGGCCCCGACCTCGAGCGGGTCATTGACGGCGTCGCGATCGGGGCGATGCAGCCGGGCCACATGCTCGAGCGCGTGGGACCCGGGACCCTCGTGATCGTCCCCGGGGACCGCGAGGACATCATCCTGACCCTCACGACCGCCCACCTCGTCGGGACCCCGCACTTCGACCGTACCGGCCAGAACGAGCCGACCCTCGAGCTCGATCTCGGCCATGCCGGCGCCGCGATCGGCCTCGTTCTGACCGGCGGCTATCGGCCCCGGCCGGCCGTCCTCTCCGCGATCCGACGGGCCAACCTCTTCGCGATCCTCGTTGGCCACGACACGTACACGGTGGCGTCGGGCGTCCACGACCTCCTCGTGAAGACCCACGCCGCGGACCGCGAGAAGATCGAGCTGATCAAGGAGCTCGTCGCCTCGAATTTGGACGTCGACCGGATCCTGGCCGTCGCAACCGAGGTCGCCTGAACTACGCGAGCGGCTCGTTGTCGATGAGCCGCGTCGTCCCGAAACGAACGGCGAGGGACAGGAGCGCCGGCCCATCGACGCGGTCGAGCTCCGTCAGGGTCGACGCGTCGGCGACGGCCACGTATTCGACGTTCGCCCGTGGCTCGGACGCGATGGTTTCTCGCATCGCGGCGCGGATCGCAGCGCCATCGCGCTCGCCGGCCTCCCAGCGGGAGCGGGCTGCGAGGAGCGCCCGCCGGAGCACCGGCGCCGCCGCTCGCTCCTCGGCCGAAAGGTGGACGTTCCGAGAGGAGAGTGCGAGTCCGTCGGGCTCGCGGACCGTCGGGCAGCCCACGACCTCGGTCGGAATCGCAAGATCGGCGGCCATGCGCCGGATCACGAGGACCTGCTGGGCGTCCTTCTGGCCGAAATACGCCCGCTCGGCGCCGACGAGATCGAAGAGGATCGCGACCACCGTCGCGACGCCGTCGAAGTGGCCGGGTCGTGCGGCGCCCTCGAGGACCTCGGCGAGCGCACCGACGGAGACCGTCGTGTCGGAGCCGGGCGGGTAGATCTCCTCGACGGACGGCGCGAAGACGATGTCGACGCCCTCGGCCTCGCAGATCGCGATGTCGCGGGCCTCGTTGCGAGGGTATTGATCGAGGTCGCTCGGGTCCCCGAACTGGCGCGGGTTGACGAAGATCGTGACGACGGTCGTGGCCGACTCGGCGCGGGCCTGGCGGATGAGCGCCCGATGCCCGTCGTGGAGCCAGCCCATCGTCGGCACGAGCCCGACCGGCCGGGCCGTCTGGGCCAGCTCGCGACGAAGCTCTTTGCGCGTGCGGAGAACCATCGTGCCGGCAACCTCAGTCATCGGGCCGGCGTTCGCTCTCCGAGGTCCGAGGCGGAGCTCCGCGACGCCATCGGCCCGAGGATTCCAGTGTCAGAGGTCGCGGTCCAGCGGGATGCCGGCGGATGTCATGCGGCCTTCGGGCGTCGCCCGATCGTCGGGCGTGCGGCCAAGCGCCTCGTCGAGGATCGCGTCGTCCATCCGAACCGTCTGCTCGGGCCCGGGGAACCGGCCGGCGGCGACGTCGGCGGCCCAATCGCGCGCCGCCGTCGCGATCGCGCCCTGGACGTCGGCGTAGCGCTTCGCGTGCTTCGGCGAGAAGTCACCGAGGCCGATGAGGTCCGTCACGACCTGGACCTGGCCGGCACAGCCGACACCGGCCCCGATCCCGATCGTCGGGATCCGGAGGCGCGACGTGATGAGCGCGGCGAGCTGCTCCGGGACGAGCTCGAGGACGATCGCGAAGGCGCCCGCTTCCTGAATCGCGACGGCGTCCGCGAGCAGCGACCGCGCCGCGTCACGCGTCTTGCCCTGGACCCGAACCTTGCCGCCGAGGCTGTGCTGCGACTGGGGGGTCCAGCCGATGTGCCCCATCACGGGGATGCCGGCCTTGACCATCACCTCGACGATTCGGGCGCTGCGGACGCCGCCCTCGATCTTCACTGCCTGGGCGCCGGCATCGCGCATGAACCGGCCGGCATTCGAGAGCGCCTCCTCGGTCGTCGCGTAGGAGAGGAACGGCATGTCGCCGATCACGATCGCCCGCTGCGCACCACGGCAGACGGCCCGGGTGTGATGGAGCATCTCGTCCATCGTGACGCTGACGGTCGTCTCGTAGCCGAGCATGACCTGGCCGACCGAATCGCCGACGAGCAACATCGGAATCCCCGCGTCGTCGAGGATGCGAGCGGTGGGGTAGTCGTACGCGGTCAGCATCGGGATGCGCTCGCCGTCCGCAAACATCCGACCGATGTCCGAGATCGTGACCCGTTTCACCGGGTCGCTGGATGCGCTCACTCGTCAGGCTCTCCCGTGCGTTCCGGCAGTCTGCACCGCGGCGTCGCGAGCGTCCAACGCCGCCGCTACGCGGTCGAGGATCCGGTCGGCGACCTCGCGCTTCGTCAGCAACGGGAGATCCTCGCGGGCGCCGGCGGCGTCGAGGATCGTCACCCGGTTCGTCTCCGTCCCAAACCCCGATCCGGCTTCCGAGACATCGTTGGCGACGAGGAGGTCGACCCCCTTCGAGGCCAGCTTCTCGGCCGCCCGCGCAATCGAGCCGGTCTCGGCTGCGAAGCCGACGAGGACCGGGGCCGGTTCGACCGGCTCGCGGTTCCGTTCGCCGATCGCGTCCAGGCCCCGAACGATGCGGCCGACCTCGGCGAGGAGATCCGGCGTTGCCGCGAGCTCGAGGCTCAGCGCGTCCGCGCGTCGCAGCTTGAGGTCCGAAGGATTCGTCGGCGCGAAATCGGAGACCGCTGCAGCCATCACGAGCGCGTCGGCGGGCCGCTCGCCGGAGCCGAAAAGCGTCCGGAGCAGGGCGCCTCGCAGCTCCCCGCTGGTCTCCACCCGAATCGTGGCGGCCTCGGGTGGGAGGGGAACCTCGACCGCCGCGGCCAGCAGCGTGACCCGCGCACCACGATCGAGGGCGGCCGTCGCGACGGCGACGCCCATCCTGCCGCTCGAGCGGTTGCCGATGTAGCGCACCGGATCGATGGCCTCGCGGGTTCCGCCGGCGGTGACGACGACGTGCCGCCCCAGGAGATCCGCCTCGCGGGGTCGCGCATCGCGAATTGGCGGGCGGCTGTCCGGATCCGGCTGGCGGACCGGCCGGGAGCCGACCGCCGCGACGACGGCATCGACGATCCGGGTGAGGTCGGCGAGCCGCCCGGTGCCTGACTGACCCGACGCGAGGGGTCCCGCATCAGGCGGCACGATCGAATAGCCGAAGGCGGTCAGCCGGGCTACGTTGGCGACCGTCGCCAGGTGGGTCCACATGTCGCCGTCCATCGCCGGCGCGACGACGACGGGAGCACTGGTCGCGAGGCAGGCGGCGGTTACCACGTCGCCGGCCAGGCCGTTGGCCATCGCTCCGAGCCAGTGCGCGGTCGCGGGAGCGACGACGATCGCATCGGCCGAGTCGCCGACCACGATGTGGCCGATCCGCCCATCGGGCAGGAGGTCGAGGAGCTCGGACTCGACGGGGTGGCGCGACAATGCCGCGAAGGTCAGCGGCCCGACGAACTTCGTGGCGGACGGGGAGAGGAGGACCACCACGTCGGCGCCCTCCGCGGTCAGCAGGCGGAGCAGCTCGACCGCCTTGTAGGCGGCGATGGAGCCGGTAACGCCGAGGCCAATGAGCCGACCTTCCAGCCGGTGGCCGGTCACGGGAGGCCGAGCTCGAGGGGCTGGCCGCCCGCGACCTCGGCGTGGAGGATCGCGAGGCCCTTGAGGGTAAGGTCGGGATCGATCGCGTCGATGCCCTCCAGGGCCGCCGCCCAGGGTGCCGCGGAGAGCCCGCCCGTGAGGATGGCCTGGACGTCGGCCGGCGTGACCCCGCTGGCGTCGGACAGCTCGCGTCGGATGCGCGACAGCAGCCCGGTGACGAGGGCCTGGTAGCCGAAGATCGTGCCGCTCTGCATCGCCGAAACCGTATCGCGGCCAATGGCCCGGTCGGGCGTCCGCAGCTCGATCCGGGGCAGCTTCGCGGTTCGCGCAGCGAGCGCCTCCAGGCCCAGCTCCAGCCCCGGCGCGATCGCACCGCCGACATACGCGCCATCCGCGGCGACGCAGTCGAAGGTGGTCGCGGTTCCGAAGTCGACCACCACGGCCGGCGTCCCGTACAGGCGTCCCGCGGCCAGCGCATTCACGAGCCGGTCCGCGCCGACGTCACCCGGTCGGTCGGTCCGAACCGGCAGGGGGACCGTGCCCACTCCGGCGATCAGCAACGGCCGCTGCCGACGGTCGGCGACCGCCTCGAGGCTCGCGGTGAGAGCCGGGACGACCGAGGCGCAGGCGATCCCGGACACGTCGGCGAACGCGGCGTCATCGAGACGGAGGAGGCCCTCGAGCAGCAGCTCCAGCTCATCTGCAGTGGCGCCGGTGACCGTGGCGGCGCGGCGCGTCGCGATCAGGATGCCGTTCCGAAAGCATCCGATCGTGATGTTGGTGTTGCCGATATCGACCGCGAGGAGCATGGCCCGATCATACGCGTGGGCATTCAGGGGTCTTCAGCGTCGGGTCTTCAGCCGGCTGGCGGCGTGGAGTACCATCGCCGTCGTTCCGCCCGCCCCCGAGTGCCCCGGAGGAGGAGCCCGTGTCCATCAGCCCGCCGGCCAAGTTCTTCGTGAACCAGGGCGTGGTGACGACGCGCGAGGACATGCTCAACCTCCTGCGGCCGCTCCTCAAGCAGACGGTGAGCTACCGCTACCTGCGCGGGCGCGAGATCGTGTCGCACGGGACCGGCTGGGTCGAGCGGATCGTCGTCGACCAGCCCGAGGTCTCGACGTATTTCACCCCGATCGCGATCACCGTGAACGTCGACTCCTTCGAGCATCTCGATTTCACGACGCGGCCCGACCAGCTCCTCGTCTACACCCTCGTCCAGGGCGACGAATCCGTGATCGTTGAGTTCGCGCCCGGCGGCGACGGCGCGACCTCCCCGTTCGAGCCGCGGCAGCTCGCGTTCGACACGTCCGGCTTCGTGCAGATGGAGCTGCTGGCCCTCGACCAGGGCGACGAATAGCCCGTTAACGGGGCAGAAAACGCTGCTGCCGTCGGACTACCATCGGCCGAGGCTCGGATCCGGCTGACGCATCCGAGATGAGGGAGAGGCGTGGCCCGCGTCCACCCTGGGCCGGCGCGCCTCGCGGAGGAGGGACTGGTTCGAGTGACGACTGCGGAGGCCGCTGAGCGGCCAGAACGTGGTGGGGGCGGCGGCATGATCGCCGACTATTTCAAGTTCGCCGAGCGCGGCACGGACCTCTTGACGGAGGCTCGTGGCGGCCTGACCACCTTCATGGTCATGGTCTACATCGTCTTCCTGAACGCGAGCATCCTTGGCGACGGGTTCAAGCTCGCCGCAGATGATCCTGGACGGATCGCGCTCTCGGCCGGCACGGCCCTGATCGCCGGCATCATGACGATCGCGATGGGCGCCTGGGCGAACTACCCGTTCGCGCTGGCCGCCGGTCTGGGCATCAACGCCATCGTAGCCTTCAGCCTCACCGGTCGCGGCCTGACCCCGCAGGGCGCGATGGGCGTCATCGTGCTCGAGGGCCTCGCGGTGACCCTGCTCGTCCTCGTGGGCTTCCGGGAAGCCGTCATGAACGCCGTCCCGCTGGCGCTCAAGCGAGCGATCGGCGCCGGCATCGGCTTGTTCATCCTGTTCATCGGCTTCGCCAACGGCGGCTTGGTCCAGTCGGGCTGCTCGCCGTTCGTGCCGCTTCCGGTCTGCGCCGGAACGCTTGTCACCGTCTCGTTCCCGACGACGGCCGCACAGTTCGTCTTCCTCTTCGGCCTCGCGCTCACCGCGATCCTGTGGGCTCGCCGGATCCGGGCCGCCCTCGTCATCTCGATCCTCGGCACGACGCTCGTCGCCCTGGCGGCCGGCGTCACGAAGGTGCCCGCCGGCCTGACCTTGACGCCAAACTTCTCGACGCTCGGCTCGTTCGACATCGGCAACGTGTTCAGCACGTTGCCGCTGCTCACCGCGATCCTCGTGATCTTCGCGATCATGCTGACCGACTTCTTCGACACGATGGGCACGGTCACCGGCGTCGCCGCCGAGGCCGGCCTCGCGAAGGAAGACGGCTCGGTCCCGGGCGTGGGCCGGGTCCTGATCGTCGACAGCATCGCGGCCGCCGTGGGTGGCCTCGGCGGCGTGTCCTCGAACACGACCTACATCGAGAGCGCTGCAGGCGTCGCCGACGGCGCGCGGACGGGCTTCGCGTCCGTGGTCACCGGTGTCCTGTTCCTGCTCGCGATCCTGCTCGCGCCGCTCGCGGGGATCATCCCGGGCGTCGCGACCGCTCCGGCTCTCGTGATCGTTGGCTACCTGATGTTCACCCAGGTGAAGGACATCAACGTGGCCGACATCGAGGACGGCTTCCCGGCCCTCCTCACCATGATCCTCATGCCCCTGACCTACGACATCACGGTCGGCATCGGCGCTGGCTTCATCTCGTGGGTCCTCATCAAGGTCGTGCGCGGCAAGATGGCCGACGTCCATCCGCTCATGTGGGTGGTCTCGATCGCCTTCGTCGTGTTCTTCCTGCAGAACTGGATCCAGGCGCTCCTGCCCAAGTGATCGCCTGATCCCGGGTCTACCGCGCGAAATCCGCGGCCGGCGTCCCTCGGGCGCCGGCCGTTCGATTCGCCTCCTGTACCATCGCCGCGATGTTTGAACGGACCGTGCTGCCCGAGGGGCCTCGGGTGATCAGCGCCCGCTTGCCCGCGGCGCGCTCCGTGTCGATTGCGGCTTACGTGCTGGCTGGCTCGCGCGCCGAGGATCCCGGCGAGACCGGTGTCGCCCACTTCCTCGAGCACCTCACGTTCAAGGGCACAAAGGCCTTTCCGTCGACGCGGACCCTCAGCGAGGCGATCGAGGGTGTCGGCGGCTCGTTCAACGCCGCGACGGATCGAGAGTCCACCGTCTACTGGGCTCGCGTGCCCGGACGCGAGGCCGCGCGGGCGATGGAGGTCCTCGGCGAGCTGATCTGCCGGCCGGCCCTCGACCGGACAGAGATCGATCGCGAGCGCGACGTCATCGTCGAGGAGATCCGCGGCTACCTTGACGACCCCGCGGAGTACTGCCAGATCCTCTTCCAGCAGGCGATGTTCGGGGACGGCGCGCTCGGCCGCGAGATCTGCGGCGACGAGGCTGCCGTCCGCTCCCTCCCCGAAGCGACGATCCGGGCGTTCTGGGGCTCGCGATACCGGCCGGTGAACACGGTCGTGGCCGTCGCCGGCGACCTGTCGCACGAAGAGTCTGTTGAGCTTGCGTCCCAGGCCTTCGGGCGCGGCAACGGCGCCGTCCATGGTTTCAAGGCCTCGCCGACTTTGCCCGCCGGGGAGCGGATCCTCGTCGGGCGCCGCGACACGACCCAGGCCCAGATCAGCCTGGGCGTGCCGGCCCTCCAGCGCGACCATCCAGATGGCTGGGCCCTCGCCGTCCTGAACACGGTCCTCGGCGACGGCATGAGCAGCCGGCTGTTCCTGTCGCTCGTCGACCGTGCCGGGCTCGCCTACGACGTGAGCTCGGGGATCGTCGAATACGCCGATGCGGGCTCCCTGGAGGTCAACGCCGGCGTCGACCCCGCGAAGATCGGCCGGGCGCTCGACGCCATCCTCGTCGAGCTGGGGCGGCTTCGCGACGAACCCGTGCCCGAGCCGGAGGTCGAGAAGGCCAAGACCTACCTCGCCGGGGGGCTCGAGCTGCGAATGGACGAGACCCGTCACCTCGCGGCCTGGATCGGTGGCCAGGAGGCACTTCACGAGCGGGTCCTGACGCTCGACGAGGCGCTGGCCGCGGTCGAGGCCGTGACCGCGGAGGACGTCCACCGTGTCTCGCGCGATCTGATTCACGACGATGTCCTGCGGCTCGCCGTCGTCGCCCCGGGGCGGAACCTGCGCAACCTCGACCGTCGGCTCCGTCTGCCGACATGAGTGGCGTGACGCCCGCCGCTGTGGCGATGGACCTCGACGGCGAGGCTCGCCTGGCCCGACTCCACCTGCGCGTCGGGATGCTCGTCCTCGCGCGATCCGAGCTCGAGGATCTCGAGCGGCGGGGACTCCTCGACCTGGCAGGCCGAGCGTCGCTGGCCGAGGCGCGCTGGCGCTCCGGTGACCTGGAGGACGCAGCTGCGGCGGCCCGGGCGCATCTCGACGCCGGCGGCGACGACCCAATCGCCCTGTGCGTCGCCGCGGAAGCCGCCGCGGCGGACGGCCGGCCCGCCGAGGCGAGGAACTTGATGGATCGCCTCGGACCACCCGACGCGGCCACCGTCGATGCGCTCTTCGCGGGCATGCCCCGGCGAGCGTTCTGGCCCTCGCTCGGTGGCGATGCGGTGACGACCGAAACACTGTTCGGCGAGGCCGGCCCTGGAGGAGACGCCGCGCGTCGCGCTCACCAGACCCCACCGTTGGATCGGCGAGGCCTGTCACGGGAAACGCCGGTGGGCCGGCAGCACCCCGGGACGTCACCCACCGTCAGGACTGTGCCCGGTCCCCGGGAGGTCCTCGACTCGACCGATCCCGAGCTCTGGCCGGACGGAGCCGCGGCGGCGCAGGGTGCGTCCGCGGGCTCCGGGCCGTCGGTCGACATCGATCCGCTGCTCGAGCTCGCCCAGGGTCGCGCGGAGCTGTCGACAGACGTCGAACGGGCCCTGGTCCGGCTGTCCCTCGTCCTCCGGATCGATCCGACCCTCGCCCCGGCGGTCCTCGACGCGATCAGCCTCCGACGTGAGCCTGCGGCCGAGCTCATCCGCGGCGATGCGCAGCGGCTGCTCGGCCGTCACATCGAGGCCGAGGCGGCCTTCGCTCGCACCGCCGACTGGCTCGACCGTCCGATGCCCCACAAGGAATCCTGAATCCCCATGCTCGTGGAGGCCTCGTGACCGAACGAACGCTCGTACTGATCAAGCCCGACGGGGTCCAGCGCCTGCTTGTCGGCCGCATCCTCGCCCGGTTCGAGGAGCGCGGCCTCAAGCTCGTCGGCCTCAAGCTCGTCCGCGTGGACCGGTCGCTCGCGGAGCGCCACTACGCGGTCCACAAAGGCAAGCCATTCTTCGAAGGTCTTCTGGCGTTCATCACCTCGGGCCCGCTCGTCGCCATGGTGCTCGAGGGTCCCCTGGCGATCGCCGTGGTCCGATCGATGGTGGGCGCGACCCGACCCGCCGAGGCCGCTCCCGGCACGATCCGGGGCGATCTCGCGCTCGAGACGGCGCAGAACCTGATCCACGCCTCGGACGGGTCGGAGACCGCGACCACCGAGGTCGCCCTGTGGTTCACCGCGGCCGAGCTGCTCGACTACGACCGCGAGATCGATCGCTGGGCCCTCGCCCCCGAGGACTGATCCCCCCTTCGGCAGCCCGACCGGCCCCTCGGCGGACGCCGTTCAGGCGGCGGCGCCGGTTACAGCGACGCCGAAGCCGACGGCGGCGAGGATGACGACGCCGAGGGCAACCAGCGGCGCCCGGTTCGCCCGCAGCTCCGCCGGCAGCGCGCGAGCGATCTCCCGGACCGACCCGCTCGACCAGCCCGCCGCACGGCCGCCCGTCCAGCGCGGGCGCCATGATGCCGCCCCGGCGACGGCTCTCCCGGGCCGGCCGAGTCCGACGACGATGATCCGGCCGAGGTAGATGACGGGTGTGAGCGCCGCCAGCAGGACGAGCGTCCCGAGCGGGCCCGACAAGGCGCCGTCGACGAGGGCCACCCGCGCCGAGAAGATCGCCATCCCCGGCAGGCCAACCGCGCCAAGCGCGATCAGGCCGAGGCCGACGGCGAGCGGCGGTGACCCCGAGATCCAGCCGCGGAGGTCGACGAGCCGGTGGACGCCGAACGTCGATCGGGCCGCAGCCACCCATGCGGCGAGCGCCGTCTTGAGCATCGCCGATGCGATCAGCCAGTTCCGAGCGGCATCCGCCGCCTCCGCGTGGAGCGAAGCGAAGGCCAGGACGGCCAGACCGGCATCCTGGAGGATCGAGTAGCCGAGGACGTGCTCGACGTCGTCGTGGAGCGTCGCGGCGAGGCCCCCGAGCAGGATGCTCGTGACGCCGACCACGATGATCGCCAGCCGCTCGAGATCGCCTTCCATGCCCGGTCCCATCGCCACCTGGCCCCAGCCGAGCGCGACCAGCAGAAACGCCGCGGAGCCCCAGACCAGCGACGCCGGGACCGCCAGCGGCGACACGCCCTCGATGAAGCGGGCCGCCCAGACGTGCGCCGGAATCAGGCCCATCCGGATCGCGACGGCGGCCACGATCCCGAGGAGCGCGAGCCCGGCGGCTGCTCGCGCTGCCGGATCCCCGGCTGGCGGCCCATTGCGGAGCGGGCCCGCCGGCGACGCCGCCCAGGCCACGACGACGAGCGCCAGCAGCGAGGAGCCGATCACGGCCCACGATCCGCGGATCGCCGTCCGCAGGCGCCACGGATCCTCGCGTCCGTGGACCCAGCCGCCGAGGCTGGGGATGACGATCGCTCCGACGCCGCCCCCGGCGAGCGCAGCGAACGACGTTGTCGCGTCGTCGATCGCGAGGGCCAGGACGCCGACGCCGAGGGCCAGCAGCGCCGGGCCGGTGACGACGCGCCGGCGCCCGATCTCCACCTCGAGCAGCCCGAGGACGAGCGTCCCGAGCGACCAGCCCAGGGCGACCACCCGGACGACGTTCGAGCCGACCAGGGCCTGGCCTCCGATCGCCACCGCGTCGTCGCTCGTGACTCCAAGCGCGAGCGTGGCCGTGATCACGGCCGTCGCCAGGCCAAGGCTCGTCGCGAGGGTCCGCCGAACCGACATGAGCAGCACTGTCGCGAGCCCGCCGACCAGGGGAACGAGGATGAGGGCGAGTAGGTTCACGGCTCGGCAATCCGGTTCACGGCGCGCCGGTCAGCCCGCCTCGTCGAGGGACTGAGCCGACGGCTCCCCGACACGCGCGAGCGCCACGCCGGCCGCCGCGGCGCCCAGGAGCAGTCCGACCACCGCGAGCTGCTCGAAGTCTCCAGGCGGCCCGGCAAGCCCCGTTCGAAGCAGGATCGCGGCCTGCACGATCAGCACCAGCCCGATCGCCCGACGCGCGCCGGACCGGCCGAGTGCCGCCGGCGTGGCACCAACAGCGGCAATTGCCATCGCCGTCCCGGTGCTCAGGAACCCCACCGTCAGCGCGGCGGTGGTCGGGGGAGCGGCCTCGACCCCGCCGGTCGGCGTCGCGGCAAGGGCAGCCGCGATGCCGAGGCCGCCGAGGCCGGCGGCGCATGCAATCAGGCTCTCAGCCGGCCAGCCGAACCGCGAGCCGGGATCGATATCGGGTGCCGCCTCGGGCAGGAGCGCCCGAAGGATCGCGACGACGAGCAGGCCACCGACGATCCGAACGCCGAGCGTCGCGGGCGACGGCAGCGGGTCGACGAGAAACGCGCTCCCCACGACCACGAGCGCCAGTCCGTTCAACGCGGCCCGCAGGTCTCGCGAGGAGACGGCGATCACAGCGCCCGCCCCAACCGCCAGCGCGACGGCCACGAGGGCGAGGTTCATGGGCTCGGGCTGGGACTGAGCTCCGGGTGCGCGGGCGTAGGCAGGATGCCGAAGGTGTCGAACGGCCAGTAGCGGAGCCACGCCCGGCCGATCACCTTCGAGATCTCGATCACGCCGAACTCGCGGGAGTCCGCCGAATCCCTCCGGTGGTCGCCGAAGACGAGCAGGTCGCCGTCCGGTACGAGCCATGTCGCCAGGCCGCCCACCGCCGGGTCGGTGGTCTGGGGAACGCCGTTGTCCTTGAAGATGTATGGCTCGTTGAGCTCGTTGCCGTTCACGAAGACCTTGCCGTCGCGCAGCTCTACGCGGTCACCCGGCAGGCCGATGATCCGCTTGATGAAGGGCACGCCGTTGCCCTGCGACCAGCTCGCCGGCGGATCGAAGACGACGATGTCGCCGCGGGTGTAGGGCGACCAGTGCGGGGTGAGCTTGTCGACGAGCACGTACTGGTCGGGCAGGAGCGTCGTCTCCATCGAGCCCTGCTGGACCTTGTACGGCTGGGCGACGAAAGTCTGGATGCCGAGAAAGATCACGAGGGTCAGGACGAGGGTCTCGACCACCTCGAACAGGCAACCGAGCGCGGGTCGTTGGGTCACAAGAGCGGGAGTGTATAGGGCCCGCTGGGTCGCGGCCCATTTGACCCCGTCGGAGGGCCATTGCTACACTCCGCCCGGCCCGCCTAGGGTGGCTTCGGTGCGTTCCGATGTGGTTTTCGAGCACCGAATGAACCGGCCTCCGGCCACTTCCCGACGAAGACCGGCGTCGCGGCCTGCGCCGCGAGCCCGACACCGCCCAGACACCTTGGAGGACCCCTCAACCCGATGGACGCCAGTCAGCTGCAGCTGATCATCCTGCCGGCGGGCCTGATCGCCGTGCTGTTCGCGATCTACCTCGCCCGCGACGTTCTCTCGAGGGACACGGGGACCAAGGCGATGGAGGATGTCGCCGGAACGATCTTCGAAGGCGCGGTGGCGTTCATCCGGCGGCAGTACACGACGATCGGCATCCTCGCGATCGTCGGCGCGGTGGTCATCGGCGCGATCATCACGATCTTCGAAACCAAGCAGGTCGCCGATACCGGCACGTTCGGCATCGACCTCGGCTGGCGGACCGGCCTGGCGTTCCTGGTCGGCGCCGCCTGCTCGATGGCCTCCGGGATCATCGGCATGTTCATCAGCGTGAAGGCGAACGTTCGCACGGCCGCAGCGGCGCGCCGCAGCGTCGTCGAGGCGGTCCAGGTGGCGATGCGCGGCGGAGCCGTCTCGGGGTTCCTCGTCGTCTCCCTGTCGCTGCTCGGCGTGTACGGGATCTTCAGCTTGTTCGGCGGCCTGGCCGGTGGCCAGGCGACGCACGACGCGCCATTCCTGATCGTCGGGTTCGGCTTCGGTGCCTCCTTCGTGGCCCTGTTCGCCCAGCTCGGCGGCGGCATCTATACGAAAGCGGCGGATGTCGGTTCGGACCTCGTCGGCAAGGTCGAGGCCGGGATCCCCGAGGACGACCCGCGAAATGCCGGCGTCATCGCCGATCTCGTCGGCGACAACGTCGGCGACTGCGCCGGCCGTGGCGCCGACCTGTTCGAGTCCACCGCCGCCGAGAACATCGGAGCGATGATCCTCGGCGTCGGCGTGTACGCCATCGCGCTTGCGGCCGGCTGGCCACATCCCGAGGCGTGGATCTTCTTCCCGCTCGTCGTTCGCGCGTTCGGCCTGCTGTCCACGATCGTCGCCATCTTCTTCGTCCGCGGCCGCGAAGACGAGAACCCGATGAACATGCTCAATCGCGGCTACTGGGTGACGACGATCCTGTCCGCCGCTGCATTGCTGCTCGTGACGAACGTCATGCTCCAGACGAACGGCAATGCGCCGTCCGGGCTGCCGGTGTGGGTGTACTTCTTCGGCGCCGGAGTCGTCGGTCTCGCGACGAGCGTCGCGTTCGTCTACATCACCCAGTACTACACCGCCGGCACCTACCGCCCGGTGCGCGAGATCGCCGAGGCGTCCCGGACAGGTCCTGCGACGAACATCATCTCGGGCATGGCGGTCGGGTTCGAGACGACCTTCGTTACGGCAATCACGATCGGTATCGCGCTCTTCGCGAGCCACGCGCTTGGTTCCGCGGCGCACATCGTCAACGCCGACGGCAAGGACGTGGGCGGCATCTTCGGGACAGCCGTCGCGACCATGGGCATGCTCATGACGACGGCCTACATCCTGGCGATGGACACGTTCGGGCCGATCACCGACAACGCCGGCGGCATCGCCGAGTTCAGCCGCGCCGAGGCCGGCGCCCGTGAGATCACCGACCGCCTCGACGCCGTTGGCAACACGACGAAGGCGTTGACCAAGGGCTACGCGATCGCCTCAGCCTCGCTCGCGGCGTTCCTGCTGTTCAGCGCCTACATCGACAAGGTCAACCTGATCCTCGGTCGACAGATCGCAGCGGGCACCCGCGAGGCCGGCTCGCTGCTGACCTCCGTCAACCTCGCCAACGTGAACGTATTCATCGCCGCCCTGATGGGCGCGATGCTCGTGTACTTCTTCTCGTCGCTCGCGATCCGAGCAGTTGGCACGACGGCCCAGGCGATCATCGTCGAGGTTCGCCGCCAGTTCCGGGAGATGCCCGGAATCATGGATTACTCCCAGCGTCCCGATTACGCCCGCGTCGTCGACATCACGACCCGCGCGGCGCTGCGGGAGATGATCGCGCCGGGCGTCGTTGCAGTTGCCACGCCGATCATCGTCGGCCTCCTCCTCGGTTACGAGGCGGTCGCGGGCATGCTGATGGTCGGGACGATCGCCGGCGTGCTCCTCGCGACCGTCTTGAACAACGGCGGCGGGGCCTGGGATAACGCGAAGAAGTACATCGAGTCGGGCAACCTCAAGGACATCGCGGGCAACGTGCTCGGAAAGAAGACCGACGCCCACGCCGCCGCGGTCGTCGGCGACACCGTCGGCGACCCCTTCAAGGACACCGCCGGACCGTCGCTCCACGTCCTCGTGAAGCTGCTGGCCACCATCACCCTCGTCCTCGCGCCGCTCTTCATCCGCTAGGCCAGAGACCCCCGCGGTCGGGCTGACCCGGCCGCCGCCAGGAGCCACCCGTGGAAGCGCTGATCCATGCCGCGATCCTGGGGATCGTCCAGGGCCTGACCGAGTTCTTGCCGATCTCGTCGTCCGCGCACCTGATCCTCGTCCCGCGCCTGCTCGGCTGGAAAGACCCGTTCATCGATTCGGCCGCGTTCGACGTGATGCTCCACATGGGCACGCTCGTCGCCCTGCTCGTCTACTTCTGGCGCGACCTCATCGAGATCCTCGGGGCGTGGCTGGCATCCATCCGGGATCGCCGCATCGGCGACGATCCGGAGCGCCGACTCGCCTGGCTGCTGGTCGTGTCGGTGATCCCCGCAGCGATTCTCGGAGCAGCCTTCGAGGGCTTCTTCGACCAGACGTTCCGCGAGCACTACCAGTGGATCGCGATCTTCGTGCTCGTCGGGGCAACGCTCCTGTGGCTCGGCGAGCGGCGCGGAACCCAGGCGAAGGGCCTCGACGGGATGGTCCTCCGCGACGCGGTCACGATCGGTGCGGCCCAGGCGCTCGCGCTCTTCCCCGGGGCCTCCCGTTCCGGCATCACGATCGCGGCCGGGCTCCTCCTGGGCCTGAAGCGCGAGGCGGCGGCCCGCTTCAGCTTCCTCATGGCCGTGCCGGTCATCGCCGGGGCGGGCCTCTGGAAGGCGCGGACGCTCGTCGGGGCGAACCTCGGCGGTGCCCAGGTGAACGAGCTTGTCGTCGGGGTCGTGACGTCGGCCACCTTCGGGTTTATCGCGATCGCGTTCCTGCTGCGCTTCCTGCGCACGAACCCCACGACGGTCTTCATCGCCTATCGAATCGTGTTTGCCGCCGTGATCGTGGTCGCCTGGCTGGGACTCTGGGATCGCTGATCGACCCATGGAGGTCATGAAGCAGCTCCGCCAGCGAGCGATCCGTGACCTCGTCGAACAGCGCCCGATCCGAACCCAGCAGGAGCTCGCCGCGGCCCTCCGGGAGCGCGGCTTGCGTGCCACGCAGGCGACGATCAGTCGCGACGTGAAGGAGCTCGGGCTCGCCAAGGGCGGCCGTGCCGCGACGCGCGTTTACGTCCTGCCGCCGCGCCTCGTCGAGGCGGAGGTCTCCGGTGAGGACCGGCTCAAGAGGCTCCTCGGCGATCTCCCGGTCCAGGTCCGCGAGGCCGGCTTGCTGCTCGTCGTGCGGGCCCTGCCGGGCTCGGCGCACGCGATCGCCGCCGCGCTGGACCGGGCGTCCTGGCCGGAAGTCGAAGGCTCCATCGCCGGGGACGACACGGTCTTCATCGCGGTCGCCGATCGAGGCGCGCTCGGGCGCGTGAAGGCTCGCCTGCTGGAGCTGTCCGCGAGTCGGTGAGCGAGCTTTGACACCCCTCAGGGGCCGCAGTACGCTACGCGGCCACACTCGAACTCCAGCCTGCGGAGGACTCGCGCAGGGCTGGGGTTCTTTCCTTATGGGGGGTACGAACCCGCCGTGAACAACAAGCCAACCTACATCAGCAAGGACGGTCTCGAGAAGCTTCGCAAGGAGCTCGAGGAGATGGTCTCCGTGCGCCGTCCCGAGATCGCCCAGCGCATCCACGACGCCAAGGAGCACGGCGATCTGAGCGAGAACGCCGAGTACGAGGACGCCAAGAACGAGCAAGCGTTCGTGGAGGGTCGAATCCAGACGCTCGAGGCGCTCATCAAGAACGCGACGATCATCGACGAGCACCACACGAACGACCACGTCCAGATCGGATCGACCGTGAAGGTCGACGGCCCGGACGGCAAGCAGTCGTTCACGATCGTGGGCTCGACGGAGGCCCGCCCGACCGAGGGCCGGATCAGCAACGAGAGCCCCGTCGGGCGAGCCCTGTTGGGCCGGAAGTCGGGCGAGAAGGTCACCGTCCAGGTTCCGGCCGGCGACATCGACTACAAGATCGTCTCCATCAGCTAGGGAGCGCGCGCCACGCGCGCCGGGAGCAGGGGATGGATTGGTCTGACGAGCTGGCCGCGCGGGTGTCGGGGCCACAGGTCATCAACGACTCGAAGACGCCGTCGGGCACCGTCCACGTCGGCAGCCTCCGCGGGCCCGTCATCCTCGACGTGATCGTCCGGGCGCTGCGGGCCGCCGACATCGCCACGAACTTCCTGTACGGCATCGACGACCTCGATCCCATGGATGCCCAGGCGCTGCTGACGCCCGACGCCGTCGATCGCGAGATGGGCCGGCCGCTGTCGGCCATCCCCGATCAGGCCGGCGATGGCCACGCGTCGTACGCCCGCCACCACGCCGAGGCCTTCATCCAGACGTTTGCGGGCCTCGGGATCCACCCGGATCGCTACTACTGGATGAGCGAGCACTACGCTGCGGGCGATCTCGATCCCTACATCCGCATCGCGCTCGATCGGGCGGCGACGGTTCGCGATATCTATCGCCGCGTCGCGAACGTCCAGCACCCGGACGTGTGGCACCCGCTCAGCGTCATCTGCGAGACCTGCGGCAAAGTCGGCACGACGATCGTGACCGCGTGGGACGGCGACCGGGTCCAGTACGAGTGCCGGCCGGACCTCGTCACGTGGGCCCGCGGCTGCGGCACCTCCGGCTGGGTCTCGCCATTTGGTGGGCGGGCGAAGCTGCCCTGGAACCTCGAATGGGCGGCCCAGTGGAGCCTGTTCGGCGTCACGATCGAGCCGTGCGGCAAGGACCTCTCGACGGCCGGTGGGTCGCGGGACCGCTCCGACGCGATCGCCCGCGAGGTGTTCGAGCGCGAACCGCCGATCAACGTGCCCTACGAGTTCCTGCTCATCGGCGGCCGGAAGATGTCGACCTCGAAGGGCCAGGGCGCCTCCGCCCAGAAGATGGTCGAGGTGGTGCCGGCCGAACAGCTCCGGCTGCTCTTCCTGCGGCCGAAGCCGAACACGGCGATCGAGTTCGAGCCCGAGGGCACCGGCGCGATCCCGCGGCTGTTCGACGAGTTCGATCGACTGGCCGCGGCCGCGTCGGGCCGCGACGTGAAGGGCGAGCTGCCACCAGGCTACGAGGCGATGTTCCGGTACTCGCTCGTTGACCCTGGGGCCGACGTCGCCACCGAGGCAGCCTGGTTCAGACCCGCGTTCTCGCACCTGGCGATGCTCGCCCAGGTGCGGGGAGTGGACATCGTCGAGCGCGTTCGCGACGAGAAGGGGAGTGACCTCGAACCAGCGGAGCTCCTGATCCTGCAGGAGCGGCTCCGATCGGCCCGGGCCTGGCTCCAGGCCTATGCCCCGGACCGAGCCCGCATGGAAGTGCACCCGACGCTGCCGGACGAAGCGGCGGCCCTCGACGACGCGCAGCGGCCGTTCCTCGGCGCTCTCGCGGCCCTCGCTGCTGCGGCGAACCCCGTGGACGCGGCACGGGCAGCCCCGCGGTCCGGCGGCTCCGCCGGCGGCCTGCGCGGCGGCGACGCGTGGCAGGCGGCGATCTTCGACACCGCTGCGACGATGAACCTGCCCGCCGGGAAAGCTTTCGAGGCCATCTACCTCGCCTTCCTCGGGCGACGGAACGGGCCACGGGCGGGCTGGCTCCTCGCCGGTCTGGACCCGACGTTCGTCCTCGGCCGGCTGCGCGAGGCCGCCAAAGAACTCGCCGCCGAGGAACCCGCCGCCAAACCCGCTGACGCCCCCGTCGAGGCGGCGCGATGAGCGTCGGTGCCGCCCGTCTCCGTGAGGACGCCGATCGGGTTCGCCAGGGCGCGCTCGACAAGGGCGAGGACCCGTCGACGGTCGATGCTGCGCTCGCGCTCGACGCCCGCCGCCGCGACCTCCAGGGCCAGGGCGACGTCCTCCGGGCCGAGCGCAACGCGGCCTCGAAGCAGGTCGGTGAGGCGATCAAGGCCGGTGCCGCGCCGGGGGGGACGGAGGTCGCCGGCCTGCGAGCTCGCTCGACCGAGATCGGCGCGCGCCTGACCGCCCTCGACGAGGAAATGGCGGCCGTCGAAGCCGAGCTCGAGGACCTCCTCCTGCGGATCCCGAACCCCGCCGACCCGGACGTGCCCATCGGTGGCGAGGAGGCGAATGTCACCGTCCGCACCTGGGGCGAGCTCCTGCCGCGCGAGCAACCCGTCACGGGAGAGGTCGGTGCCGATGCGCCGCCCGGCGGGGAGACCTGGCAGCGGCTGCCGCACTGGGACGTCGCCGAGCGGCTGGGGATCCTCGACCTCGCTCGCGGCGCGAAGGTCACGGGCTCGGGGTTTCCCGTGTATCGCGGACTCGGGTCGACGCTCCAGCGGGCGCTGATCTCGTGGTTCCTCGACGTTCACACCCGCGAGGGTGGCTTCACCGAGATCTGGCCGCCGGCGGTCGTCAACGCGGCGTCTGCGAAGGGCACCGGGAACATCCCGGACAAGGAAGACCAGATGTACGTCGTGACGCGCGACGAGCTGTATCTCGTGCCCACGGCAGAGGTCCCCGTGACGAACCTCCATCGCGACGAGATCCTCGAGGCGGCCGACCTGCCGATCCACTACGCGGCCTATAGCCCGTCGTTCCGGCGGGAGGCCGGCGCGGCCGGCAAGGACACCCGCGGGATCCTCCGCATCCACCAGTTCGACAAGGTCGAAATGGTCCTGTTCGAGCGGCCGGAAGCTTCGCCGGCCGCCCTCGAGTGGATGACCGGCCGGGCGGAGGAGCTGCTCCAGCGTCTCGGCCTCGCGTATCGGGTCCTGCTGATGTCAACTCGCGAGATGGGCTTCGTCCAGGCCAAGAAGTACGACATCGAGGTCTGGGCCCCCGGCGTCGAGCGCTGGCTCGAGGTCTCGTCGTGCTCGAACTTCCGCGACTACCAGGCGCGCCGGATGGCCATCCGCTTCCGGCCCGAGCCCGGCGCGAAGCCCGAGCTGGTGCATACGCTGAACGGCTCCGGACTCGCTCTGCCTCGAACCGTGGCGGCCATCCTCGAGACCTACCAGCGTCCCGACGGCGGGGTCGACGTCCCGGAGGTCCTGCGGCCGTACCTGGGCGTCGCCGCGATCGAGCCGCCGGCCTGACCATGGTCGATCTCGGGATCGATCTCCCGGAAGGCCACACGCTTGTCACGCTTGCCGAGCGGCCAGACCTGATCCGGCCATCCCACCAGTTCAACGGGTCCGTCTGGCCGACGTTCATGCTCCAGGATGCCCAGGCCGACAGCCACTGGCATCACTTCGACGAGGACTTCCCCGAGTTCCAGCTCGTCCTCCTCGGTGAGGCCGGTGAGATCGCGGCAACGAGCAACAGCGCCCCGCTGGCCTGGGACGCGACCGACGACGGCCTGCCCGATGGCTGGGACGACCAGGTCGTCCGAACCGTCCGCGACCTCCTCGACGGCGCCACGGTCGACACGCTGGGCGCGATCCAGATCGTGGTCGATCCGGCACGGCGAGGGCGCCAGCTCGGGGGCGTGATGGTCCGGGCGATGCAGGCCAACGCCCGAACCCGCGGTTATGGCGCCGTCATCGCCTGTGTCCGACCGACCGACAAGGAGCGCTTTCCGCTGATCCCGATCGAGCGGTACGCGTTTTGGACCCGGCCCGACGGCCTGCCGTTCGACGCCTGGATTCGGCTGCACGTCCGGCTCGGTGCCCGCGTTGTCCGGGGCTCACCGCGGGCGATGACGATCCGCGGCTCCATCGCGGACTGGGAGGGCTGGACCGGAACGACGTTTCCCGGCAGCGGCGACTACATCCTGCCGTTCGCCGCCGCGCCGATCCACATCGATCGCGAGGGCGACCAGGGCGTCTACTTCGACCCGAACGTGTGGGTCGTCCATGAAATCGCCTGATCGCTGGCGGAGAGGGTGGGATTCGAACCCACGGTGCTTGCGCACACCTGTTTTCAAGACAGGACCGTTCAACCGCTCCGGCACCTCTCCGCCGGGGAGGATAGCAGCGAGGGCTGCTGGCGCCGAGGCGCCGAATTGTTGATCGACCGGGCGGGTGGACCCATTTCCGCCGCCCGTGCGACCATTCGCCTCGAACCGATGAGCGCTGTCTGCGACCACCTCGAAACGATTACGGACGTGCCTCCGCCGCTGGAGGTGTGCGAGACGTGTGTCGAGCTCGGTAGCCCGTGGCTGCACCTTCGACAGTGCCTGATCTGCGGTCGGACCGGCTGCTGCGACGAAAGCCCGAATCGACATGCCAGCGGGCACGCCCGTGAGGTCGAGCACACGATCGCGCGATCTGCCGAGCCCGGTGAGGACTGGGCCTGGTGCTACTTCGACGAGGTGCCTTTCCTTCCCGGACCAGAGGGCTGGGAGCTCGCTGACGCGGAGTAGGCGTCCCGGGCGACGAGCGATCCCCGTGCGCCGGGCAGCGTGACCGATGCGGAGGCGAAGCGGACTGCGTTGCCGAATGCGTCCAGCTCGTCAAGCCCGAGCGCGATCGCGGTAGCGAACGAGCCGATGAACGCATCGCCGGCGCCGGTCGTGTCGACGGCGGCTACGGCGGGCGCCGCGACGTGGACAACCGATCCATCGGCGCGGACGAGCAGGGCTCCGTTCGCGCCAAGCGTGACCACGACGCGTGTCCCCGTGGCGGCGGCGAGTGCAAGCGCCCGGTCCCCGAGGCTCGCGACGGATGCGGCGTCGGCGCCGACGGCCGCGGCCAAGACCCCGAGCTCATCCTCGTTCGGGATGATCCAGTCGGTCTCGGCCAGGAGCGCCGGGAGCAGCGGCTGGGCAGGCGCGGGATTGAGGATCGTGACGGCGCCCCGCCGTTTGGCGGCCGTGAACGCCTCGGCGGTCACCGCCTGCGGGATCTCGAGCTGACCGACCACGATCTCGACGTCGTCGATCGCCCTGACGGCGGCCGCGGCGTCGCCCGTCTGCCAGGTGTGGTTCGCGCCGGGGATCACGATGATCCGGTTCGTGCCATCGGGCTCTACCCAGATCGGGGCGACCCCCGTCGCGGCGGTCACGCGCTCCACGTGGCGGGTCTCGACCCCTGCGGCGTCGAGATCGGTGATCGTCATGCCACCGTACGCGTCATCCCCGACGCGGGCGATGAGCCAGGCCCGCGCGCCCGCTCGGCGAGCCATGACCGCCTGGTTGGCGCCCTTGCCCCCGAAGCCGATCGAGAACCGATCGCCGATGACGGTCTCGCCAGGACCCGGGATTCGGGGCGTATACGCGACCAGGTCGACGTTCGCGCTGCCCACCACGACGATGACCGGCGCCCGCTCGTTCGGCACGGCACCAGCCTAGTGACTCGTTAGGATCACAGCGTGCGAAATGGCATCTGGGTCCTCGGGCTGTTCGTCTGCGCGTACCTCCTGGTCTGGGGGGTCACGTGGCTGATCGGCGACCGGAGCAACGGAGTGTTCGGGGTCACCGGGTCGGGTGTGCCGTACTCGTTCTACCCGGGCGTGTTCCTCGGCGGGCTGCCGCCAAAGCCATGGGAGGGCTCCGGGCTGCCCCAGCTGGTTGCCACGGTCCTCGGCGGCGTGGGCCTCGGCGCGCTGATCACGCGCGGCCCCGGCGGGCATCGCTGACCCGCGCTGTCGAAGGACAGCGACTCTGACCGTTAGGCGGCCAGCGACTTTGTCACCGTGGTCGGGTTGGAGGGTAGCGGCGCCAGGGATGGTTGGGGTTGTGGCGTGCTCGGGCCGTGTCCGCTGAGGGCAGGGCCTGTTGTGGTTC
>JBBRNM010000002.1:0-76669 GCA_038230295.1 Candidatus Limnocylindrales bacterium
CGAACGAGGCGTTCCGGGCCACATCACGCGCGATCGCGGTCTCGCGATCGAGATCACCGTCGAGCAGGGCCCACGCCTCGCGGTAGCCGATCGCGGAGAACGCCGGCAGCGCCGGGTCCCAGCGCTCGCGGAGCGTTCGCGCCTCCTCGACGAGGCCCGCGTCGAACTGCGCCCGCGCCCGGGTTGCGATCCAGGTCTCGTGGATCGGGCCTCGCACGGTCAAGCCGATCCACGCGATCCGGCCCGGGTATGGCAGCGGCACAGGGAGCGACCGATCGCCGGCGATTTCGGCGATCTCAAGGGCGCGGGCGACGCGGCGTGGATTCCGGAGGTCGGTCCGACCGGCCAGGTTCGGGGCGAGCGATCGAAGCCGTTCGGCGGTTGCGTCGAGGCCGCCACCGCGGAGGGCGATCTCGACCCGCGCCCGGACCTCGCGGTCGGAAGGCAGCGCGTCCGGATCGAGACCCCGGGTGACGGCTCGAAGGTAGAGGCCGGTCCCGCCGACGAGGATCGCGAGGCCACCACGCTCCTCGATCGACGCAAGCACGCCCTGTGCGTGGCGGACGAAGTCGGCGACCGAGAACGGCTGGTCCGGATCGACGAGGTCGAGACCGTGATGGGGCACGCCGGCGCGATCCGCAGCGGGAACCTTGGCCGTGCCGATGTCGAGCCCGCGATAGACCTGCCGCGAATCCGCCGAGATGATCTCGGCGGCGACCCCGTCCGCACGCAACGCGCGGGCGACGCCGAGCGAGAGCCCCGTCTTGCCGGTCGCCGTGGCCCCGGCGATGACGAGCAGTGGGGGCGCCGCGGTCATGGCGCCCCGGTCATGGCGCCGCGGTCACGTGGCGGCAACCCCTCGCAGCGCATAGGGGCCCGCATGCTCGACGCGGACGTCGATCGCCCGCCCGATCCAGACCGCCGGGCCGGTGAGATGCACGAGCTTGTTCTGGCGGGTTCGCCCGGACAGAGCGACCGTGTCCTCCGCCACCTCGGGCGCGGAAGCCGCATCGTCGGCCGGCTCGTCGTGGTCGTGCGAACGCGGCGGCACGATCGTGTCGACGAGGACCTCCGTCTCGCGGCCGAGCCAGGCCTGGTTCCGATCGAGGCCGATGGGCTCCTGGAGCGCCAGCAGCTGGTTCAGCCGCCGCCGCTTTACGTCCGCGGGCACGTCGTCCGCCAGGTGCGTGGCTGGCGTGCCGGGTCGCTCGGAGTACGCGGCCGCGAAGACCTGGTCGTAGCCGACCGTCTCCAGCAGCCCGAGCGTCGACTCGAACTGCGCCTCGGTCTCGCCACAGAACCCGACGATCACGTCCGTGCTGATCGCGATCCCGGGCACGGCCGCCCGGATCCGGGTCAGCCGCTCGAGGTAGTGCTCGATCGAGTACTGGCGCCCCATCCGCTTGAGCATCGCGTCGTCACCCGACTGGACCGGCAGGTGGAGTGCCTCGCAGACGGACGGGCACTCCGCGATCGCGTCGATGAGCCGATCCGAGAGGTCCCATGGGTGTGAGGTGATGAATCGCAGGCGCGGGATGGCCGGCGCGCCGTCCGCGGTCCGGATCCCATCGATCGCCCGGATCAGCTCGGCGAGATCCGGCCGCCCGTCGAGGTCGAGCTGGCGACCGGCCCAGCGCGACGTGTGGACGTGGCCGAAGCGGCCCTCCGGCGGCAGGTCGTGGCCGTATGAATTGACGTTCTGGCCGAGGAGCGTGACCTCGCGATAGCCGGCCGCCGCGAGCATCCGCGCTTCGTCGACGATCTCGTCGAACGGTCGGCTCCGCTCGGGTCCGCGGCTGAACGGGACGATGCAGTACGTGCAGGTCTTGTCGCAGCCGTAGATGATCGGCAACCACGCGGCCGTCGACGAGCCGCGTCGGATCGCGCCGTCGGCGAGCGCGCCGGCCCGAGTCGCGGCCAGGTGATCCGCAACACCGACGATCGTCCGGCCGACCACCGTCGTCGCGCCCACGGTCCCGACCGGGGCCTGAGCGGAGGCCAGCCCGAGACGGTCGACCAGCTCGGGCTCCTCGTCGGGCCGCAGGAAGAGGTCCACCGCGGGATAGCGTTTCGCGAGCCGGTCGCGGTCCATCTCGCGCACGGAGCAGCCGGTCATCACGACCCGCAGCGACGGGTTCGCGCGCTTCAGGCCCGCGAGCTGACCCTGCCGGCCGATCACCTTGGCCTCGGCGGCCTCGCGGATGGCGCACGTGTTGATCACGATGAGGTCGGCGGCCTCCATGCCCGGCGCCTCCGCGCAGCCCGCGACGAGCAGGCGACCCACCATCTCCTCCGAATCGCTGCGGTTCATCTGGCAGCCAAGGGTCCAGACGTAGAACGCCGGCAGCGCCCGCGGCTCCGGCCGGAACTCGGCGAGGCGGGCGTCATCCGGATCGGCGACCTGGCGGCTCGCCGTGGGCGGCGGCAGCGCGATCTCGAGCATGGGCAGCGTGCGGGCGGTCAGCGACATGGTCGGGCCATGCTAGGGCACCCGGGGAGCAACGAGGCTCGCGGGCGCCAACCCGCCATCCCTGGCGAGGGCCTGGCGCAGGGGCGCCTCCACGTCCGGCGGGACCCACAGCCGAGCATGGGCCTCGGCATAAGTCTCGCGATCGCCGTGGAAGTCCGTGCCGCCGGTCTCGAGGAGCTTGAGCTCCTGCGCGAGCTCGTGAAGCCGCTCGACCGTCGGCGCGTCGAAGCTGCCGTGGTGGGTCTCGAGACCCTGGAGCCCGGCGTCGATGAGCTCCGTCATGAGGCCGCGGCGCTCGGGAGCCTCCGAGAAATGAGCGAGCGATGGCACGCCTCGAGCGGCGCGAATTGCCGAGATCGCCTCGATCGGCCCGAGCCCGCCGCGCGGGACGTACGCCGGCCGGCCTCGGGAGAGGAACCGCCGGAACGCATCCTCGACGCTCTCGGCATAGCCCAGGGCGATCATCGCCCGAGCCAGCGTCGGTCGGCCGAGGGCGTCCTCGTCACCCGCCGGCGGCACGTCGGCAAGCGCCGAATCGACCGGCATCCCGATTTCGCGAAGCCGGTCGACCATTCGCCCGAACCGGACCCGTCGTTCGCCGCGCTGCCGCTGGAGGATGGCCTCGAACGCCTCGTCGTCGGGATCGACGCCCAGCCCGAGGACGTGGACCTCGCTCTCGATCAGCTCGGGCCGATCGCCCATGACGGCGTTCAGCTCGACGCCCGGCATGAGCTCGAGGCCCGCGAGGCCCTCGCCTCCGGTCGCCGCCTCGCCGCCGGACGCCTGCGCCCGGAGCTCGCGGTACCCGGCGAGCGTGTCGTGGTCGGTGATCGACAGGAGCCGGACGCCCACCGCCCACGCGGCCGTCGCCAGGTCGAGCGGCTCGAGGAGCCCGTCGGACCGGGCCGTGTGGCTGTGGAGGTCGATCGCCGATGGCGCCGGCGGGACCACTCGACGCGCGGCGGGATCGTGCCGGTCCGGCGCCGGGCCCATCACCCTTCCCAGAGGCGCTGCACCCGCTCGATCGCCAGGGCCCGCCCGGTCGCCGGGTCGATATCGACCTGCGTCGCGTTGAAGACCACCGCCCCCTCCCCCACCTCGAAGCGGGTCGGCAGACCATTGAGGAAGCGAGGCAGCACGGTCGATGGCTTGAAGCCGATGACGCTCCAGATCGGACCTGTCATCCCGAGGTCGCTCTGGTAGGCCGTGCCACCCGGCAGGATCCGCTCGTCGGCCGTGGGCACGTGCGTATGGGTCCCGACGACCGCCGAGACCCGCCCGTCGAGGTGCAGGCCCATCGCGGTCTTCTCGGACGTGATCTCGCAGTGGAAGTCGACGAGCCGGACCGGCGGCAATGCCTCGGACGATTCCTCTATCAGGCGGTCCGCGTCGAGGAAGGGGTTCTCGATCGGCTGCATATAGGTTCGCCCCTGGAGGTTGATGACCGCGAGGTCGGTGCCATCGAGCGCCTGGTACGTGCCCCAACCGCGACCCGGCACGCCATCGGTCCCGTAGTTCAGCGGCCGCAGGACCCGCTCGGACCGCTCGAGGTACTCGTAGATCTCGCGCTTGTCCCAGATGTGGTTGCCCGAGGTGATGACATCGACGCCGGCCCCGAAGAGTGCTTCGGCGGTCGACTGGGTGAGGCCCATGCCGCCCGCGAGGTTCTCGCCGTTGGCGGTCACGAAGTCGATCGAGCGTTCCTCGCGCAGGGCCGGCACGATCGCCTCGAGGGCCACGCGACCCGGCTTGCCGATGACGTCGCCGACCATCAGCACCCGGCAGGCGCCCGCGGGGCGCGGGGTACCGCTGTTCGCGGGATTGCCGAGCCGGACGCGGCCGGGCGGCAATGGAGGGACGTGGTCGGGCATGGGGATCGGAGGCTACCACCGGCAAGCTTGACAAGGCGGTTGACCCTCGGACACGTGACCCCTAGAGTCAACGCCTCCGAGGAGGCCAGGCATTGCTGTTCATTCGTCCCCTGATCGCGTCTGCCGCGCTCGTCGCGACCCTGATCGTGGGAACCCCGCTCGCGGTCGCCGCGCCGACGACCCGCGGCTATGACATCTCGTGGCCGCAATGTGGCGCCGCCTATCCGACGAACCCGGTATTCGGGATCGTCGGAGTCAACAAGGGCATCGTGTTCAGCGCGAATCCCTGTCTGTCGAGTGAGATCCAGTGGGCGGGCGGGACGAAGGCCCAGCTTTACGCGAACACCGGCAACCCGGGTCCGGCGCTCTCATCGCATTGGCCGACCGGCCAGACCACGCCGCGGTGGTGCGATCCGGCAAACAGGGACACGGTCAACTGCGCCTTCGACTACGGCTACAACGCCGCGAAGGACTCCTACCAGGACGCCGTGGCCGCGTTCAGCGCGCTGGGCCTGTCGGGCAGCCCCGCCGGGAGTGCGTGGTGGCTCGACGTCGAGACCTCGAACAGCTGGCGGTCGACCGTGAGCTTGAACGTGGCGGCCCTCCAGGGCGAGGTCGCCTACCTGACCTTGGTCGCAACCGTCGCGAAGCTCGGGATCTACTCGACGCAATACCAGTGGAACCAGATCACCGGCGGGTCACCCGCGTTCGCGGCCAATCACGGCTGGATCGCCGGCGTCGGGAGCGAGAAGCACGCGAAATCGCACTGCGCGGGTCTCGGGTTTACCGGCGCTGGCGTCGAGCTCGCCCAATACGCCTTCTCGGGGTTCGACGCCGACCTCGTCTGCTGAGTGCCGGCTCGCGAGCACGCGCCGGCGCTGAGCCCCTCCCCTACTTCGCGTACTCGACGGCGCGGGTTTCCCGGATCACCGTGACCTTGATCTGGCCGGGGTAGGTCAGCTCGTCCTCGATCTTCTTGACGATGTCGCGGGCGAGCCGGGTCGCCGAGATGTCGTCGATCTCCTCGGGCCGAACGAGGATTCGCACCTCGCGGCCGGCCTGGACGGCGAACGACTTCTCGACGCCGACGAAGCTCTCGGCGATGCCCTGGAGATCCTCCAGCCGCTTCACGTAGGTCTCCATCGCCTCGCCGCGGGCGCCGGGGCGGGAGGCGCTGATCGCGTCGGCGACCTGGACGATCGGCGCCTCGAGGCAGGCGTACTCGACCTCCTGGTGGTGGGCCGCGATGCAGTTGATGACCTTGAACGGCAGCTCGTGCTTCTGGGCGATCGACGCGCCGATCGCGGCGTGCGGTCCCTCTACCTCGTGGTCGACGGCCTTGCCGATGTCGTGGAGCAGGCCGCCCATCTTCGCGGCCATGATGTCTGCTCCGATCTCGCCGGCGATCCCGGCGGCGAGGAAGCTCGTCTCGATCGAGTGCAGCAGCACGTTCTGGCCGTAGCTCGTCCGGAACTTCAGCCGGCCGAGGAGCTTGATGACGTCGGGCGGCAGGCCCGGCACGCCCGCGTCATACGCGGCCTGCTCGCCGGCCTGGCGCATCGTCAGGTCGACTTCGGCGCGGGCCTTCGCGACGACCTCCTCGATGCGGCCGGGGTGGATCCGGCCGTCGCCCATAAGCTTCGTGAGCGAGATTCGGGCGATCTCCCGACGGACCGGGTCGAAGCCCGAGAGGACAACGGTCTCGGGGGTGTCATCGATGATCAGGTCCACGCCAGTCGCCTGCTCGAGGGCCCGGATGTTACGGCCCTCCCGGCCGATGATCCGGCCCTTCATCTCGTCGTTCGGAAGGTGGACCACCGTCACCGTGTGCTCGGCGGTGTGGTCGGCGGCCACTCGCTGCATGGCCGTGAGGATGATGTCGCGGGCCTTCTCGGTGGCCTCGTCACGAGCCCGCCGCTCGATCGATCGAGCCAGCTTCACCGCGTCGTGCTCGGCTTCCTCGCGGATGGCCTCGAGGAGGACGCTCTTGGCGTCGTCGGCGGACATGCCGCTGACCTTTTCGAGGGCGAGCACGCGCTCGGTGTTCAGCTTGCCGAGGTCCTCGCGCTGGCGGTCGAGCTCGATCTCGCGCTCGAGGAGCTTCCGATCGCGCTGCTCGAGCATGTCCGAGCGCTGATCGAGCTGTTCGTCCCGGGCGACGAGCCGGCGCTCCTGGCTGGCGAGCTCGTTGCGGCGCGAGCGGGCTTCGTCCTCGGCCTCTCGCACGAGGCGGATCTTCTCTTCCTTGGCCTCGAGGATCAGGTCCTTCTGCTGGGTCCGGGCATCGGCGACGATGCGGGCTGCCTTTTCCTGGGCGACCTTGACCGACTGGTTCGCCCATCGGCTGCGTGCCAGGAATCCCAGCGCGGCGCCAACGGCGATACCGCCGGCCAGCGCCACGATGGCGACGGCGACGTTATCCATCTTTCCCTCCCATCCGACCAGGGCAGGTCGGACGCGTCATGTGCACTCGGGTCGGGAGGCCCAATCGAGGGCGTCTCCGGACTCACCGCGTAGCCTACTACCGGCGCGAGACGGAGGACATCACGCGGCTCACTGCCGTTTGACCGTGGCCGGTTTGAAATCGTCCGCAACCCCTCGTACCGTGCGTGCCATGCGCGAGAATGCCGTGGCTCGCTCGGTCGAGACCGTTGTCGTCGGTGCCGGCCAGGCAGGGTTGATCGTCAGCACGCTGCGCCGTCAGGTCGGGCGGGAGCACGTGGTCCTCGATCGACGGTCGAGCCTCAGGCGGGGGCTGGCAGGATCGATGGGACGAGTTTCGGCTCCTGTCGCCGAACTGGACGACCTCCGTACCCGGGTTCTCGTACCGCGGTGACGATCCGCACGGCAAGCCGCACGACACGAACCTGCGGCGGATGGCCGCCGAGGGGCTCCGGGTCGTGGGCCGATTCGATTCCGCCGAGGGCACGCAGGTGCAATTCCTCCCGACCTTGGCCGAGACACTGCGGTTCGCCGACGCGTGGTTCCCGGAACGCCTGCAGCCACTGTTCGACGCCTTCGCCGAGCGGATCGGACTGTCGCTGCCTGCCGGCGAATTCGAGCAGTATCCGTTCGAGCCGCCGCAGGTGACGAGGATCGACCTGGCCGCTGAAGACATTTCGACGGTCCTGTGGACGAGCGGCTACCGGCCCGCGTTCGGCTGGATCGAGCCTCCCGTGCTCGACGACCTCGGCCTGCCCCGCACGGATCACGGAATCACGGACGTCCCCGGCCTGGCGTTCATCGGGACACCGTGGCTCGTCGACATGGGCTCTGCGAACCTCGTGGGCGTCGCCCGCGACGCCGAGTCCCTGGTCAGCCGCCTGGAACATTCCCGCTAACCAAGCGAGCCCGTTCCGTTGCGCTCGTCACCGTCGGCAGCATTTTGCGGCGTCATTCCGATGTGAGCGCGGCGGAAAGACGGGCGGCGATCTCGCTATCAAATCCGTTCCGGGCGAGCAGCGCGTAGGCCCGCTGGCGTCGAGCGCGAGGGTCGGCGACCCGGCCGAGCGCACGGGCGTGACGTCCCAGCAGTCGCTCGGCCGCGGCAACGTCGGGATCCGCCTCGCCGCCGGGATCCGGCCGCCGACGCTCCATCGCCGCGTCCACTACGCCGCGGTCGATGCCCTTTACCTGCAACTCGCGTCGGAGCGCCCGCTCGCCGCGAGGCTGAGCGCGATCCCGGGACTCGACCCACGTTTTCACGAACGCGGCATCGTCGATGACCTCGAGCGAGAGCAGCTTCTCGATCGTGGCCTCGATCAGCTCCGCCCGGTAACCCGCGGTCCCGAGCCGCCGACGCACCTCGGCGACCGACCGCTGGCGCGTTTCGAGGAACCGAAGCGCCGCCTCCAGGACCACCGCTTGATCCTCGATCGCGCCCCGACGCTCGCGCCGCTCGGCAAATGACTCCTTCGGGGAGTCGCCGCCGGCACGTCGCCTCATCTCGCCTCAACGCCTTTCAGATAGCACCCGGGCGAGTCTTCGAGACGCATCTCATGCTCCGGAGGGCCGGATTTGTGCCGCCACGAACGTGGCGCGGCATGATTTTGGGCGCCAGTGGTACCGATTCGGGGACGTGGGCGCTCGAACACTCCCCGCAGTGGTAGATGAGAGGCGCCTCGCTCATCAACCGCAGAGGCGCCGCGCGACCGCGATCTATTCCGCCTCGGCGATGCCTTCGACGGGCACGACGACTTCGGTCACCTTCGTGCGGATCTTCGTCTCGATCTCTGCCGCGATCGCCGGGTTCTGGCGAAGGAAGTCCTTCGAGGCCTCCCGACCCTGGCCGAGGCGCGTTTCCGCGTACGTGAACCAGGCACCGGTCTTGTCGACGACGTTCATCGCGACGCCGACGTCGAGCAGCCCGCCTTCTTTCGAGATGCCTTCGCCGTACATCACATCGAACTCGGCGACCCGGAATGGCGGCGCGACCTTGTTCTTCACGACCTTGACACGGACGCGATTGCCGATCGACTCCGTGCCGCTCTTGATCGTCTCGATCCGGCGGATGTCGAGCCGGACGCTCGCGTAGAACTTCAGGGCGCGGCCGCCCGGGGTCGTCTCGGGATTGCCGAACATGACCCCGATCTTCTCGCGGAGCTGGTTGGTGAAGACGAGGGACGTGTTGGAGCGGCTCACGGCACCCGTGAGCTTGCGCAATGCCTGGCTCATGAGACGGGCCTGGACGCCCATGAACGAATCGCCCATCTCGCCCTCGATCTCGGCTCGCGGCACGAGTGCCGCCACCGAGTCGACGACGACGACGTCGATCCCGCCAGAGCGGATCAGCGTCTCGGTGATCTCGAGCGCCTGCTCGCCGGTGTCGGGCTGGCTCACGAGGAGCTCGTCGACGTTCACGCCGCAGGCCCGGGCGTACCCCGGATCGAGCGCGTGCTCGACGTCGATGAACGCCGCCACGCCGCCCTTGCGCTGGGCCTCCGCGATGACGTGCTGGCAGACCGTCGTCTTGCCCGACGACTCCGGCCCGAAGATCTCCGTGACGCGTCCGCGCGGGATGCCACCGACCCCGAGGGCGAGGTCCAGGGCAATCGAGCCCGTGGGAATGAAGTCGACCTGCTGCCGCTGGGCCGAGCCCAGCTTCATGATCGAACCCGTGCCGAACTGCTTCTCGATCGAGAGGATCGCGGCGTCGACCGCCTTTCCCCGTTCCGCGAGAGCCCGTTCCCCGTTGCGCTGGTCGACTACCGCCATCGTTGCGTCACGCTCCTGTCCATGTCCGGCTGACCGACAGAGCGGACGCGCTGTCCGCACGAGCGATCAGGCCTCGTCCCGGTCCTCGTCCTCGTGGCGCGGCTTGCGGGGCTTCCGGATGAGCTCGACGTTCATCGGCGGCTCCGAGAGCGGCTGCACCTTGGGGAGCGCTGAGCGGTCCTTCGGCTTCTTCTTGGATTCGCGGCTGGGTCGATCTCGAGAGCCCATCGACGGTTCCTCCGCGCTTGCTGAACGATATCGGCGGACGCTTCACGCCGGCTCATCCGCCGCTAATGCGGCAGTGCTCCGGCCCGCGCGCACCCGGAGCTCGGCGAGCGATTCGGGGAAGTTTCCGGCCCGGATTGCGGCCCGGATCCTGCTCATGAAGTCTAGGGTGAAGGTCAGGTTGTGACAAGTCGCGAGACGGTATGCGAGGAGCTCGCGAGCCCGGAAGAGATGGGCGATGTAGGCCCTCGAGAACTGCCGGCAGGCTCGACACGGGCAGTCCTCCTGGATCGGCGCCCCATCGTCCAGGAACGCCGCGTTCCGGAGGTTGAGTCGGTCTCCGGGAATCCAGACCTGGCCCGATCGGGCGACCCGCGCGGGCAGCACGGAATCGAAGAGATCGACGCCATGATCGACGGCGTCGAGGAGGTCCACCGGCGACCCGAGACCCATGAGGTAGCGCGGCCGAGGGTCGTGCTCGAGGACCGGGATGACGACGTCGAGGGCTCGACCGCGCTCGACCGGCGTCTCGTCCCCGGCAAGTCCGCCGATGCAGATCCCGTCGAACGGCAGGCCGGCGATGAAACGAGCGGACGCCTCGCGCAGGTCCGGCTCGACGCCGCCCTGGATGATCCCGAACATCGCCTGGTCCGGCCGTCGGTGGGCATTGAGCGAGCGCTCGGCCCAGCGATGGGTTCGCTCCATTGCGTCGACCACCTCGGCACGCGGCGAGGAGGGATAGACGGGATGGTCGAACGCGACCGCGATATCCGCGCCGAGCGCCTCCTGGATCGCGGTCGCCCGCTCGGGCGTGAGCCGCTGCGGCGAGCCGTCGAGGTGGCTCCGGAACGTGACGCCGTCCTCGTCGACCACGCGGGCGTTCGCCAGCGAGACCACCTGGAAGCCGCCGGAATCGGTGAGGATCGGCCGGTCCCAGTTCATGAACCGATGCAGCCCGCCGAGCCGCTCGATGCGCTCGTGGCCGGGCCGCAGGAACAGGTGGTAGGTGTTCCCGAGGATGATCGTCGCGCCGACCTCGTCGAGGTCGTCGGGATCGAGCGCCTTGACCGTCGCGTTCGTCCCGACCGGCATGAATTGGGGCGTCTCGACGACGCCATGGGCGACCTCGAGGCGACCGAGGCGCGCCCGGGTCCCTCCGTTGGCCGGCGGCGGGACGAGGACCTCGAACGCGGCCGGCGACGCCCGAAGCTCGGTCGTCACCACCGTGGGTTGTCGGCCGGCCGGCTGATCACGTCGCGTCCGCGGGTGGCGTCGAGGCGCCGGGATCCCAGAGCGGCAGGATCTCCGGCTCGGCCCGTCGCGGCGGCGGGATCTCGTAGCCCAGGGCGGCAAGGTGATTCCGAGCCGCCTCGGTGGCGATCCGGCCCTGCGGGGTCCGATCGAGGAACCCGAGCCGCAGGAGGAACGGCTCGTAGACGTCCTCGATCGTCTCGATCTCCTCGGACAGGACGGCGGCGAGCGCCGCCACCCCGACGGGGCCCGACGCGAACTTCTGGATGATCGCCGCCAGGAGCTTCCGATCGGTCGAATCGAGCCCCGCGTCGTCGATCTCGAGGAGCCGCATGGCCTCGATGGCCGCGCGCTCGTCGACTCGGCCGTCGCCATGCACCTCGGCGTGATCGCGAACGCGCTTCAGGAGCCGGTTCACGATTCGGGGCGTCCCCCGCCCCCGGCGAGCGATCGCCCAGGCGGCCGCGTCGTCGATCACAACGTTCAGGATCCGCGCCGACCGGAGGACGATCTCGGTGAGCTCCGCATCCTCGTAGAAGTCGAGCCGGTACGTGGCCCCGAAGCGATCGCGCAGCGGTGACGAGATCCGCCCCGCGCGCGTCGTCGCGCCGACGACGGTGAAGGGCTTGAGGCTCAGCCGGAGGGAGCGCGCCGAGGGCCCCTTGCCGATCATCACGTCGAGGGCGTAGTCCTCCATCGCCGGATAGAGGATCTCCTCGACCGCCCGGTTCAGCCGATGGATCTCGTCGATGAAGAGGACGTCGCGCTCCTCGAGGCTGGTCAGGACCGCGGCAAGGTCGCCGGGTCGTTCGACTGCCGGCCCGGAGGTGTACCGCACGTTCACGTCGAGCTCGCGGGCGATGATCGTCGCGAGGGTCGTCTTGCCGAGGCCGGGCGGGCCATAGAGGAGAACATGGTCGGCTGCCTCTCCCCTCGCCTTCGCGGCGGTCAGGAGGATGCCGAGGTTGGCTTTGACCTCGGCCTGGCCGATGTACTCGTCCAGCGAGCGTGGCCGAAGCGAGCTCTCGACGACGACATCCGCGTCGTGCAGGTCCGCCGCGAGGATCCGCGAGGCGTCGTCCATATCGGTCGTCACGTTATCACGCCGGCGCCCAATTCGTACAGATGTTCACATTGCGTTTCGCGGCGGTCCCCCGGCCGCTCGGCGCACACTGCTCACCCGGTCTTCGACCGAAATCCGCACGATGGAGGTTGGCCGATGTCCATCGCAGACGCCGTCTCACGCGCGACCGCCTATCTCACCGAGCATCCGGACGAGGCGCGCTACCGCGACTCCGTCGCCCGGGCGCGCCTGACGTCCGGGCTCGTCGTGGACGTCACGGGGCCGGCCGGCGAATCGCTCCAGACGGACATGCCGACGGGGATCGGCGGAACGGCGACGGCGCCCTCTCCGGGCTGGTTCCTCCGCGCCGCGGCCGCCTCCTGTGTCGCTTCGCTGGTGGCGATCCGCGCCGCCGCCACCGACGTCACGCTTCGAAGCGTCGAGGTCGAGGTCGACAGCGAGTCCGACGACCGCGGCATCCTCGGCCTGGACCCGGCGATCCCGGCCGGCGCGCTTTCGGCGCGCGTCGTGGTCACGATTGATGCCGACGCCGACCCCGCGACGACCGAGGCGATCGCCCGCTGGGCAGTGGAGCGCTGCCCGGTCACCGAGAGCCTCGGGCGACCCATTCCACTCGAGATCGAGGTCCGCTGAGTCGCCTCAGTCCCGGGCGAGAAGCCGCAGCGCGCCCTTGACACGCTCCTCGAGCGAGCCGCCGGGACCGGAGCCGCGCATCGCCATCCGAGCGGCCTCGCGCGCCTCCGCGAGGGAGTAGCCGAGCGCCTGCAGCGCGCCGACGATCTCGCCCTCGCCGCCCGCCTCGCCCGCGAGCGCGACCCCCGCGGCCGCCACACCCGCGGCAGCGACCTTCTCCTTCAGCTCGAAGATCACCCGCTCGGCCAGCCGCTTGCCGATGCCCGGGATCGAGACCAGGACGGCCTGGTCCTGTTGCATGATCGCCAGCTGGAGCTCGGCGGTCGGCCGGCTGCCGACGATCGCGAGCGCAACCTTCGGTCCGACGCCCGTCACGGTCAGGAGCAGGCCGAAGAATCCCAGCTCCTCGACGTTTCGGAAGCCGTAGAGCGCCTGCAGGTCCTCGCGGAAGACGTGATGGGTGAACAGTTTCAGTCGGCCGCCGGGCACCGCTGCGGCGAGCAGCGACGGCGACGCGTAGACCCGATACCCGATCCCGCCAACCTCGATCACGAGCGAATCCAGCGCCACGGCGCCGACGATGCCGTCGAGCGAGGCGATCACGTGGCGGCGCGCTCGCGAGCGATGGCTTCCCGGACGGCGCGCTCGTAGGCGTTCTCGCCGGTCTCCGCCGGATTGACCGAGGATCGATCGAGGACGCCCGGCCGTCGAACGTCGCCATCCCGCTCACTGTTTGCCGCCCAGATGGCGACCGCGAGGGCATCGGCCGCGTCATCCGGCCGAGGCGCCGCATCGAGGCCCAGGACGACCGCGACCATTCGACCGACCTGCTCCTTATCGGCCGCGCCGTAGCCCGTGACGGCGACCTTGACCTCATTCGGCGTCGCCTCGCGCACGGGCACCCCGGCCGCGGCGCCCGCGAGGAGGACCACGCCGCGGGCCTGTCCGACGGCGAACGCCGTCTGGGCGTTCTTCGAGAAGAAGAGCCGCTCGACGGCCAGGATGTCCGGCGCGTGGAGCTCGATCAGGTCGACGACGGTCCGATGGATCGCGAGCAGGCGCTCCGGCAGCGGCAGCTGGGCCGACGTCACGAGGCAGCCCACGTCGACCATCCGGAGGCGGCTCGCCCGCCGCTCCACGATCCCGTAGCCCAGCGCCGCGGTTCCCGGGTCGATCCCCAGGACGATCACGCGGCGCGGTCCGTCACGAAGCCGGCCCACCCGGCTCGGTCCGTCACGAAGCCGCCTCGGTCACCCGGCGACCTCGGCGAAGAGCTCCTCGGGGATCTCGAAGTTCGCCGTGACCCGCTGGACGTCGTCGAGCTCCTCGAGCAGCTCGATGAGCCGCAGGTTCTGGCGCGCCCGGTTCGGATCGACCTCGACCTGCGACTTCGCGACCATCGCATTCTCGGCCGAATCGACGGCAATGCCGGCTGAATCGAGTGCCTTCCGGACCCGCTCGAGGTCGGCCGGCATCGTGTACACCTCGATGCGCTCGGCGTCCGACGTGTCCACGTCATCGGCACCCGCATCGATCGCGGCCAGGGCGACATCGTCCGGATCCCGGCCGTCGGAAGCGACGGCGATGAGCCCTCGCGGCTCGAACTGCCAGGCGACGGCGCCCGCACCCGCGAGGGAGCCGCCGGCCTTGGCGAAGATCGAGCGGACGTCGGCCGCGGTCCGGTTCTTGTTGTCGGTCGCCGCCTCGACCAGCACTGCCACGCCGCCCGGGCCGTAGCCCTCGTAGACGATCTCCTCGAACTGGACGTCCTCGCCGGCGCCCGTCGCCTTGTCGATCGCCCGCTTGATGTTGTCGGCCGGCATGTTCACGCTGCGGGCCTTGTCCATCGCGAGGCGGAGTCGGAAGTTCGCATCGGGGTCGCCGCCGCCGGCTCGGGCGGCCACCATGATCTCGCGCGCGACCTTCGTGAAGACCGCCCCGCGCTTCGCGTCCGTGACGCCCTTTTGACGCTTGATCGTGGACCATTTGGAATGACCGGACATCGTGCCGGAGTATACGGCGCCCGCCCCGCCGGGCCGGACTATCATGGCCGCCACGCCCCAGCAATCCGGGGTCCGGGGAGCTCCCAGGAAGCCACTCACCCACCGAATCGCGTCGCCAGAAACGAGGTTCGAGCGGTCCATGACCATGAAGAGCGTCGATCTGCCCCACCTGAGGAGCGTCGTCCTGGCCGGTCACGCGGGGTCCGGCAAGACGACGCTCGGCGAACAGCTCCTCCACCGGTCCGGGGGCGTCACTCGCCTCGGGCGCGTCGATGACGGCTCATCGCACCTCGACTTCGAGCCCGAGGAGCAGAAGCGACGCGAGTCGCTGAGCCTCTCGGTCGCCACGTTCGAGGACCAGGGCACCCGGATCACCCTCGTCGACACGCCCGGCTATCTCGACTTCGCGGCCGAGGTCGTCTCTGGCTTCCACGCGGCCGACGGCGCGATCCTCGTGATGGACGCCTCGGGCGGCGTCGAGGCCGGCCTCGAATCCGCAGTGGCCCTCGCTCGAGGCACCCAGACCGCGGCCTGCTTCTTCATCAACAAGTGCGATCGGGAGAATGCCGACGCGTCCCGGGCGCTCGACGCCCTCCGGACCGTCTTCGGCCCGAAGATCGCGCCGCTCCAGATCGCGATCGGGAGCGCGGAGTCGTTCTCGGGCTACATCGACCTCGTCCATCGCAAGGCCTACCGCTCGGAAGGCGGCAAGGACGTCGAGATCCCGATCCCCGACGGATTCGCCGACGAGATGGCCCGTCGGCGCGATCAGCTCCTCGAGGCTGCGGCCGAGGGCGACGACGATGTCCTCACGAAGTACCTCGAGGGCGAGGAAATCTCCGATCCCGAGCTGGAGGCCTGCCTCCGCAAGGGCGTCAAGGAGTCGATCCTCGCCCCGGTGCTCGTTGGCAGCGCTGCTTCCGGGATCGGGCTGCAGGCGCTCCTCGACGCGATTGTCCGGTATCTCCCCTCGCCGGCCGACGAGGGCCCGACGACCGCCTTGGACAAGAGCGGGGCTTCCGTGGAGGTCGCGCCGGATCCCGATGGCCCGCTGCTCGTCCGCGTCTTCAAGACCGCCGCGGATCCGTTCGTCGGACGGTTGACGTACCTCCGCGTGCTGTCGGGGACGCTCCACTCCCAGGCCCACGTGTGGAACGCGAGCCGCGAGGCCGACGAGCGCATCGGCCAGCTGCTCCTGCTGCACGGCAAGGAGCAGGAGGCGATCGGCGAGCTCGAGGCCGGCGAGATCGGCGCGGTCGCCAAGCTGAGCGCCACCGCGACCGGGGACACCCTGTCCACGAAGGAGCACCCGTTCACGCTTGCGCCGATGGATTTCCCATCGCCGATGCTCAGCGTGGCGATCGAACCCCTGACGAAGACCGACCTCGACAAGATGGGCCCGGCGCTCCAGCGGATGCTCGAGGAGGAGCCTTCGGCGCGGCTCGAGCGGAGCGACGCCGGCGAGCAGATCCTCAGGACGATCGGCGAGGCCCACACCGCGGTCATCATCGAGCGGCTCAAGCGCAAGTTCGGGGCCGCGATCACGACGCATACGCCGCGGGTCCCCTATCGCGAGTCGATCCGGGGCAAGACCCAGGCGCACGGCCGCTACAAGAAGCAGACCGGCGGCCACGGGATGTTCGGAGACGTCTGGATCGAGATCGAGCCGAACCCGGCCGGTGGCGTCGAGTTTGCCGAGCGGGTCGTGGGCGGGTCGGTCCCGAAGAACTTCTTCCCCGGCGTCGAGAAGGGCATCCGCGAGACCGCGGCCGAGGGCGTGGTAGCGGGCTACCCGCTGTCCGACTTCAAGGCGACGCTCTACGACGGCTCGTTCCACGCGGTCGACTCGAACGAGCTCTCGTTCAAGATCGCCGCATCGATGGCGCTCAAGGATGGCGTCCACCAGGCGAAGCCGGTCCTCCTCGAGCCGATCATGACGGTCGCGGTTCGGGTGCCCGAGGAGTACATGGGCGAGGTCAACCGCGACCTCAACGGCCGCCGCGGCCGGGTCATCGGCATGGACAGCGCCGACGGCCTCCAGGTCGTGAACGCGATGGTGCCGCAGGCCGAGATCTTCTCGTACGCCACCGAGCTGCGATCGATCACCGGCGGCCGCGGGACCTTCTCCGCCACGCTCGACCACTACGACGAGGTGCCGGCCCACCTCGCCGAGAAGGTCATCGAAGCCCACCGCAAGACCGTCGAGCCGACCTCGGGGCATTGAGCCCCGCGCGCCGCGAGGCCCGCCAGGTCGCTCGCCAGGTCGCGCGCCAAGTCGCGCGCCGGTGAGTCCCACGCCCGTCACCTTTGCCTCGCCGACAGCACCCGCCGGCTACGCCTGGGAGGCGACGAGCGAGGCGGTTGCGGCGCGCTACGGCGTCCCGGTGGATCGCGTCGCCCGGTTCGATCTCAACACCTCGCCGGCGCCACCCGAGCTCGCGGAGCGGCTGCTCTCGGCCGACCATCTCGACCTGCCGCTGTCGGAGTACCCGCCCTCGGATTACCGGAGGCTCATCGAGGCCGCGGCGGCGCGCTACGACGTGGGCACCGATGAGCTCCTCGTGGGCGCCGGCGCCGACGAGATCCTCGACCTCGTCGCGAAGGCATTCCTGCCCGTCGGCGGCACGGCCGTGCTCCCGGCTCCCACCTATGCAATGTACCGCGTGCTCACCGAGCAGCGCGGAGCCCGTCTCGCGGTGGTGCCACGACTCCCGGCCTCCGACGGTTTCGCCCTTGATGTGCCGGCTGTTCGCGCCGCCGCGCGCGAGGCCAAGCTCGTCTGGCTCTGCAGCCCGAACAACCCCACCGGGCTGGCGGAGCCGGACGGGACGATCGAGACGCTCCTCGATGGCCTCGCCACCGATGCGACCGAGCAGTGCCGGCCGCTGCCGGTGGTGCTCCTCGACGAGGCGTACGCCGAGTTCGCGGGCACGTCGCTGCTGGGTCTTCGACACCGCTACGACCGCCTCGTCATCGTCCGCACGACGAGCAAGGCCTACGCGCTCGCGGGCCTGCGCGTCGGTTTTGCCGTGGCCCAGCCCGCGCTCATCGAAGCCATCGCCCCATACCGGCCCCCGGGATCGGTCTCGGTCGTCTCCGTGTCGATTGCCGCGGCTGTCCTGGCCGAGCCGACGCTGCCCGCGCCGAACATCGCCCGGGTCCGAACCGAGCGCGGGCGGCTGGCGAACGGGCTGCGCGATGCCGGCTGGACGGTCCTGCCGTCGGTCACGAACTTCGTGCTGGTGGATCTCGGAAGCCCGGCGCGCGCCGCCGCGGTGGCCGAGGAATTGCTGCGACGTGGCCTCGTTCCCCGGACCTTTCCGGCCGACCACCCGCTCGCGGCCTGCCTGCGGCTCACCGTCCGCAACGAGGAGCAGGACGACCGCCTCATCGCGGCGGCGAAGGAGCTCGGCGCCTAGCCGACCTTTCGGCCGATGCGAAGCTTCCGCTTCCCGACCCGGATCACCAGCCACTCATCGGCAATGGGCGCTGGAACCCGCGCATCGGGCGTCGTCACCCGGGCATTGTTCAGGCTGAGACCGCCCGACGCGATCATTCGCCGGGCCTCGCCGTTCGAGGCGAACGTGCCGGTCGAGACGAGGAATGGGATCAGCCCGGCCGCCACGTCCGCCGAACGGAAGTCGAACCCGTCCGTGGCCGCGTGGAGTGCCGCGAGCACCCGCGGGTCCTCGATCGGCCCAGAGCCGAATGCGGCTCCGGAGATCTCGGCCGCCTCGCGTGCAGCGTCGGCGCCGTGGACGCGCGTCGTGATGTCGTCCGCGAGTGAGCGCTGGGCCGTCCGCAGCTCTGGCCGCGAAGCGAGGTCGCCTTCGAGCACGGCAATCTCGTCCGGACCGAAGGTCGTGAACCAGCGAAGGTAGGTCGGCACGTCCCGATCGTCCGTGTTCAGCCAGTACTGGTAGAAGGCGAACGGCGTCGTGCCGTCGGGGTGGAGCCAGATCGACTCGCCGGACTCGCTCTTGCCGAACTTTGTGCCGGACGGCGAGAGGAGCAGCGGGTAGGCCAGGGCGAAGGCCGGCTCGGCGCCGGCATCTCGACCGGCGGCAGACTCCGGCGTGCCGCCGGACGCCGTTGCCGCATCGGCCGCTCCCCCGCCGCTCGCCGAGGTCCGCCGGATCAGCTCGAGCCCGGCCGTGATGTTGCCCCACTGGTCGGCCCCGCCCATCTGGAGCTCGACGCCCATCGTCCGGTGGAGATGCGCGAAGTCGGTCGCCTGGATGAGCATGTAGCTGAACTCGGTGAACGAGAGCCCGCGTTCCAGCCTGACCTGGACCGAGTCCTTCGCAAGCATGTACGGGATCGTGAAGTGCTTGCCGACGTCCCGCAGGAACTCGATGAGCCGCATCTCGCCGAGCCAATCGAGGTTGTTGACGAGTCGGGCACCGTGCGGTCCCGAGAAGTCGAGGAGAAGCTCCAGCTGGCCGCGCATCGAGGTCACGTTCGCCTCGAGCGTCGCGCGGTCGAGCAACCGCCGCTCGCCGGACGTGCCGGACGGGTCGCCGATCATCCCCGTCCCGCCGCCCACCACGGCGATGGGCTGGCCGCCGTGGCGCTGGAGATGGAGTAGCCCGAAGATCGGGATGAGATGGCCGATATGGAGCCACGGTCCGGACGGATCGAAGCCGATGTAGCCGGAGATCGGCCGTTCCGTGGCGAGTCGCGCCTCCAGGCCCTCGGAGGCCGCATGGAACATTCCCCGCCAACGCAGCTCGGGGATCAGGCCTGCGGGACCGGGATCGAAACCTGCCGACCCGGGATCGAACGACGTCACAGGCTCACCTGACCAGGCGTCGTGACGCCGACCGATGGGGGAAAAGGGTCCCTCACGGACCCTATGGTATCGTCCGCCGAGATGCAAACCAGCCTCCAGAGGCGTCAGCGGCACCGTCGCGCCGGAGCCGCAAGGCGCGGAGGTGGAGGTGGCGCCGGGCGTCGAATCGCTCTCGCCATCCCGCTGCTGCTCTTCTCCAGCTTCCTCGTGCTCGGTGGCGTGGGATTCGTCGGAGCGGTCAGCGCGTACGCCTACTACAGCCGGGACCTGCCCGATCCGCTGACGGCCTTCAGCGATCTCTCGTTCGACGAGCCGACGCTGGTCTACGACCGCACGGGCCAGGTCCAGCTCGGGACCTTCGGCGAGCTGAACCGCTCGCTGGTGACCTTCGCGGACATCCCGCCGGAGCTGGTCGACGCGACGACCTCGATCGAGGACAAGGACTTCTGGAAGAACCCGGGCTTCGACCTGGGCGGCTTCGTCGCCGCCACCCTCGACACGCTTGCCGGCCATCCTCGCGGCGGATCCACGATCACCCAGCAGCTCGTCCGCGCCCGGCTCCTCCCCGTACCAGCGGCCGGGAGCTCCGTCTATGACCGCAAGATCCGCGAGATCATCCAGTCGATCCGGCTGACCCAGGCGCTGCCCCCGGGCGACGCCGGCAAGCAGGAGATCATCACCGCCTACCTCAACCAGAACTTCTACGGCAACCAGAGCTACGGCGTGCGGGCGGCGGCGAAGGGCTACTTCGGCAAGGAGCTCAAGGATCTCAACCTTGCCCAGATGGCGATCATCGCCGGGATTCCCCAGTCGCCGACGCAGAACGACCTCGTCCGCAACTCCGAGACCCTGTGCTCGGTGACGCTGGCCGACGGCGCCACGTGTCCGGCCGCGAAGGTCCAGCTCGTCGTGCCTCAATCAAGCGCGATCGTGCAGCGCCGGAACCAGATCCTGCAGCTCATGGAGACCCGTAGCACCCTGTCCGCGACCAAGCACACCCTCGCCGACTACGACGCGGCGATGCATGAGCCGGTCATCCTGGCCTCGCAGGCCAGGCCTCCCTGGAAGGCGCCCCACTTCGTGTGGCAGGTCCGCCAGCAGCTCGGTGACATCCTCTGCGGCGCCGACTCGACCGGTGTCTGCCAGAAGATCGACACGGGTGGCTACCACGTGACCACGACCCTCGACTGGAAGATGCAGCAGACCGTCGACAAATGGTTGTACGTCGCGGCGCGGACGCCCCACTTGAAGAGTCCCGCTGCCACGTGGAAGCGCCTGAAGATCTCGAGCGTCGACCAGAGCTGGCTCGAGGGCCTCAGGCAGCGGAACATCTTCAACGCTGCGGCCGGTGTGCTGGACTACCGCACCGGCCAGCTCCTCGCCGTCGCCGGCAGCGCCGGCTACTACCTCGACGGGAACGTGAAGTTCCAGCCCCAGTACGACGTCTTCGACGACGGCTTCCGGCAGTCCGGATCGGCGATCAAGCCGATCAACTACATCACCGGCATCAACGAGGGCACGCTGACTGCGGCGACGAGCTTCATGCACGTCGTGACCAACTTCGGCGGCAAGGGCGCGGTCTATACACCGCAAGAGGACGACAATCTCGAGCGCGGGCCCTTGCGCCTCCGGCCGGCCCTCCAGTTCTCGATGAACATCGCGTCGATCAAGGCGGGCATGGAGGTCGGGCTGGCGCACGAGTTCGCGAACTTCCAGAACTTCGGGCTCGAGTTCCTGCCCGGGGCGGCTCCGGTCGTCTCGCAGTCCATCGGGACGCTCGAGACGCATCCCGCGGAGCTGCTCAGCGCCTATGGCGCCATCGCGAACGGCGGCGTGCTGCGGCCGCGGACCACGATCCTCGAGGTCAAGGACAACGCCGGCAACGTCGTGTTCTCACAGGGGGCGCCCAAGGGCAAGCAGGTCGCGAGCGCGGCGGCTTCCTACGTGATCACCGACATCCTGGCCGGCAATACGATCAAGTCGGTCAACCCGATCTGGGCCGAATGGCAGATCCTCGACAAGGGCGCGCGCCGGCCCGCCGCCTACAAGACCGGAACGACGGACAACAACAAGGACGTCGCGGCGTACGGCTATCTCGCCCCGCCGAAGGATCCGAAGGCCCCCGCCCTCGCCGTCGGCGTCTGGATGGGCAACTCTGACTCCACGCCCAACAACGGCAGCCTGTCGCTCGATTCGTCGGCCCCGACCTGGTCGCGAATCCTCGCCGAGATCAGCCAGGGCCTGCCGATGGCGCAGTTCGCCCGGCCGCCCGGGCTCGTCGATGCGACCGTCGATGCCTTCAGCGGGATGCTGCCGGGCCCCGGCACCGTGGCGACGGTCAAGGAGATCTTCGTCAAGGGCACGGTGCCCACGCAGCGCGACAACGAACACAAGGCGGTCAACATCGACTCGGCCACCGGAAAGCTCTGGCGCGACGGCTGCACCGGCCCGATGGTCACCCGGGAGTACCTCGACTTCACCAAGGCCGAGCCGGCCTTCCCGCAGTGGCAGACGTACACGAGGGAATGGGCCGCGCGTGCCGCACGGGGCGTTGGCGTCGCCGGTGGCCCACGCAGAACCCTGACCTCGTACTTCTACAACTTCAACTTCCACCCGTTTGGCGCTTCGTGGGGCGGCACGTTCGCCCCGACGGCGACGTGCTCCCCGATCCCCCAGGTCTGCGTCCCCGGCCAGCTGCCACCGAACCCGGATCCCAGCCTGCCACCGCCGACGCCCTGCCCGACGGAGACACCCGGCCCCAGTGGGACCCCGCATGGCGGGCCGAAACCGACGTGACGCTGACCTGAGGCGCCGGCCTGGCCGAGGAGCCGCGCCGCCATGCGAGTCGCGTCTTAACCCATGGTCACGACCGTGACGCCGTCGCCGCCTTCGCCCTTCTCGCCGGCCCGGATCGACGCCACGAGCGGGTGCGCTGCCGTCTCGGTCCGAACGGCATCTCGCAGCGCGCCCGTGCCCAGCCCGTGGATGACCGTCACGCGTTCGAGGCCCGCCAGCGAGGCATCCTCGAGATAGGTTCCGAGCGCACCAAGAGCTTCGTCGACCCGAGCGCCGCGCAGGTCGAGCGACATCGGGACCGTCCGGGCGCGGGCGAGCCGGACCGCACCCACGTTCGTGCCGGCGCCGGCGGATTCGCGCTGCGTGGATGCGGCGCGGGTCTCGGGTTCCTCGCCGCCGTCGACGAGCTCGAGGTCCTCGAGGTCGACCGTCACGCGCATGCCCCCGGTCTCGAGCGTCGCCCGGCGTCCGGCGCGGTCGAGCGCGGACACGCGCCCCTCCCACGCCCCGGTGCGGCTGCGGGCTCGCTCGCCGAGCCGCCAGGCCCGGGCGACCGGCGCCGATGCCACGCGCTCGGGCTCCGACTCGCCGGGCATGCGCGCGACCCGATCCTCGGCCCGTTCGAGCACGCCATCGATCGCCGGCGCGGTCAGACTGCCGCGCTCCAGCTCCCGGCGCGCAGCATCGAGCTCGACGCGGAGGTCGCCAACGATCCGTTCCGCCTCATCGCGGGACCGCCGACCGACCTCGTCCCGTTCGCGCCGCGCCTTGCGCCGGTCCTCGTCGGCGACCCGTAGGGCCTCGGTGGCGCGAACCTCCGCGTCGCGGGCGCGATCCAGCGCGCCAGCGGCCTCGCCCTCGCTCTCGCGGATCCGGGCCAGCGTCGCCTCGAAGGTGCGCTGCGATTCCGTGAGCCGGGATCGCGCGTCCGCGACGAGGGCCACCGGAAGCCCGAGACGTTCCGCGATCGCGAACGCCTGCGAGCCGCCGGGCAGGCCGATCCGCAGCCGATAGGTGGGGCTCAGTGATTCCAGGTCGAACTCGACCGAGGCGTTCATGGCGCCCGCCGTCGTGTGCGCATACGCCTTGAGCTCGGCGTAGTGGGTCGTTGCGGCGATGAGCGCGCCGGCGTGGATGAAGTGGTCGAGGAGCGCCTGGGCCAGGGCCGAGCCCTCCGTCGGGTCCGTCCCGGCGCCGAGCTCGTCGAGCAGGACGAGCGTCCCCGGGCCCGCGGCCTCGACGATCCGGATGATCGAGCGCATGTGGCCCGAGAACGTCGAGAGCGATTGGGCAATCGACTGCTCGTCGCCGATGTCGGCGAACACGTCGCGAAAGATCGGGAGCCGGCTGCCCGGCGCCGCGGGGACTTGGAGGCCGGCCTGATGCATGAGCGCGAGGAGACCGAGGGTCCGCAGGGTCACGGTCTTGCCGCCGGTATTCGGGCCCGTGACGACAAGAGCCGTGAACCCGTCGCCGAGGCGGATGTCGATCGGGACGACCCGGCCGGACAGGCCCGGGTGGCGGGCCGACAGCAGCGTCACCTCCGGCCGGTCGGCCGTCTCGACGCGGGTGGCGTCCATCTCGGCCGCGAGCTGGGCTTTGGCGGCCCAGAAGTCGAAGCGCGCCAGCGCGCCGAGCGTCTCCCGCAGCGCAACCGCGTTCGCCCCGACCAGCGCCGAGAGCTCATCCAGGATGCGATCGATCTCCTCCTGCTCGGCGACCTGGGCCTCGCGCCAGGCATTCCCGAGCTCAACCACCACGAGCGGTTCGACGAACAGCGTCTGGCCGCTGCCCGAGGCGTCGTGGACGATGCCCTTGACGCGGCTTCGAGCCTCGGCCTTGACCGGGACGACGTAGCGGCCGTTCCGTAAGGTCACGATCGGCTCCTGGAGCGCGTTGCCCAGCTCCGATCCGACGAGTGCGTCGAGCCGCCGACGAAGACGGTCGAAGGCGACGCGGACCGCTGCCCGCAGGCCACCGAGCCGCGGCGACGCCGTGTCGAGGAGCTCGCCCGCGGGATCGAACGACCGCGCCAGCGTCGAGGTGATCGCGGGCAGCGGATGCAGCTGCCGGCCGAGGTCCCGCAGGAGCGGCCAACGCGCCTCCGCAAGCGTGAGCTTCAGGGTCGTCGCGCCATCGAGCGTCGCGGCGATCTCGAGGAAATGCGCCGGATCGAGGCGGCCGCCGCGGACCGCGCGCTCGACCCATGGCCCGATGTCGCGGGCGCCTCCGATCCCGGCACCGCGGCGCTCGGAGAGCAGCGCACGCGCCTCGTCTGTCTCGTCGAGCGCCCGGGCGACCAGCACCGGGTCCGATTCCGGGAGGAGCGCCTCGGCGAGCCGTCGGCCCGGCGAGAACGACGTCTTGTCGGCGAGGCGCTCGCGGATCAGTGGGAACTCCAGGAGCGCGACGGAGCGGGCGTCCACGAGGGTCAGGTGGCGCGCCGGGAAACGGCGGGGCTTCGCACCTCCGCGAAGCGCCACGGCAGGCTCCTCCACGGTTCTGGCGCGTAGCCGATGCCGATCCGTGGGCCCGCCGCGATCAATGGTGCCGGATCATCCGCCGAGGGAAGCTCCAGCCGGATCGGTGATCCCGGATCGAGGAGGTCGAGGCCCGTGTCGGCCCGGTGGATGCCGAAGGCGATCGCGACCAGGCCGGGACCGCTCGCGAGCCGCGCGTCCGGGACCGCGTCAGTTCGCCCCGCAACGGCCGCGGCACCGGTGTCGCCCGGCGCGAGCCCGGCACGTCGGAGCGCCCAATCGCGCCGCGCGGCTCGGATGGCCGGGATCCCCGCGGTCGGCTGGACGGCGCGAATCAGCACCGCCGCCGCACGCCCGGCGGGCTCCGTGGTCACGTTCAGGCACTCGTACATTCCGTAGACAAGGTACACGTAGGCCATGCCCGGAGGCCCGAACATGACCGCGTTCCGGGCGGTCTGGCCGAACCGCGCATGGGAGGCCAGGTCGTCGGTGCCGACATACGCCTCGACCTCGACGATGCGCCCGGCTCGAAGCTCGCCATCGGCGTCCGAATGGACCAGCCGCGCCCCGACCAGGGACCGCGCCGCCTCGAGCGTCGGCGCCGAGAGGACGTCCCGAGGGAGGGTCAGGTTCGCGTCAGAGCCGGGCCAGGACGGCCACGAACGTGTCGATCACGTCCTTCGGGAACAAGAACCCGAACCACGACAGGACGCTCGGGATGACGTGGTCGCGCAGGATCTGGGCCGAAAGGGCGTTGTCGATGAAGTCGTGCAGGCCCCGCAGCGGCGCGAACTCGCCGCCGGCCGGGTCCGGGAAGGTCTTGAAGTACGGGTCGATGATGATGAGGATGGCGGCCAGGATGACCAGGCCCTCGAGGACCCCGAGGACGCCACCCAGGATCTCGTCCAGGACCGGGTAGCGGTTGATGATCGGGGCCGGCCGGTAGGAGAACTGGATCCCCAGGCTCAAGGCGACGGCTGCAGCCACGAAGATGGCCCCGAACGCGATCATGTAGCTGTATTCGGCCCGGCTCTGGGTCCATTCGCCCGCCAGATACGTGCCGAGCGGCGCCCTCAGCTGGGCGGCCAGGCCAAGCGAGAACAGGATCGCGACGATCCCGAGGACCCGTCGCACGATGCCCTGGGCGTAGCCAACGATGAACATCGCGAGCAGCCCCAGGAACACGACGAGGTCGAACGGCTGGATCTGGTCCACGTGCCCTGTCCCCCTCTCATTCGACCGGTCGGCGCAGCGTAGCAGCGGGCCGATGGGCGTCGCAAGGCTCCAACCGGCTGCCGTGGACGGCACCGGAGCGCGCCGGCAACGGGATCAGGTCCGGATCCTGGCCCCGAGGCGCTCCGTCAGCGCCTTCACGATCGAGGCGATTGCAGCGTCGACCTCGGCTTCCGTCAGCGTCCGATCATCGGCGCCGAAGCGGAGCCGGTACGCGAGGCTTCGCTCTCCGGGTTCCAGCGGGCGGCCGCGATAGACGTCGAACAGTGTTGCCTCGTCGAGGAGCGAGCCGCCAGCCTCGCGAATGAGGGCTTCCACGTCCGCAGCGAACCGCTCCGGGCCGACGACGATCGCGAGATCGCGCTCGACAGGCGGGAAACGCGAGGGCGGCAGCGATCGACTGTCCGGCAGGCTCCCGCCACCGAGGCCCGCGATCGACATCTCGGCCACGACCAGGCGATCGACACGGAGATCCCAGCGCTGGACGAGGCTCGGATGCAGCTCGCCGACGACACCGGAGATCGCGAGGCTGCCATTGGGCGCGAGCGCCAACACGCCGGCGCTGCGCCCGGGATGCAGCATCGGCTCATCCGTCAGGGCCACAAAGGTCGGGCGGCGCGCGCCGAGGAGCCTCGCCAGCAGCTCGATCGCGCCCTTCGCGTCATCGAGGTCCGCGGATCGGGCCGGCCGGTTCCAGGCCGCCGGCTCGAACGCCCCGGCGAGAGCGAGGCCCAGGCGCCACCACTCATGCGGCGTGTCGTCGACGCGGCCATAGCCCTTCGCGACCTCGAAGATCGAGACGTCCGGCCGCCCGCGCCGGAGGTTCGTCGAAACGACGTCGGCGAGGCTGCCGACGAGCGATTGGCGGAGGAAGGCATGATCCTGCGACAAGGGGTTGGTGACCGCGATCGACGCGCCAACCCGTTCGTCCTCCCCGGCGGCCGGCTGGTCGCTGGCCGTCCAGGTGAAGTATTCAAGGTGGCGGGTCGAGACGAGGGCATGCGTCGCGACCTCCGTCAGGCCCGCGCCGACGAGTGCGTTGCGGATCGCGTCGCGGACCTCGAGCGGCGAGGGCCGCCACGGGGGCAGCGGCGTGTCGGGCAGGGTGGCCGGGACGAGCTCGTAGCCGCGAACACGGGCGATCTCCTCTGCCAGGTCCGCCTCGATCTCGATATCGCGGCGCCACGTCGGGACGACGGCCACGACGGCGGTCCCGGCCGGCGCGACCGCGGTCGCCGGGCTGCTGCCCACCGCGATCGGGACCTCGACGCGCTGCGCGGCCGGCTCCGTCTCGACCCCGACCCGGGCGAGGTAGCCCTGCTGGTCCTGCTCGCCAAGCGTGGTGCCGAGCAGGCGATCGACCCTGACCGGCCGAAAGGCCACGCGGCGAGGGCCCGGTTCGGCGGGATTCGTGTCCACGCGGCCCGGGGCGACGGCCCCGCCCGCCCACTCGGCAATGAGCTGTGCGGTCCGATCCGCGCCGATCCGGCCGAGCCGGTGCTCCTGGCCCTTCTCGAAGCGCAGGCTGGCCTCCGACCGGAGCGCATAGCGGAACGCGGTCCGACGGATGCTCACCGGATCGAAGATCGCCGACTCGATGACGACGTCGGTCGTGCCGTCCGAGATCTCCGAGGCGGCACCGCCCATGACACCCGCGATCCCGATCGGGCCGCGGGCGTCGGCGATCACGAGTGTGTCCGGCGTCAGGGCCCGATCGACGTGGTCGAGCGTGACCAGGCGCTCGCCATCGCGCGCCAGGCGAATGACGATGCGGCCCTCACCCACAGCCGCGGCGTCGAAGGTGTGGATCGGCTTCCCGAGCTCGAGCATGACATAGTTCGACGCGTCGACGACGTTGTTCACGGGATGCATTCCGGCCGCCAGCAATCGCATCTGGATCCGGTCTGGCGAGGGCCGGATCTCGACCCCGGCGACCCAGCGGCCCACGAACCGCGAGCACAGGTCGGGTGCCTCGACGTCAACCCGGAGCCGCTGCTCGACCGGCAGGCCCGACTCCTCGACCTCGATCGGCGGCCACCGAAGCTCGGCCCCCATGGCGGCGGAGACCTCGCGCCCGATGCCGATCATCGACAGGGCGTCGCCGCGGTTCGGCTTCACGTCGATGTCGAGCACGACGTCGCCGAACAGGTCTGCGAGCGGCGTCCCGAGGGGCGTCCCGGGCTCGAGGATCAGGATCCCGTCGCCGTCGGCCGTGAGCCCGAGCTCCTCGCCGGAGCACAGCATCCCGTTGCTGACGACGCCCATCTTCTCGGTCCGCTCGATCCGCCGATTCCCCGGGAGGACCGCGCCGGGCAACGCGACCGGCACGCGCTGGCCCACGGCGATGTTCGTCGCGCCGCAGACGATCTCGAGCGGTTCCCCGCCTCCCGTCGTGACCCGGGTGAGGGAGAGCCGGTCCGCGTACGGATGCTTCTCGACGGCCAGGAGCTCGCCGACGACGACGTGCTGCCACTCGGTCCCCCGCCGCTCGACGGCCTTGACCTCCATGCCGAGCAGCGTCAGACGTTCGGCGAGAGCCTCCGGCGTCACCTCGACCGCGACGTAGTCCGCGAGCCAGGACAGCGGCACTCTCATGCGCGCCTCACCGGAATTGCTCCAGGAACCGCAGGTCGTTCTCCATGAACAGGCGAAGGTCGTTGATGCGGTGCTTCAGCATCGAGATGCGCTCGGGCCCCATCCCGAACGCGAAGCCCTGGTACCGCTCCGGATCGAGCCCCACGCCCCGCAGCACGACCGGATGGATCATCCCGGCCCCCAGGATCGTCAGCCAGCCGGTCCGGGCACAGACCGCGCAGCCGACGCCGCCACAGACGAGGCACTCGACGTCGAACGCCACCGATGGCTCCGTGAACGGGTAGTAGCCAGGCCGGAAGCGCGTCTTCTTGCCGGGCCCGAACATGCCGTGGGCGAACGCCTCGAGCAAGCCTCGCAGATCGCCGAGCGTCGTGCCCTCGTCGACCATCAGGCCCTCGACCTGGAAGAACTCCGAGGCATGGGACGCATCGATCGACTCGTATCGGAAGCAGCGACCGGGTAGCAACACCCGAATCGGCGGCTTCACGGTCTGCATGACCCGGATCTGGCCCGGCGACGTGTGGGTCCGGAGCAGATGACCCGGGACGTCGACGTAGAGGGTGTCCCAGAGGTCACGCGCCGGGTGGTCCGGCGGGATGTTCAGCATCTGGAAGTTCGCCAGGTCGTCCTCGATCTCGGGGCTCTCGTGAACCACGAACCCGAACTGGCCGAAGATCTCGGCGATCTCGGTCATGGCCTGGATGCTCGGATGGAGCGAGCCGCGCCGGATCGGCCGACCCGCGGTGGTGACGTCCACGCGCTCGGCCGCGAGACGAGCTTCGAGCTCGGATTCGCCGAGCGAGCTCCGGCGCTCCGCGATCGCGGCTTCGATCGTCGATCGGACGGTATTGGCGATGGCCCCGACCCGAGGCCGGTCGTCAGCCGGGAGGCCGCCGATGCCGCGCAGCACGGATGTCAGGCGGCCCTTCTTGCCGAGGACATCGAGCTCGAGCGCGTCCAGCGCCGCGAGGTCCGAGGCGGCCTCAATGCCGGCGCTCGTCTCGGTTGCGAGCGCGTCGAGGTCGTGGGTGAGCTGGGCAAGATCCATGGAATGCGAGCCTAGCCGGTCAGAGCCCCAGCGCGCCGGTCAGGTCTCAGCGCGCCGGATCACCGGCGCGCACGGTCACGCGCTCTTGGCCAGCTCGACGATCGCGCCGAACGTGGCAGCGTCCCGGACGGCGAGATCGGCCAGGATCTTTCGATCGAGCGCGATGTCGGCGGCCTTCAGGCCGTTGATGAAGCGACCGTAGGTCATCCCGTGGCTGCGGACAGCGGCGTTGATCCGGACGATCCACAGGGCACGGAACTGGCGCTTGCGCTGCTTCCGGTCCCGGGTCGCGTACGCGAGCGCGTGGAGCAGCGCCTCTCGCGCCGGCTTGACCAGTCGCGAGCGCGTGCCCTTTCGGCCCTCGGCGTCGTCGAGGAGGCGCTTGTGTCGGGCGTGAGAGGTGACGCCGCGCTTGACTCGGGCCATGGCTTCGACTCGCTCCTAGAGGTACGGTAGCAGGCGCCGAACCTGCTTGGCGTGGGTGCCGCCGACGAGGGATTTGCCGGCGTAACGGCGGGTTCGGCGGGATGACTTGATCTCGAGATGGTGGCCGCTCCAGGAGTTGACGCGCACGAACTTGCCGCTCCCGGTCGCGCCAAGGCGCTTCTGGGCTGCCTTGTGGCTCTTCATCTTCGGCATGCTCGGGTCAACCTCCGGTGGGCGGCGCATCGGGCGCTGCGGGTGCGGCGACGGCCTTGGCGGCGGGTTTAGCGGCGGCGAGTTTCGGTGCGGCGGTGGCGGCGGGTTTCGGTGCGGCTGTTGCAGCTGGCGCAGCTGGCGCAGCTGGTGCGGGCGCCGGCGCGGCCGGTGTCTTCTCTCCTGGTGTCGTTGCGGCGGGAGCGGCTGCCGATGCCGGTGCCGCAACGGCTGCCGGCTCGGCGACGCCTCCGTCGCTCTTCGTATTCGCCTGCGTCTCGGACTTCGGCTTGTGGGTCGAGGCGAGGGTGATGAACATCGACTTGCCCTCGAGGACGGGGGCTCGTTCGATGACGCCGTGATCCTTCACCTGGTCCGCGAACCTGTCCAGCATCTTCCGACCCAGCTCCGGATGGGTGAGCTCCCGACCGCGGAAGCGGACGGTCACCTTGATCCGGTCGCCATCGGAGAGGAACTCCACCGCGCGATGAACCTTCGTGTCGAAGTCCCCCGTGCCGATCTTCGGCGAGAGGCGGACCTCCTTGAACGTCACCGAGCGCTGTCGCCGCTTGGCTTCCTTTTCCCGCTTCGTCAGCTCGTACTTGTACTGGCCGAAGTCGAGGAAACGGGTGACCGGCGGGGCCGCCATCGGAGCGACCTCGACGAGGTCGAGGCCCCGCTCCTGCGCCATCTCGAGGGCTTGCGGCGTGGGCATGACGCCCAGCTGGTTTCCCTCCTCATCGATCACCCGAACCTGTGGGATCCGGATCATCTGGTTGACGCGCAGGTCTCGGCTGATGGTGGCTGCCCTCTCGAACGGTTGATGCTGTCCACGACCCGAATCCCACGGCAAGGCCCTGGCCTCCCGGTCGCCGCGGGACTATAGCACAGGCTCCTCGCGCCTCCCCTCAGGCGCCTCGGGCCGCGGCCTCGGCCGCCAGGCGGTCGGCGAGGGCCTCCCAGCCGAGGCTTTCCTGGATGGCGTCGCGGGCGGCGCTGCGCTCGCGGACGGTCGCGCTGCGAGCCTCGATCTCGCGGTCGCCGACGACGAGCATGTAGGGCACCTTCTGCTCCTGGGCGAGCCGGATCTTGTTCTGCATCCGGTTATCCGAGGCATCGACCTCGGCTCGGACGCCGCGGGCCTGGAGGAGCGCGGCCAGCTCCCCTGCCCCGTCGACATGGCGGTCCGCGATCGGGATGACCACCGCCTGCACCGGCGCCAGCCAGAGTGGCAGGGCGCCGGCGAAATGCTCGATGAGAATGCCGATGAAGCGCTCGAGGCTGCCGTAGATCGCGCGGTGGATCGCGATCGGCCGCTGCGGCCGGCCCTCCTCATCGATGTAGGTCAGGTCGAAGCGCTCGGGCAGCATCGTCAGGTCCGCCTGGATCGTCGCCATCTGCCACTCCCGGCCGAGGGCGTCGTCGATGTAGATGTCGATCTTCGGGGCGTAGAACGTTCCATCCCTGGGCTTGACGACGTACTCGACGTTCGATCGCTCGAGGGCGTCCTTGATGAGCGCCTCGGCGCGCTCCCAGAGGGCCGGGTCGCCGATCGCCTTGTCGGGCTTGGTCGCGAAGGCGAAGCGCGGCTTGAGGCCCACCCACGAATAGGCCTCGCGGACCTCGCCGAGCATCGCCTCGATCTCGTCGGCCAGCTGGTCGGGTCGGACGTAGACGTGGGCGTCGTCCTGGATGAACTGCCGGACCCGGGTGAGGCCGGACAGCGTGCCCGATCGCTCATTTCGGTGCAGCCGGCCGTACTCCGCGTACCGAATCGGCAGGTCACGATACGAGCGCACGCGCGAGCGATAGATGAACGTGCTCTCGGGGCAGTTCATCGGCTTGAGGCTGAAGGTCTGGTTCTCGACCTCGACCCGGAACATGTTGTCGTCGTAGTGGCCCCAGTGGCCCGACTGCTCCCATAGCTTCTTGTGGACGAGGATCGGGGTGCTGACCTCCTCGTAACCGCGGCGGGCCTGGAGCTCCCGCATCGCGCCCTCGAGGGTTCGCCAGATCAGCTGGCCTCGCGGGTGCCAGAACGCCGAGCCCGGCGCGACGTCGTGGAAGCTGAAGAGGTCGAGCTGGACCCCGAGCTTGCGGTGGTCGCGCTTCTTCGCCTCGGCTCGGCGCCACAGGAACGCGTCGAGCTCTTCCTGGGTCGGCCAGACCGTGCCGTAGATCCGCTGGAGCATCGGCCGCTTCTCGTCGCCCCGCCAGTAGGCGCCGGCCACGGACAGCAGCTTGAACGCACCGATCCGGCCCGTCGACGCGACGTGCGGGCCCTTGCACAGGTCGCTGAACGGCCCGTGCTCGTAGAAGGAGGCGACCGGTGGGCCTATCTTGGCGGCTGCGGCCTTGGCGGAGAGGTCGTCGAGGATCTCGACCTTGAAGAGCTGACCCTGGCCTTCCTCGACCGCACGGGCGTCGGCGAGTGCGAGCTCCTTGCGCACGAACGGATGATCGGCGGCGACGCTGACGCGCATCCGTTCCTCGATCGCCTCGAGATCGGCGGGCGTGAGCGGCCGGGCCAGCTGGAAGTCGTAGTAGAAGCCGTCGGCGATCGCGGGGCCGATGCCGAGCTTCGCCCCGGGAAACAGGTCGAGGACGGCCTCGGCCATCACGTGCGCGGTCGAGTGGCGCATCGAGTCGATCTCGTCGTGGGCGCCGGCGTCGAGGAGCTCGTCCACCGAGCCGCGCTCGGGCGCCTCGAGCACCTCTTCGTCGCCCGCCGGATCAGGAGCGATCACCTGGTCTGCCATCGGTTGCTCTCCAAGAATCGAAACGACCCTTCGTCCCGACAGGACGAAAGGCCGTGCCTTCCGCGGTTCCACCCGCCTTCACGATCGGTGGCCCGGCGATCCCGAACCCCGAGCGTGCGCTCGAGCCGCGATAACGGGCGGACCCGGGCCGGTTCGCCGGCCGCTCACGGGTGGTCCCGAGCTTCCTCGACCGCCGGGCTTCCAGCCGTGGCCCGGCTCTCTGTGGATCGATCTCGATGCTCGGCGTGTCCCGATCGATGCGTTGGCGGCGACTATACCGCGGGCTTCGAGTGGGCGGGACCGGTGGGCGTCGTCAGCCGCAGACGTAGGGATGGGGCGTGGGGTGCGCCGCCTTGGGATCGGCCGGGCCCTCGGAGGTGAAATCGGCGACGACCTGGAGCTTGGGCACCGTGCCGTGCGGCCCCTCCGAGGTCTGCAGGAACAGGCGCTCCGTCGTCGTATTGAAGGCCTGCGTGAGGTCGAGGGTGTGCTGGTTGACCTCGGCGATCCGATACAGGAAGCGGTAGTTGTCGCTCGTGTAGACCTGGACGATGTCGCCGATCAAACCGGCGCCGGCATTGATCCGAGAGGCGCTGAGGAGCGGCAGGAACATCCCCGCGCGAGCATGCGCGTAGAGGTAGATCGCAATGCCCTCACCGGGCTGGCCCAATTCCGGCAGGTAGAGAGCGACGTTGCAGAGTGGGAACGTTCCCTGGCTCGATTTCTGGAGCACGATCGGCAGGTCGATGCCCAGGCGCTCGATGACAACCCGGGTCGCCACCCGCCCAGCTGGAAAGCTCGGACCCGGCGACGGGATGTCGGCCGTGGCGACGGGACTGGCGGTGGCCATTGGGCTCGCCGACGGGCTCGGCGAGGCCCCGGGAATGGCCGTCTCGAGCGAGGCCTGACCGCAGCCAACCACGAGGCCGAGGGACAGCCCGACGAGCACCAGAAGACGCATCGCAGGCGAGCGGTGCGACCCTCGGCGGCGCCCGCCGAAGGGATGGGCCCGATCGGCAGCGGGCCGACAGGGCGTCGGGGACAGGCTCCCTATCGGCGCGAGCGCGTCCGACTGGTAGCGAAGCGGAGCGCCCCGACCAGGGTGATCGTGAAGACGAACATGAAGCCGAACACCACCGGCAGGATCGCCGGTCCGCTGGTCCCCGTGGCCTCGTTGAGGGTGTCGGTCGCTGGCGGCGTTGCACCGCCACCGGAGTTGCTCGTGCCGGCCTGGCATCCGGCCGTCGTGATGACATTGGTGTCCAGGGTCACGGAGCCGTTCCGGGCCAGCGCCCGACCCTGCAGCCGTGCACCCGTCTGCAGCTTGATGGACGTCAGGGCCAGGATGGTCCCAACGAAGCGCGTGGATGGGGCCAGTGTCGCCGAGCTTCCGACCTTCCAGTAGACGTTGCAGGCCGAGGCGCCATTGATGAGGGTCACCTTGCTCGAGGACGCGGTGATCAGGGTGGACGCTGCCTGGAAGATGAACACGGCGTTCGGATTGCCCTGGGCGTCGAGCTTCAGGGTGCCCGTCAGACCGAGGGTCCCGGAGCTGTAGACGCCGGCCTTGAGGGTCTTGCCGCCGAGCTCCACCGGGACGGCCGTCTTCGGGGTGCGCCCGGCGGCATCGTTGTAGGCCGTGGTCAGGTCGTTCTGCGCCTTGATCGCCGTTGCGCTGGCGATGTTCTTGGCGCCGTGGAGCGTCACCGAGGCGAAGCCCGTCACGGAGCTCCCCGGGGCGAGCCCGACGCTGCCGGTGATCGTGGTCGGACCGGTATTCGTGATGGTCTGGCCCGCGAGAACCGCGAAGTTCGCGGCCGTCCCGAGTGCCACTCGAGGCTGGGCGGCCATCGCGGTGCCGGCCAGGGCAATGGTGAGAAATGCCGTCAGAGCGGTGGCTCCGAGGATCTTCATCGCGTGTTTCCCCTTGAGATGCGAACGAACAGGGACGCATCGGCACGAGAAGATCCGGTGCGCCGTGATCGGCGCCACTGGACCGAATGCCCGCACTCGCTCCGAGGCGTCGGGCCAGTCTGGTGTCAGGAGGCCGCAATGTCATGACGGCGTGTCATCCGGCGGGCATTGCGCCGCCGACCTTCGTGGCTCAGAGAGGGGTGTGGTGGGCGACACTGGACTCGAACCAGTGACCTCTTGCATGTCAAGCAAGTGCTCTAACCAGCTGAGCTAGCCGCCCATTCAGCGCGCTTCGGTCGCGCCGCCCGCGGATGATACCGCAGGGCTCGCGCTGCCCTCGGATCAAAGGCCGCGCCGGCGCCCCGGTGCACCGGTACGGAAGTCTCGCAATGGTGCCCGCGCACCACGACCATCGAGCCTGCCGCGCCCCCGACGACCCGCCCATTGCGGTCGGGCGGTCAGCGCGCAATCCTTCGGGCACGTCGCGACGCGGCGAACCGGGGCAATCGGGGCGTCGGCCACGGGCCTTCGATCGGACGCTGGAGCTGGGCACATTCTCGGCTTCGCAGATCCCGCTCGAGAGCCACGAGCCGAGCAACCATGATCCATCGGCCTCGACCCGAGGACGCGTCCGGCGGGACTCATCGCCCCGCCATCATCCCGATCGCCTCGCTCGAGTTGGGCGAGGCGATCGTCCGTGCTGGTCCGATTCAGGCCGCGGTATCAGTCGATCTTGATCGTTTCCCGGCCCGCGTCCGGGCCTCCGGCGCGCGATTCCATCGCGTCGATGCGGCCGATCCAGAAGTCGACGATCGAACGCATGCCGAGAAGCTGCTCCCGGCCTGCGTTCCGAAAGTGCCGGCTCGCCTCCGGCGGCATGACGTGATCGATCAGGTTGCGGCCGCGTTCGCGCATGCTCGGGTTGCCCTCGAGGCGGCTCAGCCGGTCCTCGACCTCCGCGAGGCGGTCGCTGGCTCCGACACTCGGGATCCCCGCCGAGCTTCGGCTGCGCGTCTCAGTCATCGCCGCTTTCCTCCTGTTTCGCTTCGGGTGCCGTCTCGCTGCCGAGCTTCGAACTCCACTCGCAGGATGCCGTCTTCCATCTTGGCTCCGCGCGTCGGCGAGTCAACCAGCGCCCGGGGCAGCACGATGGTCCGCCGGAGCCCGCCGATCTGAATGAGCATCTCGTCGCCGTTCCGGGTCAGGTTCAGCTCGTCGCGGCTCGTGAACGGCAGGGCCACCTCGAGGACATGCCCGCCACCCTCCGCGCGTACGGTGTAAGGCCGACCGCGATACAGGAAGTCGGCCGGATCGGCCTCGCCAAACAGTGTCTCCCCGATCTCGGTGAGGGGTCCGACGCCGATCATCTCGCGGTCGAACTGGGGCACCATCCGGACCGGAACGGGGGCGAACTGCGCCTCGACCTGGGGCAGGTAGCGCTGCTGCGTCTGGCGCAGCGAGGCGAACGAGCCGTCGCCTGCCTTGTCGGCGGGAAGCACACGATTGCAGACGACGAGGTCGCTCGGGTAGCCGAACAGGTGGAAGTACGTGAACGAGCGCTGGGCCTCGACGATCGAGAGCTTCTCGAGCGCAAGCACGATCCGGACGGTCGAAGTCTCCGGATCGGCGAGGAGCCGATGGACCTTGTCGAGGCGCATCAGGAGTCGCTCGGCGGCCGCGAAGACCTCGTCGCGCGGCATCGGGACGCCGATCATCCGCTCGAGCATCGGCCGCCCGATCCGGCTGACCCGGCGACCGATGGGTGCGATCCGCTCGATCCACCAGCGGCTCGCCTCGGGAAGCGAGAGCAGCCGCAGGGTCTCGCCGGTCGGTGCGGCGTCGACGACGATCACATCGTACTGACCGGATTCCACGTGGTCGGCGATCCACAGCAGGTTCCCGAGCTCGTCCATCCCGGGCAGGACCGTCATCTCCTCGGCCATGACCTCATCGAGGCCGCGCCAGCTGAAGAGCCGGGTCATGTAGGACTGGATCGTTCCCCAGTAGCGGCCGATGTTGAAGTAGACGTCGGGCTCCTGGCCCCACAGGTTGTCGGCGATCTTCGTCGGCTCGGCACCCAGGGGAACGTCGAATGCATCCGCCAGGCTGTGCGCGATGTCGGTCGACAGGACGATCGTCCGCAGGCCCCGCTTCGCGCAGAGGAGCGCCGTCGCCGCGGCGATGCTCGTCTTGCCGACGCCGCCCTTGCCGGTGTACAGGAGGATCCGCGTCATACCGACACCATCGTACGCGGGCCGGTGCTTCATGATCCCCGGGTGCCCAGGGCCGACGCCTCGACCGCCGACTACGAGCTCATCGACGCCGGCGCCGGCCGGCGGCTCGAGCGATTCGGCGTTCACCTCGTAGACCGCCCGCAGCCCGCGACGATCCTCAGCCCGGAGGCCCCCGAGCTCTGGCGCGACGCCGACCTCCGGTTCGATCGCGACACGGGCTGGACGGGGTGGGCTGCCCCGGCCGAGCCCTGGTCTGTCACCGCGGATGGCCTGGCGCTCGAGCTCAGGACGACGGAGTCCGGCGGCGTCGGGCTCTTTCCGGAGCAGCTCGCGAACATCGCCTGGCTGGTCGCGGCGATCCGGGCTCGCGCAAGGAGCGGTGCGAGCGGTGGCAACGCCGCGATCCTCAACCTGTTCGCCCACACCGGGCTCCTGACGCTGGCAGCCGCGCAGGAGGGAGCGTCGGTCGCCCACGTCGACGCATCCCGCACTGCCGTCGCCTGGGCCCGCCGCAACGCCGAGCTCTCGGACCTCGGCCATGCGCCGATCCGATGGCTCGTCGACGACGCACTGGGCTTCGTGCGCCGCGAGGCGCGCCGGGGCCGGCGTTACGACGGCATCCTCATCGACCCGCCGTCCTACGGGCACGGCGGGCGCCGACCGTGGCGCCTCGAATCGGACCTGCCCGAGCTTCTCGCCGCGTGCGCGGAGGCCAGCGCGGACGACGCGTTCGTCCTCCTGACCGCCCACACCCCGGGGTACGAAGACGAGCGGCTCGCCGGCGAGATTCGCCACGCCTTTCGGGAGCGGGTCGGCCTCGACGTCGAGGTCCAGCCGCTCGAGCTCCGGGCCACATCGGGAGCCCGGCTGCCACTCGGCACCGCGATCCGGCTTTCGGCCTGAGGGCCGAAGATGGCGGCGATGGAGATCGAGAGTCCCGCGAACCCGCGCATCCGGGCGGCCGCGGCGCTGCGGCAGCGACGCGAGCGGGACCGCTCGGGCCTGACCCTCGTCGACGGTCTCCGGGAGTCGATTCGCGCGCTCGAGGCCAGTGTGGTCACGGAGCTGGCGCTCATCAGTCCCGCACTCCTCGACGGCGACGGGGCGGATCATCTGCGGTCTCTCCTCCGCGAGCGCGGCATCGAAACGGTCGAGGTGGGCCCGCGGGCCTTCAGCCGGGTGGCCTTCGGGGACCGCAACGAGGGGGTCGTCCTCATCGTGCGATCTCCGACCACCGATCTCTCCGCCATTCGCTTCCGCGAGGGCGAAGATCCGCTCGTCGTGGTTACGGAGGACATCGAGAAGCCCGGCAACCTCGGCGCGATCCTGCGATCGGCCGACGGCGCCGGCGCGAGTGCTGTCGTCGCCCTCGGCGGCACGGACCTCTTCAACCCGAACGTCATCCGGGCAAGCATCGGCACGGTCTTCAGCGTCCCGCTCGCAGCAGCACCGGCCGACGCCGCCCTCCACTGGCTGCGCGAGCTCGGCCTCCGGATCGTCGCCGCGAAGGTGGAAGCGAGCCGGCTCCACACGGCGGCCAACCTCAGCGGTCCACTGGCGATCGTCCTCGGGAACGAGGCGGCCGGCCTGTCCGACACATGGGATGCGCCGGACGTGGAATCCTTACGCCTGCCGATGCTCGGCGTCGCCGACAGCCTCAACGTCTCGGTTGCCGGCGCGATTCTCCTGTACGAGGCGCGCCGGCAGCGCGACGGTTAGCGCAGAGGAATTCGTGGACGAGTTCGACTTCATCGTCATCGGCGCCGGCCCGGCCGGCGAGGCCGCGGCCAACGAGGCCCGGCGCCGCAACGCGAGCGTGGCGATCATCGATCGCCAGTGGTTCGGCGGCAGCTGCCCTCACATCGGCTGCATCCCGTCGAAGTCGCTCCTGGACTCGGCGGCCCGCCACGAACGCAACCCCGCGACCTGGTCGTGGCGTCAGACCTCGGAGCGCCGGGACTACATGGTGAACCGGCCGCTCGATGCGGAGGATCCCGACGACTCGTCCCACAAGCGGGCCCTCGAGGAGGCCGGCGCGATCGCCTATCGTGGCGAGGCCCGGATCACCGAGCGCGGCCACGTCGAGGTGCGCCACGACGTTGCCGCCCATGTCGTCCACGGCAGGCACGTCGTGGTCGCCGTCGGCTCCCGATCGAAGGTCCCGCCGGTGCCGGGTCTTGATGCAATCCCATACTGGACGAACCGCCAGGCAACCCTGACCCGTGACTTGCCGAAGAGCCTGCTCGTGTTGGGCGGTGGGCCGACCGGCTGCGAGCTCGCCCAGGTCTATGCCCGCTTCGGCGTCCCGGTGACGATCGTCCAATCGGGCGATCGGCTCGCGCCGACGGACCACCCGCGGAACTCCCAGGTCATTGCCGAGGCGCTTCGCGAGGACGGCGTCGACGTCCGCCTTGGCGTGCGCGCGGTCGCGGTCCGGGCCGGCGCGGGCCGTGACGGCGCGCACGCGATCGACCTCGATGACGGCAGCAGCGCCGAGGGCCACGCGGTCCTCCTCGCCGTCGGGCGCGAGTTCCCGCTCGAGGATCTCGGCCTCGAGGCGTACGCGATCGACACGACGGGCCGGCAGGCGTTTCCACGAGACGGACGGCTGAAGATCGCGGATGGCCTCTGGGTGATCGGCGACCCGGCCGGCCCCGAGCTGCACACGCACCAGGCCCATTACCAGGGCGAGCTGGCCATCCGGATGGCGCTCGGGGAACCCGTCAAGCCGGATTATCGGGCGCTGCCCCGAGCCACGTATACGGACCCTGAGGCGGCCTTCGTCGGCCAGAGCGCTGAGCAGGCCAGGGCCGAGGGGATCGATGCCGTCGAGTTCATGGCTGACTTCGCGACCTCGGTCCGCGGCTATGGCATCCAGGCGAAGCGCGGCCACGTCACGATCGTCCTGGACCGAACGAGCCGGACGCTCGTCGGCGCCGCGATCGCCTGCCCCGATGCCTCGGCGGCGATCCACGAGTGCGTCCTCGCGATTCGCGCCCGAGTGCCGCTCGAGGTCCTCGCCGACACGATCCACGCTTTCCCCTCGACCGGGCGGCTCCTCAACGGCCTGTTCGCGGAGGCCCAGCAGAGCTTCGAGGCCTGAGCCGGGGAGCCTCGGCGTTCGAGGTGGACCTGGGCGTTGGACGTGGACCTGGGCGTTGGACGTGGAGTCAGCATTCGACGAGGAGTCAGCGTTCGACCAGGGCCTCGCCGCCGACCAGCACGAGCCGCGGCCGGACCGTCACGAAGGCCGCGGCTCGATCGCCGGGCTCGCGAGGCGCGGCCGGCAGGACGATGAGGTCCCCCCGAGCCCCGGGCACGAGGCGTCCGCCGAGCGGATCCCGAGCCAGCAGCCCAGGGCCCACGGTCGCCGCCCGAAGCGCCTGCTCGAGGCTCAACGCCTCCCCCGCTCCGAAGGGCTCCGCCTCCTCGCCCCAAGACGGATCGCGCCGGAGCACGGCGAGCGCGATCCCCGGCCATGGATCCACCGGTTCGACGGGCGCGTCGGTGCCGAACGCCACGACGGCCCCGGCATCGAGGAGCGATCGCCAGGCGTAGCCGGTCGTCTCGGCGCGGGCGCCCCAATCGCGGCGTGCGTTGGGCGCGTCCTCGCGGAGGTGCACCGGCTGGACCGAGACGCCGATCCCGAGCGCCGCGAACCGGGCCCGATCCTCGGGGCGGCACAGCTGGACGTGCTCGAGGCGCGGCATGAACGGCACCTCCCCACCCGCCGGCGCGAGGGCGTCCAGCCCGGCTCGGACGGCCGCGTCACCGATGGCGTGGATCTGCGTCGCGATGCCGATCGCGGCCGCCTCGGTGGCGAGTTCGGCGAGCTCCTGGGGGCTCGTCAGCATGACCCCGCGGTCGTCCGTCCCTTCGCGAGGCTCGAGCAATGCCGCCGTCTGGGAACCGAGCGTCCCGTCGGCGAAGAGCTTGAGCCAGCCCAGGCGAGCGGTGCTCGCCGGGTTCGCCCCGAGCAGGGCCCCACTTCGCAAACCTCGCTCACGTGCTCGAGCGAGACCCACCGCCCGAATCCCCGCGTGGACCCGGATCGGAAGGTCGCCGCGATCCGCGAGGCCGCCGATGATGTCGAGGGCATGCAGCGACGGATCCTGGGCCAGCGTGCCCGGGTCGTGGATCCCGACGATGCCGTAGGTGAGGAGCTGCTCGGCGAGCTCCGCGCACGCCTCCTCGACGAGGGCGTCGCTCGGTGACGGGATCATCGCCGCCACGAGCTCGGAGGCGTTCTCGAGCAAGACCCCCTCGGCCTCGCCATCGCTCGTGCGTCGGATGATCCCGCCCAGTGGATCCGGGACGGTGGGGTCGATTCCCACCTCCCGCAGGGCGGCGCGGCTCGCCCAGATCGCGTGGTGGTCGACCGAGTGGAGCGCGACCCGGCGACCCTGGACGGGCCCCTCGAGGTCGTCCGCCGTTGGCCAGCGGCCCCAGCGTCGCTGGTCCCAGCCCGCGCCGAGGAGCCAGTCGTCCGGCCCGAGACGGCTCGCCGCGGTCGCGATGACCGCCAGCGCCTCGTCGAGCGAGGCGCATGCGGTCAGGTTGACCTCGCGGGCCGCCAGCGCCGTCTCGATCAGGTGCAGATGTGCGTCGGTCAGGCCGGGGATCGCGATCTCGTCGGGCTCCAGGGTGAACCGCTCGGTGTGCGGATCGGCCCGTGTCTCGAGGTCGACCGCCGAGCCGGCGAACGCGATCCGGCCATCCTTGATCCCGACGGCCTCGACCCAGCCGAAGCCCGCCTCGCCGGCGAAGGTCGCAACGCGACCCGTGACGAGGCAGTCGAGCGGCACCTCAGGCCCCGGGAGCCGCTTCCGCGGGATCCGCGAGGAGCGCCCCGAGCGCCGGCCGATCCATCCCGGCGCCGAGCCCGAGGGCAAGCGCGATTCGCGTCTTCGGTCCACTCAGGTGCCCGGCGAAGATCGCGCCCTCTCGAAGCCACGTCGCGCCGCCGCCGCGGAAGGCATAGGCGGGGCTGACCGCGCCCGAGGCACAGCGCGTCGTGAGCGCGACGACGCTGCCCGCTGCCATCGCCCGGATCGCGGAATCGAGCAGGGCCGCCGAGGTGTTCCCGGCACCCGTCGCCTCGATGACGATGCCCGATGGTCGGTCGGCGGTCGCCGCATCGAGCAGCCGGCCGTCCATCGCCACGTGGGCCGTGATGAGGATCACGTCCTCCGCGGCTCGGTCGGCCTGAACCTGGCGTCGGGGTCCGCGTGGGCGCGCCATCACCGCCCGGCCGTCGCGGATCGTCCCGAGCGGCCCAGCGTCGAGGCTCTTGAACGTGTCGAGGTCACTGGCGTGGGTCTTGGTCACCGCGTCAGCGGCGTGGATCGAGCCCGCGAGGACCACGACGACCCCGGCGCCGACGAGCTCCGACGCGGCCGCGCACGTCACCGCGTCGAGGAGGTTCGCCGGCCCGTCGTAGCCAGGATCGGAGGCGCTGCGCATCGCGCCGGTGACGACGATCGGCTCCGGTCGATCGGCGAGGAGGTCCCAGAGGAACGCCGTCTCTTCCAGCACGTCGGTGCCCTGGACCACGACGACGCCGTCGATCGACGGATCCGCCTGTGCCTCCGTGATCCGGGTGGCGATCTCGAACAGGCCCGGAAACGAGAAGTGGCTGGCCGGCGTTCGACCGAGGTCGATCGGCACGATCTCGGCGACCCGGTCGAGGCCCGGCGTCCGGGCGAGGATCGCCGCGCCATCAAGGGCCGGCACGTTGCCGCCGGCCTGGGCGTCCGCGACCATGCTGATCGTGCCGCCGGTGAAGATCACCGCGACGCGCTTCATCCCTCGACCTTCGGCGCCTCGGTGGCGGTGTCCTCCGCAGCGACGGCCTGCCGGTCGCGCGGCTGGAATGTCGAGCCGGTCGGGTCGACCGGGGTCCCGTGGATGACGTGGCCGGGCGCCTCGGGCGGGACGCCGGCGGGTATCGGACCTCGGGTCAGGACCGAGACGATCCCCGACGCCGTCACCGCGATCGCGATCGTGAGGATCACGGCGGTGGTACCGATCAGGTCCGAGATCGTGCCGACGATGATGATCGGCAGGATGCTCGCCACCGAGACGAGCATGTTCAGGACGCCGAACACGCGGCCTCGAACCTCCTCGGGGAGGTCCTCCTGGAGCTGCGTCTGGCTCGAGATCGCGACGATGCCGTAGGCGATGCCGGCGAGGAACGCCAGCGTGACCACGACGGACACGAGCGATGTCACGGCCGAGAGGTTGACGACCTTCACGTCGCCGCCGACGCCCTGGAGGAACCGGCTCACCGGACCGGCCACCGTCAGAATCGCAAGGAGGATCCCCAACGCGATCATGCCGCCCTCGATCGCCCGCCGGCGGTGGATCATCTTGCCGTAGCTGTTCAGCAACAGGACGCCCATGACGATGCCGACGCCGAGCGGGAGGACCACGACGATCAGGTCCTTCGGGCTCAGGCCGAGCGTCTGCGACGCGAACTTCGGGCCTAGCACGCCGATCACCCCGACAAGCGAGGCGGCGATGCCGAGGTAGACGAGCGTCCAGCTGATGGCCGAGTGGTCGCGGATGTAGGTGATCCCCTCGCGCAGCTGGCCGATCGTGCCACCGACCGCCTGACCGGCCTCGGCGACGGCTCGGCGGCCTCCCGGCCGCTCTTGGGGCGCCGGCTTGTTCGAGGGCAGCGTCGCGCAGAACGCCGCCCCGATGCCATAGAGGACGGCGACCCCGAGGATGAGCGGCGCGGGTCCGCCGGCCACGGTCACGATCAGCGGTCCAAGGAAGGCATACCCGAGCGCGAACGCGGCATTGAGTGTCAGCGTGAACAGGCCGTTGGCCGCGATCAGCTGAGACCGCGGCACCAGGAACGGGATCATCGCGGCCTCAGCCGGGGCGAAGAAGACGGTCACGGTCGCGAAGGCGATGTTCAGGAGCAGGACCGCGGGAATGTTGTGGCCGACGAGGAACATCGCGACGAGGATCGCGGCGCGCAGGCCATTCGTGACCACGAGCACGGCCCGACGATCCAGCCGGTCCACGTAGACGCCCGCGAGGGCCGACAGCAGGACCGAGGGGATCAGGAAGGTCAGGAACAGGCCGCTCACCGCCGTGCTGCTGTCCGTGACCTCGAGGACGAGGACCGTCAGCCCGTACAGCACCATGTTGGCGCCGATCTGGGTGGCCGCCTGGGCGAGCCACAGGAGCAGGAACGACCGGTTCTGGAGGACGGCCGCACTGCCGGACTCGGCGGCGGGGATCGCTTCGCCGGTCACCCCTCCGGCGCCGGAGCTCGTCGGATCGCCGCAGTGATCTCCGGGTCGCCGCGGTTCACGAACCCCTCGAGCCGCGCCTCGAGGCTCCGACGCTCGAGGAGGAGGTGCCGGTCACACGTGCGACAGCGGAGACCGATGTCGGCTCCGAGGCGGTCGACCAGCCACTCCCGACCGCCGCAGGGGTGCGCCTTCCGGAGTCGGACCACATCGCCGAGGTACAGGTCCGTGACGGGCCGGGTCGTCATGGCTGCGGAGCGTATCAAAGGCGGGGCTGACCGTCGGCCGGAATCAGGGTCCGCGGGCTGGGTGGGATGGCGACGGCCTCGAGCGGCGTCACGCTCAGGCGAGCATCGGGATAGGTCGCCCCGACCTGGGCGATGATGCCGCCCGCCCGGGTCAACGTCCCGACGAGGATCTCGGGGCTGCCGATCGCCCGGATCTCGAACAGGTCGCCGAGGGCGCTGTTCTCGATCGACAGGGCGCCGGGCGCGCCGGCGACAACGACACCCGGGACGACGCGGACGTCGGCCACCGCGATGGCCTCGGCGCCGGCATTGCGGAGCTCGTTGAGGACCTCCTCGACGCCATCGCCGCCGATCGGGCCTCGGACGCTGATCGAGATACCGGGGCCCGTCAGGCCGGTCACACCGGACCAGGCCTGGATCCGGGCGAGATCGGCCTCCAGCTGGTCGACGGTCGTCTGGCCGTTCGCTCGCGCCGATTGGAGGGCTGCCGCCTGCTGCTCGAGGCCGGCGATCTCCGTGCGCAGCTGCTCGTTGCGGGTGTTCAGGTTGGCGATGACGAGGGTCAGCTCCTGGGTCGAGAGACTCGACAGGCCGGGTACGGCGGCCTGGCCGCGGAGCTGGCCGATCACGAGGATCCCGAGAATGCCGGCCACGAGCGCGATCGTGAGCTGCTCGCGCCGGGTCCGCCCGAAGCCCCGCCCGGCGGTCGTCACGGCACTGGTCACGGCTGCGGGCTCGCGGAGGCCACGGGCTGACCGAATCGAATCGCCACGGTCCCGGCGAACGCCGGGACGTCGACCACGTCGAGCTGGGCGACGGCCAGGCCGAGACCGTGATGCTCCACCCGGTCGGTCACGAACTCCCGGAACGAGACCGAGGCCTGAAGCCGCGGATAGAGGTCGCGCGGGCCGATCGCCGTGATCTTGTATGGCGGAGCCAGATAGGCCGAGTTCACGAGCACCGAGCCGCCGATGTCCAGCACCGCCGTGGATACCGTGACGCGCTCGTCGTTGATGGAAACGGCCTCGGCGCCGCCGAGCCAGAGCTCCTGGACGAGCACGCGCAGGTCCTGGGCCGAGACGAGCGCGTCGGACCCGGCTCCAGGCTGGCTCGAGTCCTCGAGGCGGAAGACGATGCCCGGGCCGGTCAGGCCGATGAGCCCGGCCCCGATTCGGGCCTTCTCTAGGCGGTCGTAAAGGGTCTTGAGCGAGTCGGCAGATCCCGGCCCTTGCGATTCCAGCGCGCCGATCTGGTTACGGAGCTGGAGGATCCGGGCCTTGAGCGCCTCCTGTTGCGACTGGAGCGACTGGGCGCTCTCGACGAGGGGCGACCGCTCCTGGGTCGTGTAGCGGACGCGTGGACCCTCGGCCGAGAGCTGAGCGGCGATCAGGAAGCCGAGCACGAGGAGCGCCGCCGCGAGCGTGATCTGCCAGCTCGGGATCGCTCGGATGCGGGCGACCAGGGCACTCATGGCGATGCCTTCACGGGAGTCCCGCCCGGCGCCGCCGACGCCTCCCGAGGAACCAGAGCAGTCCGATTCCGAAGAAGGCGATCGCGATGACGACGATCCCCTCGATCAGGAGGTCCGCTACGGATGAATCGGCCGCCGCCGCTGGAGCAGGAGTGGTGCCGGGGACGGCGGTCGAGCCACCGGGCCAGCTCGGCGGAATGGGTCCCGCCGGTGCCTCCTCTGGGCCGGCGGGGCTGGGCTCGGGCGCCCCGATCGCCCCGAGCCAGCCGGCCTGGAAAGCGGCGACGTCGACGCCGAGCGCCGAGTGGAAGGCGTCGTCATCGGACACGCCCCCACCCCAGCTGTGGATCAGCGCGACGAGATCGGCCTGGCCGTACGTCCGAATCAGGTAATCGATGGCCGAGACGCTCTCCGCGTAGCCAAGGCTGAACCGATCCCCTGTGGTCGGGAATTGGCCATTGAGTGCGGTTAGCGGCATGATCGACCCGCTGCCAACGGCGGTCGAGACCATCACCCGATCACCCACGTCGTAGCCCTGCGAGAGGTACACCGCGAGGCCCTCGTTGAACCAGTGCGGCGGGGCGTGGTAGGGGTTATCGACCGCGGTCGCGAAGACCACGTGGGTCAGCTCGTGGGTGATCACGATCCCGACCGACGCGTCGTTGAGCGCAGTCGGCCCGATGTTCGCGAGGAGCGTCCGGATGCGGGGAAACGCAACACCGCCAACATTCTCGCGCGCGGCCGGCCCCAGGACGTCGTAGAACGACGTCGTGTCTGGATAGATGAAGAAGTCGAGCGGCGAGGTCTCCGTGACGCCAAGGAGCCGGCTCGTGTCGGCGATGGCCCCGTCGCCGATCTGGAGGGCCCGCTGCCCGAAGGCGTCGTCGCCCCGGACCCAGTGGACGCGCACGATCGTGCCGGTCAGGGTCTTCCAGACGAACCTGGTGTCCTCGTAGCGGGCGGTCGCGACCGGCCCCTCCTCCGCGGTGCCGTCGCTGAGTGTCACGCGGAAGTGGATCTGGACGACCGTGTTCGGGATGAGCTGGCCGGCCGGCGTCGCGAGGTGGTACGCCAGGCTCGTCGGGCCGGCGCCGGTCGCGGGAATCGGCACGTCGTCGGCCAACTCGCGCGTGTCGCCGCCGGTATGGACGAGCGCTTCGATCCGGTGGACCCCGGTCGGGAGCGTGACCGGTTCCGCGACGTCGATCCCGACCTGGAAGGCGGACTTGATGGTCGGCGTGCCAAAGGACACCTGGAGCAGACCCGGCGGCGCTCCGCCGATGGCCCGAACGACGGCCACGAACGGGTTCGCGATCCCGACGAGTCCCACGGCTAGGACGATCGCCAGGATCCTCCGTGCGGGATGCGTCATGGCGCCCAGGCCAGGCCCGCCATCCGCTGGATCCCGAGGCCGTTCTCGCCGGCCCCGAGGAGCCCGGTTCGAGACAGCGCCCAGCCGTCGCCGTAGGCCAGCGGGACGGCCGACACGTCCGACTGCACGATCGCGAGCGCTCGCTCGAAGGCCGCCTGGGCGACGCTCGGGTCGGTCGCCGCCAGGGCTTCGGTCACCGCCTGGTCGAATGGCATCGACGACCAGCCGCCATAGTCGTCGGCGCTCTGGCTGCCGAGGAGCACGCCGAGAAAGTCGTTGGCGCCGGGATAGTCGGCGATCCAGCCGAGGGTCCACATGGCCGGCGGATCCTGGGAGAGGCGCTTGAAGTAGTCGCCGTAGTCCTCGATCCGGATCGTGATCCCGAGCTCGCGCTTGAGATCGGCCGCGATCCCCTCCGCGTACGGCCCCCCGCCCGCCCCGAACGCGATGTCCGGGAAGCCCGCACCGCCGGGATAACCCGCCTGGGCCAGCAGTGACCGGGCAAGCGCGGGGTCGTGGGCCGGCAGCCAGCTCTTGTCGCCGCCCCCGGGAACACCGGGTGGAACCATCGAGTGGGCCGGCAGCTCCCTCCCGGACGCGCCGAGGGTGACGATGCCGGTCCAGTCCACCGCCGCGCCGATGGCCCGCCGTACGAGGACGTTGTCGAACGGCGGGCGTCGGGTGTCGAAGCCGAGGTACGTCAGGGCCAGCGACGGCACGGTCCGGAGCTGCGCCCCGAGGTTGACGTCATAGGCGATCCACGACGCGTCGTTCGCGGCGATCTGGGTGTAGTCCAGGTCGCCGGCCTCGAATGCCGCGACCGGGCTCCGGCCGCCGATATCGGTGAGGAGGTGGACAGTCGCGATGGCCGCCATGCCGGCCCAGTAACGGTCATTGGCGGTGAGCGTGATCTCGGTGGCACTCGAGGCGGTCACGCGGTAGGCGCCGCTGGCGACATCGCAGACCCCCAGCGTGCGGCCACTCGTCGCACAGTCCTGCGGCGGCAGCACGGCGAACGTTGGCGACGCGACGATCGACGGGAAGTCCGAGCCCGGCCGGTTCAGGTCGACAATCACGTCGGAGCCGGCGGCTCGAATCCCGACCTGCGCGGGGTCGGTCGCCGCGCCCGTGAGGTGATCGCGCGCGCCATGGACATCGAGGATGAGCGCGGAGAGGGGCGATGGCGCGGCCGGATCGATGATCCGCAGCCAGCTCCGGACGACGTCCGCGGCGGTGATCGGGCGGCCATCGGAGAAGGTGATTCCGGGCCGCAGGTGGAACGTGACCTGGCGGGCGTCGCCCGAGATGCTCCAGGAGGCGGCGATGGCCGGCCGCAGGTCGAGACTGGCGTCGAAGGTCGTCAGCGTCTCGAAGACCTGCGCCGCGACGGCCGCGCTCTCGATATCGCCCTGGGCGGCCGGATCGAGCGTCGTCGGGGCCGAGACGAAGATCTTGACGTCGGAGCGCTCGGCCGCGTGCACCGGGCCAACGGCCTGTGCCAGGGTCAGGCCCACCAGCGTGATACCGGTCACGGCGGCCCCGAGAGCGCCGAGACGTCGGCCCGGCCTGAGAACGATCAGCGCCGCCACCAATCCGGTGTCTGGACGGTCCGGCGACCCCGGGCGACGTCGATCTGGCGCACGATCGCGATCGGGAGCCGGGCGCGCGCGGACCAGACGTAGCCGTCGCCAGCGAAACCGAGGAGGAGGGCGGCCACGCAGGCCCACTGGCGCATGGCGCGAGTATGCGGGGAAACCGAAGTCTGAGAAGGAAGAAGGGCCTCACGTCGCCTCGCCGGGGGAACGATGTTCGGCGCGAGGCCCCGCATCTGCTAACGAGCCGAGATCCTTCTCGTTAGGCTCGCTCGGATGCCAAATGTTCAGGGGCGCGACGCCGCCCCGTGACCCCGCAATTCCGGGATACCCTCAGCCGCTCGGTGCGGCCGCTCGTGCCGATCGAAACGGGTCGCATCCGGATGTACACCTGCGGGCCGACGGTCTACCGCTACGCCCATGTCGGCAACCTCCGGACGTTCCTCCTCGCCGACATCATCCGGCGGGTCGTCCTCTACCACGGCATCGACGTCCTGCACGTCCAGAACATCACCGACGTCGGCCACCTGCGCGACGAGCGGTTCGACCGGGGCGAGGATCGGATGCTCGTCGCGGCTGGCCTTGAGGGGCGCACCGCGGCTGAGATCGCGGATGCGTACGAGGCTGCATTTCACGAGGACGCGGCACGGATCAACCTTCTCCCCGCCCACGTGTATCCCCGGGCGACCGAGCACATCCCGGAGATGGTCGAGCTCGCGGAACGGCTCGAGGACCTCGGCCACGCGTACGCGACGGATGCCGGGAATGTGTACTACGCCGTGGCGAGCTTTCCGGAGTACGGCGCGCTATCGGGCAACTCGCTCGGTGCGCTTCGGGCGGGTCACCGCAGCGACGTCGAGGGGGACAAGCGCGACCCTGCCGACTTCGCCCTGTGGAAGACGGCCGGCGAAGGCCGTCTCCTGTCCTGGTCGACGCGACGCTGGGGCCGCGGTTTCCCGGGCTGGCATCTCGAATGCTCCGCAATGGCGCTCCGGCATCTCGGACCGCGTTTCGACATCCACACCGGCGGCGAGGACAACGTGTTCCCCCACCACGAGGATGAGATCGCCCAATCGGCGCCGATCGTCGGCGGCCCGCCCGCGAACCTCTGGATCCACGGTGCCCACCTGCTGATGGGCGGCCGGAAGATGGCGAAGTCCGCAGGCAACTTCCAGCGGATCACTGAGCTCGAGGCTGCGGGCGTCGACCCGCTCGCCTTCCGCTATCTCTGCCTCACCGCGCGCTACGGCCGCAAGCTCGACTACTCGGATCGATCGTTGGTCGCGGCGGCGGCCGGTCTGGCCTCGCTGCGGGCAGGCCTGCGGGGGCTCGGCCCGCCGCCGAACGAAGGGCCGTGGCGCGCGCCGGCAATCCTGCGAGCGGGTGCGGCATCGGCCAGGCCGGTCGGGCGCGCGGACGGGCTCGCGGGCCACGGCACGGTGACAGGGGCTGAGGGCCCCATGCCGGCGAATCGCGCCGACGCTCCGAGTGCTCCCCTTTCCCCGGCTGGTCGGTCCCTGCATGAGCGCTTCGTGGCCGCGATCGACGAGGATCTCGACCTGCCCGCGGCGCTCCGACTGGCTCGGTCGGTCGCCACCGCCGAGATCGCGGTGGACGAGTGGCGTTGGCTTCTTCTCGACATGGACTTCGTCCTCGGGCTCGATCTGGATCGGGTGTGGGACCGCGGACCCTCCGACGAGGAGAGCCGGCTGCCGCGCGGCGCGGCGGCACTGCTCGAGGCCCGCAGCCGCGCCCGCGAGGGGCGGGAATGGGTCGAGGCCGACCGGCTCCGTGGCGCGCTCCGGGACCTCGGCGTGGAGCCCATCGATCGTGCCGACGGGTCGAGCGACTGGCAACCGCCGCGGTCGACCCCGGACGACCAGAGCCAGCGCTAGACGATTTCCTCGTCGCCTGGGACGGCTAGGTCCTGCCGCGCTCCGAACTGGTCCAGGACGCGGTAGAAGTTCCGCTTCGAGAGCCGCACTCGCTTTGCCGGCGGCGTCCGTTCCCACGCCCCGTGCTCATGGCGAACGAGCGGCAGACCCGGAACCACGGCTGCCCGCCGCGGCGCGACGTCGGCACCCTCGTCGCGCAGCAGGAGGCTCCACCAGATGTCGAGGTTCCGATAGAACTGGAAGCGCTCGTCCAGCGGCCGGCGCGCCGCGGCGTCGGAGCGCCGAAAGGCCATGAGGTAGCCCTCGATCGCCGCGGCCGGCCCTGATTCCACCTCACGGAAGCGGCGCAGATCTTCCGTCACGAGCCCGAATGGCCCCGCGACCGCAACGGTTGGATCCTCGAGCGCGGCAACCAGCGGTGACACGATGTCGCCAGTCGGCTCGATGCTCGGGTCCAGCAAGATGACGATCGGGCCCGTCGCGCGCCTGATGCCGATGTTCCAGGCAGCGCCCTGGCCGAGCGGCGCGCTCGTCGAAACGACCTCAACGGGCACGACCGCCTCGGCAGCTTCCGCCGCCACGGCCTCAATCCCGTCCGCCACGACCACGATCGACGTGCCTGTGGGTATGCCGGTGCGGAGCCCGGCCACCGCCCGGGCGATCGCTGCCGCGTCGTCGTTCGAGGCCACCAGCACGACCGTCGCGACGCCGCGCGGGGCATCCTCGAGCCGGCTCGGCACCGCGGTCGATCGGCCATAGCGGATGCGCCCCGCTTCCTCGAGGTCCGGCGCGTGCGCAGGCTCCAGCCGGAAGTCGGTCCCCGCGTCGATGACCCGCCAGCCCGCGGCCTCGATCTCGCCGCGGAGGCGGTCCGCGGCCTCCCAATCTCGAGCCGCCCGCGCGGCCGATCGGTCGTGCGCCGCGGCCAGGATCTCCTGGGGAATGAAGGTCCGGGTCAAGAGTCCCCGGACCGGCGATACGGCGCTTCCCCGTCGATGTCGCCGACGAACTCGGGGCGGCGCGGATGATCGAGCATCTGCCGGATCGCGAGGACCTCGCCGGTGTGGAACCAGTAGTGGTACGTGACGCGCTGGAGGGCGTTGCCCATCTGCCGGGCCGGACCGGGCGCCGGCAGGTCGGTCGTCATCGAGGCCTCATCGAGGAAGTCGAGGACCGGATCGGCCGCCGCCGTCACCGTGCGCCAGGCGTCGAGCATCTCCGATAGCGGCGGCGTGGTCGCCGGCCCGCCGTTCGCGACGAGCTCGTTGAGGATCGGCACCGGCGTCGACCCGGACAGGCGAGTGAGCCAGTAGCGCTGCTCCTGCCAGGCCATATGACCCACGATCCAGCCGATCGAGTTCATCGGCTTGAGCCGCCGGATCCCGTCCGCCTCGGGCACGCCGTGAAGACCGCGAAGCCACTCGGATCGGGTGAATTGAAGCTGCTCGACGAGCGGGTGGGCCATCAGCCCAATGGTACGGCGGGTGCATCGAGGGCCGGTTTCGCGCACGAAGCGGGGGACTTGCGGCGGTCCTGTAACGTCTGCGCCAGGTGGTGCGTCAATGGCCATGGCTACCGCCGATCGCGGCGGCCATGGCATTATTCCCCGGAATTCACTTGACGCGTGGAGGAAGGACATCAGCACCCTGCCGTTGCGGGCGCCCGCGCTCGTCGACCGCTTTGCCGGTTGGCATGAGCTTGCCCGACGTTGGCGTGAGCTTGACCGACGTTGGCGTGAGCGTGCCCGGCGCCGCGATCTCGCCATCGGGGCGTTCGTGGTCGTCGTCGGTGTCCTGGTGGCGTTCCGGCTCCTCAGCGTGTACCCGTGGAATGCGCCGGTCTTCGACCTGCGGACCTATTGGGCGACCCGGTTCGGGATCGATTTCTCCACCCAGCACGCGGGTCCCGCGGGCGCCTACCTGTACTCCCCGGCCTTCGCCCAGCTGATCGCACCGCTGACGCTCCTGCCGCTGCCCCTGTTCGCGGCGATCTGGACGGCGATCGGGGCGGCGCTCCTGTACTGGATGACCGGTCGGCATGCGGTGGTGTTCCTGGCTGTTCCGGCCGTGCTGATCACGATCGTCCAGGGCCAGCTCGACCTGATCTTCGCGGCGGTGGTCATCGTCGGGATGCGGTACCCGGTGGTGTGGGCGCTGCCCCTCCTGACGAAGGTCACGCCGGGCGTCGGCATCGTCTGGTTCCTCGTCCGCCGCGAATGGCGCAACCTGGCGATCGCGCTCACCGCGACCGTCGCGATCGTTGCGGTGTCCGTGCGGTTCGATCTCCAGGCGTGGGTCGGCTGGTTCGCTCTCCTGGGGCGATCGGAGTTTCCAAACATCAATGACGGCCTGCTGTTCGTCCCGATCGCGCTCTGGGTCCGACTGCCCATCGCCCTCGCGATCGTCGGCTGGGGCGCGGCGACCAATCGAACCTGGACGATCCCGATCGCGGTCACCCTGGGCATGCCCATCGTCTGGCTGAACTCCCCGACGATCCTCGTCGGGATCCTGCCACTCGTCGCCGCGGGCGCCTCGACGCCGGCCGGGCGCTGGCTTCGCCAGGAGCGCGCGACCGCGGGGGAATCCCCGGCTCTCGACCTCGTCGACTCGGAGCAGGGCCGCCGGACAAGTCGCGAGCCACAGGTCCTGCCGAACCTCTGACGCAAGCCCCGCCTGTGGCAGCCGCGATTGCCTAGCGGACCTTCACGCGGCTCATCGCGTCACGGCCTCCAGGCGCTTATAGCGGATCCGGTGCGGCTGGTCGGCCGCGGTCCCGAGCTCCTTGTGGCGGAACGCCTCGTAGTCGCTGACGTTGCCCTCGAACCAACGGACCTGGCTGTCGCCCTCGAAGGCCAGGATGTGTGTCGCGATGCGGTCGAGGAACCAGCGATCGTGGCTGATGACGACCACGCAGCCCGGGAACGACTCGAGCCCGGCCTCGAGCGCGCGGAGCGTGTCGACATCGAGGTCGTTCGTCGGCTCGTCGAGCAGCAGGACGTTGCCGCCCGACTGCAGGAGCTTGGCAAGGTGGACCCGGTTTCGCTCGCCACCCGACAGCGTCCCGACAAGCTTCTGCTGATCCGTGCCCCGGAAGTTGAAGCTCGAGACGTAGGCCCGGGCCGGGATCTCGCGCTTGCCGACGACGACGAATTCGGCGCCCTGGGTGATCTCGTCGAAAACGGTCCTGTCGGCCTGGAGGTCGTCGCGACCCTGGTCGACGTAGCTGAGCTGGACCGTGTCGCCGATCTGGACGGACCCTCCGTCGGGCGCCTCCTCGCCGACCAGCATCCGGAACAGCGTGGTCTTGCCGGCGCCGTTCGGCCCGATGATCCCGACGATCCCGGCGCGCGGCAGCGAAAACGTCAGGTCTTCGATGAGCAGCCGATCGCCGTAGCCCTTCCGGAGGTCCTTGACCTCGATGACCGTCTCGCCGAGCCGGGGGCCCGGCGGGATCGCGATCTCGAGCTCACGGGACTGGTCCTTCGAGTCGTTTGCCTCGGCAAGCAGCCGTTCATAGGCGCCCAGACGGGCCTTGCCCTTGGCCTGGCGGGCCTTCGCGCCCATCCGGACCCACTCGAGCTCGCGGGCGAGGGTTCGCTGGCGGGCGTCGACCGCCTTCGACTCTCCCGCCATTCGCGCGAGCTTCTGCTCGAGCCAGCTCGAATAGTTGCCCGAGAACGGGATTCCTCGACCGCGATCGAGCTCCAGGATCCACTTCGCGACGTTGTCGAGGAAGTACCGATCGTGGGTGATGGCGACCACGGTCCCCGCGTACTCGCCGAGGAAGCGCTCGAGCCACTCGACCGATTCGGCGTCGAGGTGGTTCGTCGGCTCGTCGAGCAGGAGCAGGTCCGGGTGCCGGAGAAGCAGCCGGCAGAGCGCCACGCGGCGTTTCTCGCCGCCCGACAGCGTCGTGATGTCGGCGTCATCCGGCGGGCAGCGCAGGGCATCCATCGCGATGTCGACGTTCCGCTCGAGGTTCCAGGCGTCGGCGGCGTTGATCCTGTCCTCGAGCGTGGTCTGCTCGGCCCCGATCGCCTCGTAATCGGCGTCGGGCTCGGACCATCTGGCCATCACGGCGTTGTACTGCTCGATGAGGTCGTGGACCTCGCGGACGCCGTCGAGCACGTTGCCCTTCACGTCCTTCGCCGGGTCCAGCTGCGGCTCCTGGCTCAGGTAGCCGACGGTGAATCCGGGCGTCAGGCGGGCCTCGCCGATGAACCCGTCGTCGAGCCCGGCCATGATCCGCAGGAGGCTCGACTTGCCGGCGCCGTTCGGCCCGATGACGCCGATCTTCGCGCCGGGATAGAACGAGATCGAGATGTCCTCGAGCACGGTCTTGTCCGGCGGATAGTGGCGGGCGACCTTGTACGAGGTGTAGATGAACTCGGCTGGCATGGCTCAAGGGTAGCGAGCAAGACGAAACGCCGATCGCTGCGGGGTCGCCACGCCCTCGCTACGATCACCAAATGACTGCTGCACCGATCATCCTGGTTCCCGGATTCTGGCTTGGCGCATGGGCCTGGGACGAGGTCGCCGCCGATCTGCGGGCCGACGGCCACGACGTGACCGCGCTGACGCTGCCAGGCCTCGAGTCGGCCGACGCCGACCGGTCCTCGATCACCTTCGCTGACCACGTCAACGCGATCGTCAACGCCGTCCAGGCGGCCGGCGCCCCCGTGGTCCTCGCGGTCCACAGCGCCAGCGGGTTCTCCGGGTACGCCGCCAGCGACCAGATCCCCGAGCAGATCGCGGCCATGGTGTACGTCGACACGGCGCCGGGAAAGCCGCCCCTCGATCCCCAGTTCGAGGGCGTCGAGAAGCCACTGGTCTGGAAGGACATCGAGGCGGAGGAGAACCTCAGCGGGCTCAGCGACGAGCAAAAGGAGACGTTCCGAGAGCGAGCGGTGCCGGTTCCGGGCGCCATGCTGCGCGAGGGGTACGAGTTCACGAGCGATGCGCGGAGAGACATCCCGAGCACGATCATCGCCACGGGCTACACGTCCGACCAGTACAGGTCATACGCGAAGGAGCACCCCGAATGGGCGTTCCTCGCCGGGATCCCGGAGCTGCGGAACATCACCTGGATCGACCTGCCCACGAGCCACTGGCCGATGTGGTCGCGCCCGAATGAGCTGGCCACCATCATCGGCGACGTCGCGAAGGCCCACGCTCCGGAAGCGTAGCTGGCGCTATTGGCCGTTGACTCACCGTGATGAGTCAGATAGCCTCATGGCATGACAAAGCGGCTCCAGGTTCTGTTCGACGATGACGAGTTGGCGGAGATCAAGCAGCTGGCCAAGCGGCGTCGCCAGACGACAGCGGCCTGGGTCCGCGACGCGCTGCGAGTCGCGCGAGACAGCGCGTCCAGCCCGGATCCCGAGCCGAAGCTCCGCGCCGTTCGCGAGGCCCTGTCATACGACTACCCGAGCGGAGACATCGCTCAGGTGCTCGAGGAGATCGAACGCGGCTACGCCCACGAGGACGACTCCCCCGCCCCGCCCGCCTGAGCGAATGATCTTCGTCGACTCGAACGTCCCGATGTATCTCGTGGGCGGCGAGCATCCACATCGCGATCAGGCGCGGCACGCGGTCGAGGTCGCCATCACTGCACGCGAACGCCTCGTCACCGATGCCGAGGTATTCCAGGAGATCCTCCATCGATACACGGCTATCGGCCGTCGCGACGCGATCGATCCGGCTTGGCGGACGCTTCGAGCGATCGTCGATGAGGTCTACAGCGTCGAGTTCGAGGACGTTGACAGGGCGCGACGACTCGTCGCATCGACCCACCTGACGGCCCGCGACGCGCTCCACGTGTCGATCATGCAGCGCCACGGGACCGGGGAGATCCTCACGTTCGATCGGGACTTCGAGGGGCTGGCGGGGATCGTTCGCCGTTCATGACGAGCGGGGCCTCTGGCCCCACGATCTTGCTTGACGGTCGAGATTGCTCAGACCATCTTGAGATAGCCCGCGATGGGGATTTCGATGAAGCCGAGACTCTGATACAGCGCGCGAGCCGCCGCGTGAAAGGGGTCGCCGCCGGTGAAGACCCCGACCTTTTCGACGCCTCCCGCCTTCATTTCGCGAATCGCGTCGAGGCAGAGCTCCCTTCCGACGCCCTGATGTCGATACGGCTGCCCGACCACGAGCATGTAGATCTGACCGTGATTCCGCGCTCCGCCGGTCTTCCATCCCACGTACCCAGCGATGGTGTCGCCGACCTCCGCGACGGCGACCCACCGCCCCGCGCTGGGATCGTGGAGTGTGGGGACCTCGTCGCGGTAGTCCTGCTCCCACTGGCCGTGGTGGAGCCGGAACAGCTCGTCGCCGAACAGGGGATGAACATAGCCTTCGTAGAAGGGCCGGAAGGTCTCGATCGTGAGGTCGACGAGCCTCTCGAGGTCGGCAGCCGTAAACGGTCGGATGTGCATGACATTCGCCTCCCAGGCGGGCGTTCGGTGGAGGCGAAGAGGACGAGGCTGCGCCATTCTGGCGCCCCCGGACGGATTCGAACCGAATGCAGGAGCGCGGGCTGGAATGGTACGCGGGTGCCTCGCCGGCCCTCGCGTAGTCCCCGAGCACCGCTCGAGCGTCGCCGGGCGCAGGGTGAAGCCTGACGCGACTGCGTTCTATTCGAGCAGCTCCCGCTTCGCCTCGCCCTCGTCTCGACCTTCGTCCTGCGAACGCCCCGACGGGCCTCGGAGTCGACGGATTCGCGGCCGCCGCTGCCGGAGGCTCGGGGCGGACTTGACTCCGAAAAACGGGTCATTGCCGCGGGGCATCCCCCGCGGCAACGTCGGCAACAAGGATTCGCATCCGCATTTCGTCGACGGACATCACGTTGGCCGACGAAGCCGCGAGGATGATCAGGATCGCGCCGTGGACCTCGGAGGCCGACATCTCACCGAAGCCAAGATCCGGATAGTCGAAAGTGGCAGTCGCGTCCGAGAGAAACACCACCTTGTAGTCGTGGAAGAACGCATCTCGTGCGGTGGCGTGACAGCAGTTTTCCGTTGTTGTGCCCGCGATGATGACGGTGTCGACGCCCCATCCGCGCAGGATCATGTCGAGGTCAGTTCCGAAGAAGGCGCTGTAGCGATGCTTTCGAATGACATGCTCGCCCGGTTGCGGCGCAATCTCGGGATAGATCTCCACCCCCGGCGTGCCATCCGCCAGGGCCTCGCCATTCCTGATCATCCGCGAAAGCCCGAAAAGGCCGAGATCCGACCCGTCTCGGCGGTGGACGTGCGCGGTGTAGATGACGCGGATGCCGACCTCGCGGCAGATCTCCAAGGCCTCGCGCAGCTTGGGCAGGATCTCGCGGGCGCCCGGCGTGTCCAGTGGAGCGCCCGCCTCTACGAAGTCGTTCTCCATGTCGACCACGATCATCGCCGTCCGTTGGGGATCGAGGCTGTCGACCTTGACGATTGGCATGAGGCCCCCCGTGATCCAAGACGAGAGCAGGTCCTTCTTGGCGCCCCCGGACGGACTCGAACGGAATGCAGGAGCGCGGGCTGGAATGGTACGCGAGTGCGTCGCCGGCCCTCGCGTAGTCCCGACACACCGCTCGAGCGTCGCCAGGACGCAGGATGAAGCTTGGCGAACGCAAAGGGCACGGGCTGGAAGCGCGCGCAGTTTTCGTTCGGCAGAGCGGGCGAGGGTGAATCGCTCGACTATTGCCCGTTCGTGCTGCCCGCCACCTGTCCGGTGCTGCCTCCAGCAGCGAACGCCTGACAATAGCGAAGAAGACCAGGCCCTGGATTCCGGAAGACACGCGGGGCGCCAGGTTCGATCAGGACTGCGTCGCCGGCGGCGATGACGACCTGATCGTCGCCCAGCGTGAGGGCCAGCCTACCTTCGTGGACGTACACGATCTCGACGCTGCCGAACATCTCCGGTTCACCGACGTAGGCGTCGCCGGCCTCGATCACCCATTCCCAGAACTCGAGGCGCGCCGGTGCCGCCGTTCCGATGAGCAGGTGCGCGGAGCTGCCGAGCGGCGTCTTCCACAGCTCGACAGCCTGTCCGGCGGCAACGACTCGAAGGGGTGGCGAGTCCGGGAGCGAGACGAGGGCCGCCAGCGTGACACCAAAGCTGTCAGCGACTCGCGTTAGCGTCTGGATGCTCGGATTCGCTCGTTGTTGCTCGATCGCGACGAGTAGACCGCGGCTGACCCCGCACCGCGCGGCGAGCTCATCGAGTGTCCAGCCTCGCTCCGTCCGAGAGCGACGCACATTCTGCGCGACGGATCGAGCTACGGCGTTAGATGCGGCTGAGATCGCCTTCCGTTGCCGAGGTGCCGAAACGGCCGGAGTCCCGTCGGAGGCAACCGCCACGACTGGCTGACTCTTCACGCCGTAACCCGCGCGGCCGCCACGCGCTCGAGGAATCGACCCCGGCCTGGTGAGCCGCTGAAGACGCCATCCCGCACGATGACCTCGCCCCTTGAGATCACGACTTTGGGCCAACCTCGGACGCGCTTTCCCTCGTACAAGCTGTAGTCGACGCGCGAGTGCAGTTCCCGCTGCGTGATGGTCAGCACGCGCTCGGGGTCGAAGATCACGAGGTCGGCGTCGGCGCCTGGCTCAAGCCGTCCCTTGGCCGGGAGGCCGAAGATTCGGGCCGGGGCAGCCGCGAACACCTCGACCCAGCGCTCAAGAGATATCCGGCCGGTCACGACGCCGTCATTGAAGAGGAGCGACATCCGGGTCTCGATCCCGGGAGCGCCATTTGGGATCTGCGAGAAATCCGCCCGGCCCCGGTCCTTCTGGCCCTCGAAGTCGAATGGGCAGTGATCCGTCGACACGGTGTCGATCTGACCCAGCCGGAGGCCATCCCATAGCACCGCATGGTTCGCGCGATCTCGCAGGGGCGGGTTCATGACGTACTTTGCAGATTCGAAGCCGGCGAGCGTGTACTTCGAATCATCGAGGAGGAGGTAGTGCGGGCAGGTCTCGGCATAGACAACCTGGCCTCGAAGTCTCGCGGCTTTAATCTCGTCCAGCGCCTCACGGCACGAGACATGGACGAAGTAGAGCGGGCAACCAACCATCGCGGCAATGGCCAGCGCCCGGTGCGTGCCTTCTGCCTCACCGGCGGCAGGATGCACGCGCGGATGCTGGTCGGGTCCGAGAGCCCCGGCCGCACGTGATTCGTCGATCAGGGCGTCCGTGAGGAGTCCGCTCTCGGCATGGACCACGGGGAGTCCTCCGATGTCGGCCGCGCGCTTGAAGAGACGAAAGAGCGTCGCGTCATCGGCCATTAGGCCGCGCCGTGGGTAGGCCATGTAGGCCTTGAAGCTCGGAACACCCGCTGCGACCACTTCATCCAGCTCCAGCACAGTGTCGGGGCTCAGCTGCTTGACCACGAGATGGAACCCGAAGTCGATCGCCACGCGGCCATCCGCAGCCGCCCGTCGCGTCGCAATCGCCTCGACGAGCGGCCGACCGATCTCCTGGTAGCAGAAGTCAATGATCGTGGTGGTCCCACCGAAAGCCGCCGCGCGCGTCCCGGTGAAGAAATCGTCAGCCGTCTGTTGACCCTGCGTCCCGGCCTCCAGGTGGACATGCGCGTCGATGCCACCGGGCACGACCAGGAGGCCAGCCGCGTCAATCACTTCGGCATCTCCAGCCGGCAGTTCCCGGCCGACGTCGCGGATCGACGACCCGTGGACGAGGACATCACCGGCCTGCACTGTGCTCGGGGTGACCAGCGTGCCACCGCGGATCAGGAGATCACGCCCCGACGAAGGCGTGTGAACCTCGAGTGGAGGGACGGCCATCAGATCGGCTCCCGACGACTGCGATCGTAGATCGACCGGAAGTACGGAAGGAACGGCGCATGTCGCGCCTCGCTGGCCGCGTGCTCCGACAGGAAGTTCTCAAACAACTCCCCGGCCTCATGAATAAGGTCGTCCTCATCGATGCGGACACAGCGACCGTCCTCGAGAACAATTTGCCCCTGGACGATGACGGTCCGCACCGAGGAGCCGTTCTCCGCGTACACGAGCTGACGGGCAAGGTCGTTCATCGGCGTGAAGGCTAGCGAGCGGCGGTCAAGGAGGACGATGTCAGCTGCCTGTCCCGCAGCCAGCCGGCCGACGTCGCAGAGGCCGACGCTTTCCGCCCCGCCGCGCGTCGCCGCATCCAGGATGTCGGCGGCTCGAGGCCAGCGCTCGAGCGAAGGATCCGAGACCGTGTGCAAGAGGGCCGCGAGCTTCACCACCTCGAACATCCGGGCTGAGTCGTTTGACGAGATTCCATCGCTACCGAGCGCCAAGCGAATGCCTGCTGCGTGCGCCCGAGCGTACGGGAACACTCCCGACCCAAGCTTTAGATTCGAAACCGGGTTGTGAACGACGCTCGCGCCGTGCGCGGCGATCGTTGAGATGTCGGAATCGGTCAACCAGACGGCGTGCGCAAAGGTGACTCTGTCGGACAGTACTCCGAGGTGCTCCAGGTAGCTCACCGGTGACTCGCCGTAAAGCAGCTTCGCCGTGACCGCCTGCAGCCGCGTCTCGAGAAGGTGGATGTGGAACGCGGTGTCGTGCTCCTCCGCCAGCGCGGCCGCGAGTTGCAATAGCTCCGGAGTGCACCGTTGGGGCGCCGACGGTGCGACGACGAAGCGCTGGCCTATCGCGGGCCGGTGCAGGTCCTTGAATGCCTGATCGCAGATTGCTTCGTAGTACGCGGCGGGCGGCGGGGTAGTCGATTGTCCAAGCTCCCACAGCTCGGCCGGTAGCGTCTCCTTCGCGAACGGAAGCGTTTCAAGCCACGAGCGATCGACCATCCGCAGCGAGACGTTCGCCCGGAGCCCGACGTCGGCGTAGCCGCCGAACACCTCGGTGAGTCCCTCGAGCTCCTGGCCGCCGACCTGGAGCACGTCGTCGAGGACCGAGGTGACGCCATTCTTGAGCGATTCGATCGCAACGAGAATCGTTCGCAGCCTGATCAGCCGAGGTGGAAGCGGTCTGATCTGAAGAAATGGGTAGGCGCTCAGGCCCCAAAGCTCGAGCGGCAGGCCCTCATATCGGCCGCGGAACGGTACCTCCCAGCTGTGAAGGTGGGCGTTCACGAGGCCCGGCATGACGACACGGTCGCGAGCATCGAGGATGACGTCAGCCTCCTGCTCAATGAGGGACGCACCCACCGCGGCAATTCGATCGCCTTCGATGAGGATGTCAGCAGAAACGGCGTGCCGATCGACCGCGAGGTCAAGGACGAGGCCGCCCTTGATCAGGATCCGCTTCAGCGACGTCGGGTGGCGCGGCGGTGCGTTGCCATCCGTCACATCAGGCGTCCACCGTTCGGGCAAAGGACCTGGCCGGTGTATTCCGCGGCGTCGTTCGAGACGAGAAAAGAAATACTTCCGGCGATCTCGTCGGGCGTCACGAGGCGCTGCAGCGGCGATTCGAGCGCTCGAGCAATCCGCTCCTCATCGAGCGTTCGATTGCTGTTGCGCGCGTCGACCGCGAGCTGTGGGGTATCAACGGGCCCAGGCGCCAGCGCGTTCACTCGGACCTCGGGAGCGAGCTCGAGGGCGAGCGCCTTCGTCATACCGATCAATCCAGCCTTGCTCGCAGCGTACGCGGTGCCGTTCGCATCGCCGGCGATCCCCATACGGCTGGACAGATTGATGATGTGGCCATGTGCTCTGCGAAGGGCATCGGCGGATGCCCGGGCCATATAGAACGAGCCACCGAGATTCACATCGACGATCCGCCACCAGTCGTAAATTTCTTGTTCGTCAATCGGCGCCAACTGCATATAGGCCGCGTTATTCACGAGCAGATCGAGGCGCCCGAACTCCGATACAACGCGCTTCACAAGCCGGTCACACTCGGCCGACTGGCTGACGTCGGCGGCGAATGCTCCTTCGCGATGGGCGGACGCCGCAACAGCCCAACCGTCGGCCTCGAGACGACGGACGATCGCGACGCCCAAGCCACCATGTGAGCCCGTCACGAGGGCAACGCGGCGAACGGAGGTGATCACTGGATCACAGTGCCTCCATTGGGCGAAAGTACCTGACCTGTCGTCCAGCGCGCCTCTGCAATGAAGACAATCGCTTCGGCTATCTCCTCCGACGTCCCCAGGCGGCGCAGCGGAAGCGTCGCCAGATAGTGGGATGCCCGGAACCGAGGTCCGAGCATCTCGGTATCGACAGGTCCCGGTGCGACACAGTTGACCCGTACGTCCCAGGCGGCGAGCTCCCGCGCAAGCGAGCGCGTGAATCCGAGAATTGCGCTCTTCGCGCTGACGTAGTGGACCAGTTGGGCTGCACCGATCAAAGCGAGCTCACTAGCGACGGTGACGATCGATCCACCTCTTCGCGTCTTCATGCCTGGGGTCACGGCTCGGGCAACATGGAACGATCCACCGAGATTCACCCGGAGCGTCCGCATCCAGATGTCATCCGTGACCTCCGCGAGCGGCAAGGCTCCCGAGATTCCGGCATTGCAGATCGCAAGCTCGATCCCTCCCAGATGCCCCTCGGCGGCGGTGACCAGCCGAGCCACGGCGTCGAAGTCCGACACATCGCCTGCGACGGCGACGCCACCGATCTCACGTGCAACGGCATCCGCCGCGGCCTCATTCAGGTCGTTGACGGCGACCGAGTAGCCACGTCCTGCCAGCAGCTCCGCCGTGGCTCGACCGATGCCCCGGCCAGCACCGGTGACGAGGGCTGTGCGCATCCGGACCCCGCCCGCAGTGCTCAAGCGAGGACCTTGCTCAGGAATGCCCGGGTTCGCGGGTGCTTTGGGTTCGTGAGGACTTCGGAGGGTGGACCGCTCTCGACGACTAGGCCCGCGTCCATGAAGACAACGCTGTCGGCGACCTCCCGAGCGAACCCGATCTCATGGGTCACGACCAGCATGGTCATGCCCGCCCGGGCGAGATCTCGCATGACATCCAGAACCTCCCCGACCAGCTCAGGATCGAGGGCGCTCGTCGGTTCGTCGAACAACATCAGCTTTGGCCTCATTGCGAGTGCCCGCGCGATCGCGACGCGCTGTTGCTGCCCGCCCGAAAGTCGATTCGGATATTCATCGGATCGGTCCAGGAGACCAACTGACCTGAGGAGCTGTTGCGCGTGGGCAATCGCATCCGATCTTGGCTCTCGCAGGACACCAACCGGCGCCTCGATGACGTTCTCGAGCACCGTCAGGTGCGGAAACAGGTTGAACCGCTGGAAGACCATCCCGATCTTCGCGCGGTTTCGCGCAATGTCCTTCAGCGGCAATTCCTGAAGATGCGACCCCACTCGACGATATCCGACGAGCTCCCCGTCAACGTAGATCAGGCCGCGATTCACGACTTCAAGGTGGTTGATGCACCGGAGAAACGTCGTCTTGCCCGAACCCGAGGGTCCCAGTAGACAGGTGACGGTGCCCTCGTCGACGGTGAGATTGATGCCCTTGAGGACATCGGTCCCCCCAAAATGCTTCCAGACGCCGATCGCGGACAGGACGGGTTGTTTGTCGCCGATGGGACTCATCATTGACGGAGTCGCCAGCCGGTCATGACCCGCCGGATGAGCGAAGGCCCCGGCACGATTCGCACGAAGCCACGCGCGAACCGCGTTTCGACGAAGTGTTGGATCACATTGATGAGGGTCGTGCACGCCAGATACCAGAAGCTCGCAACGACGAGCAACTCCACCGTCCGATAGTTGACGCTGTAGATGCCCTGCGTCGTTCCGAGAAGCTCGTGGTAGGAAATGATGCTGACCAGGGCTGTCGTCTTGAGGCACGTGATCAGCTCGTTCCCGGCTGGCGGAAGAATCGCTCGCATGGCCTGCGGTAGGACGATTCGCCGGACAGTTCGCCGCTCGGTCATGCCGAGAGCCAGTGCCGCCTCGGTTTGGCCGGCATCAACTGAGATCAATCCTCCGCGAACGATTTCTGCCATGTATGCGGCCTCGTTCAGCGAGAGACCAACCAAAGCCGTAACGAATGGGCTCATGACATCGTTCGTTGCGACGCTGAATGACAGGGATGTTCCTGGAATCCCCAGGCCGATCGACGGAAACACAAGGGCAAGGTTGAACCAGAAGATCAACTGGACAAGGACTGGCGTCCCCCGAAAGATCCAGATGTAGGCCGATGCGTAGCTCTGGAGGATGCGGCTCTCGCTCAAGCGAGACAGGGCAAGCGGCAATGCCAGCAAGGATGCAAGCGTCATTGCCATGATCGTGAGCGAAAGGGTCCGGACTACGCCTTCGAGGATGACCTCCGAGAAGAGGAATTGGCCAACGACGCGGAAGTCAAAATTCTTGTTCGTCGCGATGCTGACGACAAGCAGCGCGAAGACAACCAGGACGATGACGCCTGCTGCCCTCCTGAGAGGATGGCCGAGCGCCTGTACCGGCAATGCCTCAGGGTCAATGGATGGCGCCGGTAGGGTCTCGTCCGCAAACGGCGCCAACTCTCCTGTCACTGCGTGACTGCTCCCCGCAGAGGCTCCCGATTTCTGATAGGCCCGAGCGGACCTCAGCTCGGAGTGGCTGAGGCCGTCGGGTCGTTTGCCGTGCTGGGGTCGTTGATCGGCGCGGTCTTCAGAGCGATGTTCTCGACATGGTATTTCTTCAGGATGGCGTCGTAGGTGCCATCGGCGATCACAGCCTTGAGTGCGGCCTGGAAGGCGTCTCGAAGCTGGGTGTTCTCCTTCTTGAAGATGAGCCCATGATTCCGGATGGTGACCTGATCGCCAACGACGTCAAAGTCGTTCCCGCCACCGGACGTCGCGGCGATGTACGCAGCGACCGGTGCGTCCTCGAGATGCGCCGCGACTCGGCCTGACTTCAGAGCAAGAACGGCGTCCGCAGCGCTCTGGGTCGACACGATGTTGATGCCCGGCTTCCCCGCAGCCTTGCACTTCGCGTCTTGGTCCTCAACGATAGCCGTGTTGGCCGCTCCCACCTGCGACCCGACGCCCTTGCCGCACAGATCGGCGAGCGTCTTGACCCCGGTCGGATTGCCCTTCTGGACCATGATCGAGTACCCGCTCCGGAACTCATCAACAAAGTCGACCTGCTGCTCGCGCGCGGGCTTATCCCCGATGTAGGTCATCGAGGTGTCAAAGCGGCCCGCGGTGATGGCGGGAATCGTCGGATCAAAATCGAGGTTTGTGATTTCGAGCTTCACGCCGAGCTTGGCCGCCATGGCCTGTCCAAGCTCGATCTCAGCGCCAATCGGCGTCTTGCCGTCGGCGTCGAAATACTCCACGGGCGGGTAGTCCAGCTCGGAAGCGACCTTAACGACCCCACTCTGCTGGATGGCTGCCGGGAGCAGTGCGTGGAGCGCGGGATCCATGGCACCGGCCGAGCTTCCGCCTGGCCCAGTCGAGCCTTGTGGACTCGCTGCGGTCGTGCAGGCACCTGCCGCAAGGGCGGCTGCAGCGAGTCCCACAAGAAGGCGTCGCATTATTCGAAACTGGGGTCGCACGGATTCGTTCAGCGAACTGCCGCCCATGATGACCGCGAGCAAACGACCCCGAGACCCGTCCTGAGACACTGCATCTTCCTCCGACATCGGACCCTCCCACGGGCCGACTAGTCCGCCTATGTCCGATGGCGGATTGTGGCCAGAATGAACTGTCCGTGTCAATACGTTGCACTGTCAGCCGTCCGCTATGTCCCGGCTGGCCGGAGCATCGGGCGCTCCGTCCCGCGGTTTGGCGCAGCGATGGCGCACACTCGACCCTGATCATCGAGTTCTCGAGGTATCGCCGGGCCGTCACTCGGTGACGCGATCGCGGCGTCCGCCAGCCACCCGGAACTCATCGAAGGTTTGCTCCCGCTCGTAGTCGAGCGGATCGAAACGCGGGACCGCGCCATATCCAAGATCGTGTGGACGCCGCAGGCTCGCCCATTCTTCGCGTCGGCCACGGTGGAAGCAAGCGCGTTTTTAGCATGGCGCCCCCGGACGGATTCGAACCGCCGACGCCAGCCTTAGGACGGCTGCGCTCTATCCACTGAGCTACGGGGGCGCGGTCAAGATCGTATCCCACGCCGCATGGCCGGCTCACGTGTAGGATGCCGACCGTGGCCGTTCCCCTCCCCGACCTCATCTTCTATACGCGGCCGGGCTGCCACCTCTGCGACGAGGCCCGTGCAGCCATCGCGGCCGTCCTGGCCGACCGCCGGGCGCGCGACGTGGTGGTGCCTTCCGTGATCGAGATCGACATCGATTCCGATCCCGAGCTCCATCGCCGATTCTTCGAGCGGATCCCCGTCGTCGAGCTCGCCGGCAGCCGCGTTGAGCTCATCGTGACCGTTGGCAAGCTCCGTCGGGTGTTGGGCGAGGTGCTCGACGGCTCCCGCTCCGACACCGAGGCGGCCGCCGGCACGGGTCTTGCCGCCGACCTCGGCCCGGCATGACCCTCACCATCGTGGTCGCGCTCGGCGCGGGCCTGCTGAGCTTCCTGTCGCCGTGCGTCCTGCCCCTCGTGCCGGCCTACCTCGGACAGCTGACTGCCGTGGCGGTGGTCGGGCAGGCCGATGGCGTTCCCTCGCGCTGGCTGGCAGTCCGACACGCACTCGCCTACGTGGCCGGATTCGGAGTCGTCTTCACGATCCTGGGCGTGACGGCGACCTACGTCGCAGGTCCGCTGGTCGATCTCCTCCCCGCGCTCCGGATCCTCGGCGGCGGGATCCTCATCGTCCTCGGGTTGAACCTCGCAGGCTTCATCCGGATCCCGGTGCTCGATCGAACCTGGCGGCCGCTGGAGGCCGGTGCGGCCGCCTCGGTCGCGAGCGCGACGGGCACGTTTGCTTTCGGCAGCGGCGGTCGGTCGGGCCCCACGATGGCCGATCGGCTCGGTGGCCGGCTCGTAACCACCCGTGGCGGCTGGCTTGCCTCGTTCGGGCTCGGGGCCATCTTCGCGGTCGGCTGGACGCCGTGCATCGGGCTCATCCTCGGCGGAATCCTGACCCTCGCAGCGACGAGCGGCTCGACGCTCCAGGGCGGCGTCCTGCTCGTGGCGTACACGGCGGGGCTCGGGATCCCGTTCCTCGTCATCGCGGCGATCTACGACCGGGCGCCCGGCGTGCTGCGGCCCTTGCTCCGGCACGGGCGGGAGGTGTCGATCGTCGGCGGTCTGCTGGTCGCCCTCATCGGCGTCGCGATGCTCTTCAACTGGCTGGCTCTCCTGCCACAGTTCGTGCCGTTCAACAGCCAGATCTGATGTCGGCCACCGAGGTTCGACGCCGGCGCGGCGTCGGGCCGTTCAGCCTTCGACAGGTGACCTTCGCGATCGGGATCGTGGCGGTCGCCGCGGTCCTGCTGACACTCGCGAACGCTCCGCTCGGCTCGACGGCGCTCGGGCTTCCGAACCCGGAGCCGAGCGCCTATCTCCTGCGCGCGCCGCTACCGGGGCTCCGACCGGGCGACGTGGCACCCGAGCTCGCCGTGATGGCCGCCGACGGCACGACCTTCCAGCTGACCGACCTCGACGGCCAGCCGATCCGGCTCGCCGATCTTCGCGGCAAGGCGGTCTGGCTCAACTTCTGGGCGAGCTGGTGCCCGCCGTGCCAGTCCGAGACGCCCAGCCTCCGCGCCCTCGATCAGCGGTATCGGGAACGAGGGCTCGCGATCATCGGGGTCCAGGTCCAGCAGACGGTCGAGGACGGCCGGAGATACGCGACGACCTACAGCCTGCGCTACCGGATCGGGGCCGACGTGGCCGGCGACATCTTCCGCGAGTACAAGGTCTTCGCCCTGCCGACGCAGTTCTTCATCGGCACCGACGGCGTCGTCCGCCAGGTCGTCAACGGGCCGCTCAACCAGGCGAGCGCGGCCGCCCTGATCGAGTCGATCCTGCCGCCGGCGCCGTCCGGCGACCGCAGCGCGAACCCGAGCTCGAGTCCGTAGCCCTCAGATCGGCTCGAAGCGATAGCGGTCGCGATCCGCGACGAGGCGCCCGACCGGCGTGAGCGGCTCGTGGCTCAGCACGATCGTCCAGCGATCTCGAGCGGCGCGGGCAAAGAGATCGGTCTTCACGGCCACCGAGTCGAGCGGGAAGTCGTCGAACGCGGTGATCCAGCGCGGGTTGGCGCTCCACGGCCGCATCCCCAGGTCGCCGAAGAATGCCAGCGTCTCGCTCCCGGCGCCGCGGACGACGATCGCCTGGTGGCCCTTCGAGTGCCCGCCCGTTCGGACGACCGAGACGCCCGGCAGCACCTCGACCGCGCCGTCGACCCAGCCGGCCTCGCCCCACTCGCGGACGAGCCGGAGCTCGAGCTGGTCGTACGACGCGACGATCCGGCTGTTGTCGTCGAAGGCGATCTCCCACTCGGCGCGCTGGGCGACGATCCGTGCCCGCGGAAACGCCTTCGAGCCGTCCGCCAGGAGGAGCCCGCCGGCATGATCGAAATGGAGGTGGCTCAGCGCCACGACGTCGATCGTGTCCGGCGAGAAGCCCGCCGCGGTCATCGCCGGGACGACAGGCGAACCTTCGTAGCCACGGATCGCTCGAACCTTGTCGTTGACCCGTTCCCCGATCCCCGTCTCGATGAGCACGCGTCCGGCCGGCGTCTCCACGACGAGGCAGTTCAACGCCTGGAGCAGACGGTGGTCGTGGTCGATCTCGTCGGCGACGAGCTTGTCCCAGAGGATCCGCGGGACCGGGCCGAACAGCGCTCCCGCGTCCGATCGGAACGTGCCGGCCTGGATCAGCGCGACGCGCGTCTCGCCCCCGAGATCGGTCGACCAGCTCAGCGGCACCGTCAACCCGCCGGCTCGTCGTCCTTCGAGAAATCTCGATGGAAGGCCGATGCGGTGGGCTCGGACTGGCCCTGGTACTTCGATCCGAGCGATGGGCTGCCGTACGGCCGATCGACCGGGCTCGTCATCCGGAAGAAGCTGATCTGTCCGATCTTCATCCCGAAGTAGAGGGCAATCGGCAGGTTCGCGACGTTCGACAGCTCGAGCGTCAGGTTGCCCTTCCAACCGGGGTCCACGTAGCCCGCCGTCGAGTGAATCAGGAGCCCCAGCCTCCCTAAACTCGATTTTCCCTCGAGCCTCGAAACGAGATCGTTCGGCAGCTCCACCCACTCGAGCGTCTGGCCGAGCACGAACTCGCCGGGATGGAGGATGAATGCCTCGTCAGGGCCGATGGTCAGAAGCTCGGTGAGGTCGGGCTGCTTCTGGCGAACGTCGATGAATGGATAGCGGTTGTTGCGGAACACCCGGAAGCTGTGGTCCAGGTGAAGGTCGACCGACGAGGGTTGGAGATCGGCCGGATCGTAGGGCCGGATCACGACCGTGCCGGCATCGATCGACGCGCGGATGTCTCGGTCGGAGAGAACGCTCATCGGCAGTCGATCATCGGGCGTCGATCATCGCACGCGGTCCCGGTCCGGCGCAGCGGCCTGCCGGCTGACCGTCAGCGATTAGGGCCGCGGGTGCCCTTCTGGTCGTACAGGCTGTCGACCTCACGTTTCAGGGCCTCGAGGTCCTCGAAGCTCTGATAGACGCTCGCGAAGCGGATGTAGGCGATGTGGTCCAGGGAGCGCAGCTGGGCCATCGCGAGCGAGCCGATCTTCGAGGACGGCACCTCGGTCATGCCTTCCGAGCGAAGCTGGGCCTCGATCGAGTCGGCAGCCTGATCCGCGGCGCCATCCGGGACGGGCCGCCGGGTCAGGGCCTTGCGCAACCCGGCTGCCATCTTGTCGCGGTCCCACTCCTGGCGAGTCCCGTCGCGCTTCACGACGACGAGCCGGGCCGCCTCGATGCGCTCGTACGTCGTGAACCGGGTGGCGCAGGCACTGCATTCGCGGCGTCGGCGGATCGTCGCCGACTCATCGAGGTCACGGGAGTCGACGACACGGGTGTCGCGGTCGCCGCAGGCCGGGCATCGCATCGAGTCTTCGGTCCTCCTCCACCACTACCTGTTGTGGTGTGCGAGGATCATACCACTACATCGTGTGCCGACCCAGGGGTGGTCAGCCCGATTTTGCCTTCAACTGCGCGAGCAGCGCCTTGCCCACCTCGAAGAGGTCGCCGATCACGATCATGTCGGCGAAGTCGGCGATCGGAGCGTCGGGGTCGCGGTTCACCGCGATGACCGTCTCGGCCGTCTGCATCCCGACCTTGTGCTGGATCGCGCCGGAGATCCCGAGGGCCAGGTAGAGCCGCGGCTTCACGATCTTGCCGGTCTGGCCGATCTGCTGGGCATACGGGATCCAGCCCGAATCCACCGCGGCACGCGTAGCGCCGACAGCCCCGCCGAGTGCCTCGGCGATCTGGCCGACCAGCTCGAAGCCCTCGGTGCCCCCGACGCCGCGCCCACCGGCCACGATCACTCGCGCTTCTTCGATCGGGGCGGCCGCACTCGCCTCCTCGATGCGATCGACGACCTTCACCGCCGGCAGCGTCAGCTCACCCTTCGGGGTGACCCCTTCGACCCGCCCGGGCGATGCGCCTGCCTCGGCGGTGACCACGTTCGGCCGCAGCGTGATGATCCGGACGGCGGTGCCCTCTACGAAATGCGAGGTCGTGACGAGCCTCCCGCCGAAGACGCTCATCTCGACGATTTCGCCGCCATCCCACTTCACGCCGGTCGCGTTGACGAGGACGCCGCCATCGAGAAGTGCCATGAGCGTGCCGGCCACGTCGCGGCCGTCGGGGCCCGCGCCCGTGAGGACCAGCGTGGGACCGGTCGCGTCGATCACCTCGGCGGCTCGTTGGGCTGCGATCGCCGCCCAGGCGTGATCCGCAGCAGCTGCATCGGTGACGGCGATCACGCGTGGCAGGTACGTTGCGAGCTCGGTCGCCGCTCCAGTCGGATCGGCCCCGACGACGATCCCGGTTGCGTCCGCCGAGGCAGCCTTGGCGAGCGTGCGGGCAAGCGTCGCGACCTCCGCGCCGATTCGGGCGAGAGAGCCGTCAGCGTTGGTATCGGCGACGACCCAGATGCCGGCCATCAGAGCAACCGCCGTTCGGTGAGAAGGTCCACGATCGCCGTCGCTGCTTCCTCGGCCGAGCCGCGGACCACGATTGCGTCGCCGCGCTGCGGCGGCGTCCGTTTGCTGGCAACCTCGGTCCGCGAGGCCGCAATTCCGACGCCCGTCGCATCGAGCCCGAGGTCGGCGATCGAGCGCGTCGCGATCTCCTTCGAGCGGGCGCCCATGATCCCCTTGAGGGACGGATAGCGAGGCTCGCCGAGCAACTGCGTCCCGACGATGAGGGCCGGCATCGGCGCCTCGAGCACGTCGAAGCCGGTCGCGCTGATGCGGCGAACGCGCACCGTCCCAGCCTTCGGGTCCGGCTCGATCTGGGCCGCCGAGGACAGGTACGGCAGCTTCAGCAGCGTCGCCACTCCGGCCCCGACCACGCCGGCCGTCCCGTCGGAGGTGTCGAAGCCGGCAAGGACGAGGTCGTACTCCATCTCGCCCAGGGCAGCGGCCAGGACGCGCGCGGTCGTCCACGCATCCGATCCGGCCAGCGCCGGATCCGTGACATGCACGCCTCGGTGGGCGCCCATGGCGAGGCCCTTTCGCATCGTCTCTGGACCCGTCGCGGGGGCCATCGAGAGGAGCACGACCTCGCCGCCATGTGCCTCGACGAGCTTCAGGGCGGCCTCGAGAACGTATTCGTCGTTGCCATTGATGACCGCCGGCGAGGCGGCCCGATCGAGCCGGTTGTCGGGCCCGAGGCGCTCAGCAGCGGCAGCGGGATCCGGCACGGGCTTGGTCAGGACGACGATCCGCATGGCGGGGGCCTCCGGCGAAGTAAACGCGTCTCGAATGATACGAGACCCTCCTAGAGCACATCCGTGCCGGGTGCCAGGTCGCTCGTCCACCAGCTCAGGTGCGCGGCCGCGGGTCCAGCGCGATGATGGAACTCGAGGACGATGTCGTGGACACCTGCGGTCAGGCCCCTGGACAGGAGGGTCTCGGACAACGCCGCGGGCGTCGTCCAATTGTCGAACACCGTGTCGCCATCGATGATCAGTCGAACCCCGTCGGTGGCCGTGATGTCGAACGTGTAGGCACCGATCGTGGGAAACGTGAATGTGCCGTGCCAGCGGGCGACCAGCGCTGGATTGCCGGTCTGGTGCGTGTCCATCCTGAGCCCCTTGGGCCCACCCGACTTCCAGTTGAACGCGATCGCCGCGTCTGCGTGGACCATCGAGGCCATCCGATCCGGCGTCCCATAGAAGTACGTGCCGCAGAACGTGTCCGTCGCGGACGGGGTCGGCTTCGCGGGTGGCGTCCCACGTTCGTGCGGGTTTTCAGTCGCGACTGCCGGACCGCTCGAGGTCGCCGTCAGGCTGGAAGTCGCGGCGCAGCCCGGGTTGGCTGTAGCGAGAAAGCCGTATCGGAACTCGACGCCCGGGTATTCCTCGAAATAGATCGGCCGCGACTGGGTGACCGGACCGCCCTGGGCCTGCCGCGCGAAGTGGAGGTGGGCGGCGCAGCCGGTGAAGCCGGTGTTCCCGCTCAGGCCGAGCTGCTGGCCCGCGCCGACGATCTGGCCGACTACGACAGCAACCGTCGCCAGGTGGCCGTACTGGGTTGCGGAGCCGTCGGCGTGATAGATCGTGACGTAGTTCGCGTAGTCCCGAAGCCCGGGACCACCGCACGCTCGCTCTCCCGTGTGGACGAACGCGACCTGCCCGGCCGCGGCCGCGAGTACCGGCGTGGCGGAGAGCAACTTGAAGTCGTAGGCGAATGCCGACCGCCCGTTGTGGCTGTACGTGGTGTTCCAGCCCTGGACGATCTCGAACGTCTCACCCGCGGCGAAGGGCAGCCGATACGCGATCAGCGGCGACGCGGCCGTGGGTGCGCTGGTCGCCGGGGGGGCGGAGCGCGCGGCCGCGAGCACGGGTCGGACCCCCGGAAGCGCAATCGCCGTGAGCGCGAGGACGAGTGTCGCGCCCGTCATCAGGCGCCAACGCAGAGTCAATATTGAGCTCCGTCGCGTGGGGTGCCGCGCCGGTCGCGCGGGTGGTTGTCACTCCCCCGCGGCGGAAGATGCCTTGTACACGGAGGGTCCTCTGACCATACCTCGCCCCACAGATCCGTGCATTTCAGGGACTCGAGGGTTTCAGGAGCGCGCCAGATCTTCGGCCAGCGGGGCACGCCGGGGATCACTCGCGACCGAGCAGCGCCCTCGCGATGACCAGCCGCTGGACCTGCTGCGTCCCCTCATAGAGCTGCGTGATCTTGGCGTCGCGCATCATTCGCTCGACCGGGAAGTCCTCCGTGTAGCCGTAGCCACCGAGGACCTGGACGGCATCGGTCGTGACCCCCATCGCCGCGTCACCGGCGACGAGCTTCGCGAGCGCGGACCAGCGCGCGGCGTCCGGCGCGTCCGCCTCCACCTCGACGCAGGCCTTGTACAGCAGCTGGCGAGCGGCCTCGGTCCGGGCGTCCATGTCGGCGAGCATCGCCCCGACCATCTGGAAGTCGCCGATCCGCTGTCCGAACTGCTTCCGATCCCGGGCGTACGCCACGGCTGCCTCGAGGGCGCCCTGGGCGATTCCGACCGCCTGGGCGGCAACTCCGGTCCGCGATCGATCGAGGGTGCCCATCGCGATCGCCCAGCCCTGACCCTCATCGCCGATCCGGTTCTCGACCGGCACACGGACGCCGTCGAACGTCAGCTCCGCGGTCGGGCTGCCGCGGATGCCCATCTTGTGCTCGAGCCGAGCGACCGAGAACCCGTCGGTCGGCACCTCGATCCCGAAGCAGCTGAGTCGCTCGTGATGCGGCGCGTCGGGGTCCGTCACCGCGAAGACCGCGAGGAGCCCGGCGATGCTGCCGTGGCTGATGAAGCGCTTGCCGCCGGTGAGGACGTAGGCATCCCCATCGCGGACGGCGCGCGTCCGCATCGCGGCCACGTCCGACCCGGCCTCGGGCTCGGTCAACGCGAACGCAGCGAGGGTCTTGCCGGAGGCGAGGTCCGGGAACCAGCGAGCCTTCTGCTCATCGGAGCCGGCGATGTGGATCGGCAGCGAGCCGAGGACCTGGACGATCAGGATGAGGCTCGATGTCGCGCACGCTCGGGCGATCTGCTCGATCGCGAGGTTGATCGTGAGCAGGTCCGCGCCGATCCCACCGTGCTCCTCCGGGAACGGCAGCGCCAGGACGTCGTGGCTCGCCAGGAGCTGGCGGATGTCCTCAGGAAACTCGCCGCTGCGGTCGATCTCGCCCGCGCGCGGGGCGATTCGCGCGTCGGCGAGCTCGCGCAGGGTGTCGCGCAGGAGCGTCTGCTCCTCGGTCAGCCGATACGTGGCGGTTGTGGCATCAGGCACGAGCTAAAGCGTACAGGGGCGGGCGTGCGAAGGACGCGGCTCCGGCGCCGGTTCCGGCGCTCGTTCCCGCCGGCTCCGGTTTTGTCATTTACTACTCCCCGTAGCGCTGTCTGCGAATCTCGAAGCCCAGGGACCCGCAAGCGCCGATCTCTAGGCTCCTGTGACCGTGGATCAAGGTCGATTGCGAGACCGTGACCCCACGAATAAGCCCTCCGAGCTGGATACCACTACCCCGAGCAGTAGATGGCAGAAAAGCGTCGGGTGGCCCGAAAACTGCAGGGCCCGCGATCGCCTCAGGCGAGCAGCGAATCGATCAGGTGTGCCAGCTCCATGGGCCGCGTCAGGAACGGCGAGTGACCGCCGTCGATCTCGACCGGCTCGACGCCGAGCCGCTGGCGGGCGGCCTTGCGGCCCCAATCGGCGCTCACGGCCCGATCATCGCGGCAGACGATGTACGCAGACGGCAAATCCGGCCACTGCGTCAGCGGCGTGACCTCGTTCATCGCGCGATAGGACTGCGGCCGAAGCTGCGAGGTGGCCCAGGCCGCGTCGGCGGGCGCGGCATCCGGAAAGAACATCTCTGTCGCCGTGTTGGGCCCAACGAGCCAGACATCATTCCCGAGATCGGTCCACTCGGCGCTGCCCGACGGGCCGGGGCCGTCGATGGGCTCGGCGGCCCGTTGGTCGTTGGCGCTCATACCCGGCTTCGGGAGCATCGAGGCGAGGAAGACGAGCTGGCGGACGGGCCTCCGCGTGGCGACGATCGGGATGCTGAGCCCGCCCGTCGAGTGGCCGACGATGACCGGCGGCTCGGACCAATCGGCCTGGGCCTCGATCGCGTCGGCGTATTCGGAAGCCCCGCTCGCGGGATTGCTGATCGGCAGCTCCACCGCCGTCAGGGTGTGGCCGAGCCGCTCGAGCTCCGGCGCGAGCCGGTCCCAGCACCAGGCGCCGTGGTAGGAGCCATGAACGAGCACGATGTTCATCTTGTCGGGCCTCCACCCCGCGCGGATACCCGATCATTGTGCCCGACCGGTCACTCGACGATCGTGAGGATCCCGACCATCCCGTAGGCCTCGTGGCCCGGCAGGTGACAGATGTAGAAGAGCCCCGCGGGTCGGTCGAACGTGATCGTCGTAATTCGCGTCGAGAGGGCCGGGATCACCATCTCCGTGGGCCGTGATGGGTGGAGGAGCTCCCTACCGACGCCGTGCACGGCCTGCACGGCCACGTCGCCGACGATCCACTCGTGATCGATCGGATCGTTGTTGACGAGCGTGAAGGTCACCGGCACGCCCGATGGCACCGTCACCGCGCTGGGCG
>JBBRNM010000003.1:0-74056 GCA_038230295.1 Candidatus Limnocylindrales bacterium
ACGAGGACTGCCGGTAGCTCGAGATCGCGGAAGCCAACGAGCCCGATCCCCCACCCGACCAGGATCCAGTGCATGAAGTACATGGGGATCACGCGGCTGCTCCAGCCGTACACGATCCCGAGGCGCTGGTCGATCCAGGCCCGGCGCGCGACGATGTCGCACAGCGCCAGCCACACGAGGATGATCCCGAGGATCCCGACGACGAAGGCCAGCGGCTCGCGCCAGTACGTGGTGACGTCGAACGCGGGCTGCTGAACGGCCACGAGGCCGGCGGCCGCCACGAGCAGGGCGACGCCAAGGACGGCCCCGCGCCGGAACAGCGCGATGCGGTCGGGCGCCGCTGCGACCAGCTTCCCGAACACGGCGCCGGTCAGCGGGTAGACGAGCCACGGCACGACCGCGTAGTAGACATTCGGGGCCGAGCCGAGGATCGGCGTCAGGGGGCCATCGAGCAGCGGCGTACCGAACGTCAGAGAGCGCAGCCACGGGCCCGCGAGCACGAGCGCTCCACCGAGGCCGAGCCAGATCCAGCCCGGCCGCGACCGGACCCGCAGCGCCGCGATCGCGATCAGCGAGAGACCGGCCATGTGATGGATATCGATGGTCGTGGCGAGCCACCACGGGGTGAACGGCGCGATCTGGTCCGCGGTCACGACCCCGCTGGCCAACCCCAGTGTGGCCGGGATCACGCCGCGCAGGAAGTTCAGCAGGTAGCCGAGGAACACAAGCCAGAGGCCGCGACTCGCCAGCGAGCCGAAGCTCGAGCGCGACGAGAACGCGAGCGACGCGCCCATGAGGAACATGAAGACGGGCGCGGCGGTCGGGCCGCCCATGAAGCTGATCGCCTCGCCGATCGGCGTCGTCCAGGTCGACGGGGCGCCCCAGTGCCACAGCACGTGGACGAGGATCATGAAGAAGACGGCGAGCCCGCGAGCGAGATCGAAGCCCCGGACGCGCTCGCGACGGGCAAGGCCGGTGACCGAGTCGGCGACGACATTTGGGGTCGCGTCGACGGGCGGGGCCGGTTCGACCGGCGAGGTCGTGGCGGCGGCGGCGCGGGGCGAGCTCGCCTCAACGCCCGGCGCCGACGGGGCGGCGAGCGCCGGCGAGGGCGACTGCATCTGCTGCTCCTGGGTCAAGCCGCGGGCATTGAGCCCGAAGGCGAAATGGCGCGAGCGGCTTCGTCGTGGGCCATCGGGCGGGAGTCTACGCTGCGCGCCATCGGCCCCGGCTCAACTCCCATGGACTTGGCTCGGCCCCGGTTATGCGGTACTGCATTGGAATCGGCTTGACCGTGCTCGCCCCTCCGCCCGAGTGGCGATTGGAGCGGGTGGGCACGCGCGCTCAGCCACGTTTGTATGCAGTGCTGCATACGGGCGAGGCTACTCCCGCGGTTGGGGCGCAGCCCAGGATCACCCCTCGGTGGCAGCCGTCAGTCGTCGGCGGATCGGTCGCGCTCGAAGGCCCGACCGCGCTCGCGCTCCCGCTCGTGCTTGGGGAGCTGGCGCTTTCGCAGCCGGATCGACAGCGGGGTGACCTCGACGAGCTCGTCCTCGGCGATGAACTCCAGGGCGGCCTCGAGCGTCAGCGGCCGCGGCGGCGTCAGTCGAAGCGCCTCGTCGTGGGCATGGGTTCTGATGTTCGTGAGCTTCTTCTCCTTCGTCGGGTTGACGTCCATGTCACCCGAGCGCGAGTTCTCGCCGACGATCATCCCCTCGTAGACCTCGACCCCGGCGCCGATGAACAGCTCCGCTCGCTCCTGGAGGTTGAAGAGCCCATACGCGTTCGAGACGCCGGTTCGATCCCCGACCAGCACTCCCGCTGTCCGGTGGGTGACCTCGCCGGCCCACGGCCCATAGCCCTCGCCGATCTGGTGCAGGAGGGCGGTCCCGCGTGTCTCGGTCAGGAGCTGCCCTCGGTACCCGATCAGCCCGCGAACCGGCAGGACATATTCGAGGCGGACGCGACCATCCGGATCGGTCGTCATCTGCTCGAGGCGGCCCTTTCGACCGGCTAGCGCCGTCTGGACCTCGCCGATGAACTCGGGCGGGATATCGAGGGTGATCCGCTCGTACGGCTCCTCGAGCCCGTCCGAGGTCTCACGGAGGATGACCTCGGGCCGGGACGCGGTCACCTCGTAGCCCTCGCGCCGCATCTGCTCGATGAGGACCGCGAGCTGGAGCTCGCCGCGGCCGCGGACCTCGAACGTGTCGCCGGACTCGGTCGGGTAGACCTCGATCGAAACGTTCCCGAGGACCTCGCGATCGAGTCGGGCCTTGATCTGCCGCGACGTGACGTACCGACCATCGCGCCCGGCGAGCGGCGACGTGTTCACCCCGAAGGTCATCCGAAGCGTCGGCGCGTCGACATCGAGGCGTGGCAGCGGCCGCGGGTCGCCGGGCTCGGTGATCGTGTCGCCGATCGTGACGTCCGGGAGCCCGGCGACCGAGACGATGTCGCCGGCCGACGCCTCGGCGATGTCGATCCGGTCGATGCCGTGGGCGGTCTGGAGGCTCGTGACGGTGCCGGTAAGGGTGGCGGTTCGGCCCGGCTCGACGGTGCCCGCGGTGTCGTCGGCCGCCTCGCGGACCACGGCGATTCGCTGGCCCATCTGGATCGAGCCGTTCCGGATCCGCCCGACCGCCATGCGCCCGACGTACTCGTTGGCCGACAGGTTCGTGACCAGGAGCTGAAGCGGGTGGCCCTCGGTGTAGCGCGGCGCGGGCGTGACCTCGACGAGCATGTCCAAGAGGGGCCGGAGGTCCGTGCCGGGCTCGGCGAGGTCGAGCGTCGCCGTACCGAGCTTCGCATTCGTGTAAACGACCGGAAAATCGATCTGGTCGTCGTCGGCACCGAGGTCGATGAAGAGCTCGTACACCGCGTCGAGGACTTCCGCGGGTCGCGCATCGCCGCGGTCGATCTTGTTCAAGGCCACGACGACCGGAAGGTGGCGGGCCATCGCCTTCTTCAGCACGTAACGGGTCTGGGGCAGCGGACCCTCCGCCGCGTCCACGAGGAGGAGGACTGAGTCGACCATCAAGAGGGATCGCTCGACCTCGCCACCGAAGTCGGCGTGGCCTGGAGTGTCGACGATGTTCAGCCGAACGCCGTCGTGGTCGACGGTCGTCTGCTTCGCGAGGATCGTGATCCCCTTCTCGCGCTCGAGGTCGCCCGAATCCATCACCCGATCGACGAGCTGCTCGTTGGCCCGGAAGGTGCCGGTCTGCCGCAGCATCGCGTCGACGAGGGTGGTCTTGCCGTGGTCGACATGGGCCACGATCGCGACGTTCCGGAGGTCGTCGCGGACCGAGGTGTCGCGCGCGCTGGAAGCGTCGGCACCGAGAGTGCCCGCGCGGTTGCCGGAGTCGGGCGAGAGCACAGCGGAGCGGGCATCGAGGTTCATGGGCCGCTGGATTGTCCCACGCCGGACCCGAAATGCCGAGGAGACGCCTTCCACTCCGGGGCTTATCGCCCAGCACGATGAACATGACCTCCGTCGCCCCGAAATCCGTCGTTCCCATTGCCCTGGTCGATGAACCAGTTCATTCAATCGCCCGAATCGATGAGATTGACCAGGTTGGGCCCTCATGGGGGCAAGTTCAGCGGCCAGGCCGATTAGCGCTGGGAACCTCGAGTCGAGGGGGAGCGTAAGCACCCGCCAAGGCGCCGATCCCATGATGAACATCGTGCCCAGCGCAGAGCGCACCACGGATCGGGCGGCCCGGCGCGCGGATGCCCAGCTGCTCGAGATCGCTGCCGCGATTCGCGAGGCTCGGATGACGCATGGCATCAGTCAAGCTGCTGTCGCCCGCGCGGTTCGTATACCGCAGTCCGAACTGTCCCTGATCGAGCGCGGAAAGCGAGCATCGGTGTCCTTACGGACACTGGTTCGACTTTGCGCAGTGGTGGGCTTGGATCTCTCCTGCCGCGCCTTTTCTGCCGGCGCTCCGATCAGGGATATTGCGCATCTCGAGCTGCTCGATCGCCTGCGCAAGGCTTTGGCCTCGACGTGGTCGTGGCGCTCCGAAGTTCCGTTCCCGATTCAGGGCGACCGGCGAGCATGGGATCGGGTGATGCGGAACGGCCCGCTCGCGATCGCCGTGGAGGCGGAGACGAGACCGAGGGATCTGCAGAGCCTGGAGCGCAGGCTCGAGCTCAAGCGCAGAGATGGCGGAGTAGATCGGTTGATCCTAGTAATGCGCGAGTCGAAGTGGAACCGGACGCTGGTCCGCTCGGATCCGGCCGGCCTGTCGGCCGCCTTCCCGATCCCCGGACCCGTGGCGCTGCGGGCGCTCGCCGACGGGCGCGACCCGGGCGGCGACGCAATCATCTTTCTCTAAGCGTGGTCGTTGCTCGGAGCGGGGTCGGTGCTGCTGTGAGCGGGCTCGCTGGTAGCATCGCGGCGTGACCGTTGCCGCCGTGATTCTTGCCGCGAGCACCGAGTCGGCGCTCGCCGACGCGGAGGGTCAAGCGAGGGTCCGTCGCCTTGCCGACGCAGCGTGGTCGGGTGGCGCGCTGCCGATTGTCGTGGTCGCGCCGGACGCGGATGGCGCCGTCGCAACCGCGCTCGCGGGTGCTGCCGTGACTCTCGCCGAGCCCGCGCCTACGGAACAGGGCCCTGCGGCGCAGATCGCTCGCGGCATCTCGGTCGCCCTCGGCACCGTCCGCGACGTCGATGCCGCCCTCGTCTGGCCGGCTCGCATGGTCTGGGTGGGGCCCGAAACCGTCACCTCGCTGATCGAAGCCCACGGCGTCGATCGGTCGACGATCCTGCGGCCCGCATTCCAGGGGACGGCGGGATGGCCGGTCCTGCTTCCAGTCGCGGCGGCGGCCGGGCTCGCCGGTATCGCGCCCGACAGGATGCCCGACGCGATCATCGAAGACCTGGCCTCGACCGGGACGCCAATGCGGCTCATCGAGCTAGGGGATCCCGGCACGACGCACGACGCTTCTGTGGCGCGCGCGGACCTCCCGGCCTACGAAGGTCCGGGGGAGCCGGGAACCGCCCACTCGCACGAGTGGGGCGCCGCGCTCGCCGATGATTCCGAGGATTCGCCCCTCGAAGGCCCGGCCCTCGCACCGTACGGACAGGCCGGTGAGACCGAGCCCGACCCCACCGGCTGAAGCCTCAGGCGAGCGCAGCCCGCGCGCGGTCGCGCATGCGGCCGACCGGGACGGTCGCGATGGCGATGCCGCCCACGACGAGCAGGACCCCGAGGAGCTGGGCGAGTGATGGCTCCTCGTCGAGCAGGATTCGCGCCAGGATGACGGTGGCCACCGGCTGGGCCAGCAGGATGATCGAGACGAGGGACGCCGGCAGCCGTGGCAGGGAGATCCCGATCACCAGGTAGCCGATCGATTGCGACGTGACTCCCACGAGCGCGAGCCAGCCGTGGCTCGGCCAGTGGGGCACCGGGTCGAGCTCGCCGAGCAGGAGCCCGATGACGATCGCCACGACCATCGTCGAGGCCGTGGCGATCGCGACCGGCCCGGCCGGCCGGCGCAGGTCGCGGCCACCGCGCCGAATGACGAGGAGGTAACCCGCATACGCGAAGGCGGTGAACGTCCCGAGCGCTACGCCGAGCGGCGGGTTCGAGCCATAGGCGCCCTGGCCGACGATCCCCGAGATCAGCACCGCGCCGACGAGCACGACCGGCAGGGCCATGAGCGCGGACCGCGGCGGCTTCTCGCGGAAAACCGCCCAGGCAACGAGCCCGACGACGAGGACCTGCAGGTTGCCGAGCACGGTTGCGAGACCGGCCCCGACGACGTCGACCGCGTGATGCCACGACAGGAGGTCGGCCGCGAAGAAGACCCCGGCGAGGATCGAGAGCCGGACCACGAGGGGCGGCAGTGGCCCGTAGCGACGATGCTCGAAGTACGCCACGGCGGCGAGAATCGGCAATCCATACAGGCATCGGAAGACGGTCGCGGTGGCCGGGGTCACCTCGGCGAAGCGATAGAAGATCCCCGAGAACGCGATACACAGCGCGCCGAGCAGCGCCGCGAGACGGGGCCGTCGCGCGATCGGCTCGAGGATCCCGAGCCCGCTCCCCGGCTCGCTCAGCGGGTCCCCGATCCGACGGACGGCTCGAACGGCGGCTCGAACCGGGGCGCCACGGGCCGCGCCCAGCGATCCCTTGTCTGGCTGCGGACGAAGCCCTCGCTCACGTACAGCCCGAGTGCGGCCTCGTTCCGGCCGTTCACCGAGAGCGAGACGTGGCGAGCCCCGATGTCCCGCAGTCGCCCGACGCCCCAGCGCAGGAGCTGGCGGCCGAGCCCGCGGCCCTGGCGATCCGGCCGGACGCCGATCGTCCAGATCTCCGCATCGGGCGCAACGGCCCCCTCGATCCGCTCCGGCTGGGTGGCACAGAAGCCGACGAGCACTCTGGTCTCGGTCTCCTCGATGAGCAGGGTGTCCGCATCGTCGATGGTGAGGTCGTCGGCGGCCGAATCGATCGCATCGTCGGCGATCTGGAGCGGCGTCGCGTGATCGGCAAAGGCCGCGTTGAACAGCGCGGCCCACGGCCGGGTGTCCCGAGCCCGTTCGAACGGCCGAGCGGCATACCCAGCGGGCCAGGTCGGCGGCTCGACCCCTATCCCCTCTGGGAGCTCGAGGTCCCACAACGTCGAGTGGAACGCGAAGCCGGTCGCTCGCAGGAATGCCAAACCGGCCTTGTCGGCCGGCAGGACGCCCAACAACAGGTTCGGCCGATCGCGTTCGCGCTCGATGGTCAGGCCTGCCTCGACCAACGACCGGCCGATCCCGGTTCGGCGGTCCTCGGGCCGCACGACGACGACCTTGAACTCCGGCGAAATGAAGCCGACGAGATCGCCGTCCTCGCCGAACGCTCCGGCGACCGGGCTCGGGGCGAAGTCGAACGCGCGCATGAAGAACTTCGCGTCCGGGTCCGAGGAGGCTCGGAATTCCCCGGCCGTCCGAGCCCGATCGACCTCGGCCTCGAGCGCGGGATGGTCGGCGTTCAGGATTGGCCGGATGACCACCGCCGGATCAGGGCTTGGGCGGCGGTGCGGTCGGCGGTGCGGTCGGCGCAGGGACCGTCGGGCCAGGGTGTGTCGCCGGTGCGCCTGGGGCGGCGTCCGCCGCCGCTGATCCCGCTCGCCCCGGGACCCCCACGAATTTCAACCCAAGGTCCGCGTACTGGGCCGGATCCGGCGCTGACGGTGCCTCGAGCATGAGGTCGGCGCCCGACTGCGTCTTCGGGAAGGCCATGACCTCCCGGATGTTCGTCTGGTCGGTGAAGAGGGCGGCCCAGCGGTCGATGCCGATGGCGATGCCGCCATGCGGCGGGGCGCCGTACTCGAACGCGGTCAACATCGCCCCGAACATGTTCTGCATCCGCTCGAGGCTGTAGCCCTGGAGGGCGAAGCTCCGCTCGAGCAGGTCGCGGCGCCAGATGCGGATCGAGCCGCCGCCGAGCTCCCAGCCGTTCAGGACGAGGTCGTACTGCATGGCCCGGGCGCGGCCGGCAGGATCGTCGGGCGACGGCGTCGAGATGTCGCCCGAGGCGGTCTCGAGCAGCTGTTCGTCCTCGGCGAGCACGCCCGAGAACGGGTTGTGGGTCGCGTCCCAGCGACGGCCCTCGGCGTCCCACTTGTACATCGGGAAGCGATGGACCCAGCCGTAGGCGAGCACGTTCGGGTCGGCGAGCCCGAGCTGGGCGCCAAGCCGGACGCGCAACTGGCCGAGGACCTCGTTGGCGACCTCGGCGCGATCCGCGACGATCAGGATCAGGTCGCCAGGACTCGCGCCGGCGCGCGCCGCGAGCCGCTCGGCGCCATCCTCGCCGAGGAACTTCGCGATCGGGCCTCGGACGTCGCCCGTCGGCTCGACAGCGAGTTGGGCAAGGCCCTTGGCGCCGTCCTTCCTGGCGGCTTCGGTCAGGTCGTCGATCTCGCGCCGGGTCGCGGCGGCGTGGCCAGTCGCGACGATCGCCTTGACGACGCCACCGCCCGCCAGTGCTTCGTCGAAGACCCGGAAGCCCGAGCTCGGGGTACCGGCCTTGTCGGTGAGCGCCGAACCCAGGTCCACGAGCTCCATGCCGAAGCGCAGGTCGGGCTTGTCGACGCCGAATCGGTCCATTGCCTCGGAGTACGTGAAGCGCGGGAACGGCGTCGTCTGGAGGGGCCGGTCCGGGACCACCCGCCGGCTCACCTCGATCGCCATCCGCTCGACGAAGTCCATGACCGTCGCCTCGTCGGCGAAGCTCATCTCGAGGTCGAGCTGGGTGAACTCGGGCTGCCGATCGCCGCGGTTGTCCTCGTCCCGGAAGCAGCGGGCGATCTGGAAGTAGCGGTCGATGCCGGCGACCATCAGCAGCTGCTTGAGCTGCTGCGGGCTCTGCGGCAGGGCGTACACGCTGCCCGGCTGGAGCCGGCTCGGGACGATGAAGTCGCGAGCGCCCTCGGGCGTGCTCTTGATGAGGTTCGGCGTCTCGATCTCGAGGAAGGCGTTCGCGAAATGGACCTCGCGGATGGCCTGGACGAGCTGGCTGCGAAGGACGATCCGACGCTGCATCGGCCCCCGACGGAGGTCGAGATAGCGGTACTTCAGCCGGAGCGTCTCGTCGATCGTGGCATCGGGATCGTTGATGTAGAAGGGCGGCGTCTTCGCCTCGTTGAGGATCGTCAGCTCGGTGGCGCGGACCTCGATCTCACCGGTCGGCAGCTTCTTGTTCTCGGTTCCAGGCAGGCGCAGCGCGACGGTCCCCACGGTCGCGACGACGAACTCGCTCCGGACGCGGCTCGCGCTCACGTGGGCCTCCGGCGCATCGACGCGATCGATCACGATCTGGGTGACGCCGTGGCGGTCACGGAGGTCGAGGAAGATCAGCTGGCCGTGATCCCGCCGGCGATGCACCCAGCCGGCGAGGCGAACCTCGGCTCCGGCGTCGGCGGCCCGAAGCTGGCCGCAGCTGTGGCTGCGGTACGAGCTGGAGAGATCCGGCGGGGCGGACTCGGGGTCGGGCATGGCCCGGGTATGGTATCGGCCGCGCTCCGTGCAGGGCGGCCGCGGCGGTTCGAGCCATAGGCGACCCGTCATCACTCCCGATGATCAGTCCGACCTATTGAACCGCCTCCAGGGTCGTTTTGATCATGCCGCGGGCATGGTCCATAGCGGTTCAGTCGCCTCGGTGATCGAAACCTACAACGCAGGGGTTTCGCAGGTCGTACTGATCACCCGAGGTGATACGGACCGGGCTGAGGTGGGTTTGCCGTGGCTACGCCGGCGGCCAGACACGGGCCTCTTGATCCGTCATCGTGGCCGCGAAGTCGTCCCGAGACGGATGGATGAAATAGATCCACTCGGCCACGGCTAGGGCTCGCCCACTCCGTGATGGTGCGTCCGCGACGCGCGCTCGAGGTCTTTCGCGAGGTCGGCGGCCGCGATCGCGCGCTGGGTCCCGGCCTTGAGGTCCCGGAGCTGAAGCGTGCCGGCGCCGCTGGGGCCTTTCGCGCCCGCGGGGCCTTCCTCCCCGTCCCCAGCCTCGTCGCCGACGATCACCGCGAAGTGCGCGCCCTCGCGCGCCGCGGCCTCGAGCTGCTTGCCCAGCTTCCGCTGGCTCAGCTCGGCCCGGGCGGCGATCCCCGCGCCACGGAGCTCCGTGGCGATTCGAAGTCGCGCGGCGGTCGCCTCCGGCACCATCCCGACGACGACCGCGACGGGCGGCGGCTCGGCCTCGGGCGCGACGCTCTCCGCCGCGCGCGCGAGCACGACCCGGTCGATGCCCAAGGCGAAGCCGATCCCGGGCGTGGGCTTCCCACCGAGCAGCTCGATGAGCCCGTCGTAGCGGCCTCCCCCGCCGAGGGCATCCTGCTGGCCCTCCGCGCCGGGCCGGAAGTACTCGAAGGTCGTCCGGGTGTAGTAGTCGAGGCCGCGGACGATCTCCGGCGCGAGCTGGTAATGGATCCCAAGGCCCTCGAGATGGACCCGAACCGACGCGAAGTGCTCGCCGCAGGGCCCGCACAGGTGGTCCCACGCGAGTGGCGCGTCGCGATTGAGCGCCACCATCGCCGGATCCTTCGAGTCGAGAAGGCGCAGCGGGTTCGTCTCCAGGCGAGCGCGCTCGAGCGGCGGGAGGGCCGCCACGTGCTCGCGGTAGTACGCCGTGAGCGCCGCCACGTAGCCAGGGCGGCAGGCCGCGTCCCCGATCGAGTTCAGCTTCACCTGGACGGTGGGCAGGCCGACCTCGCGGTAGAAGCGGAGGCCGAGCTCGATGATCTCGGCGTCGACCGCCGGACCCGGATCGCCGATCGCCTCGATGTTCCACTGCCAGAACTGGCGATAGCGGCCCGCCTGCGGCCGGTCGTAGCGGAACATGGGGCCGAAAAGGCTGAGCTTCACGGGCTGCGGCAGCGTGCGCATCCCGTGCTCGATGTAGGCCCGCACGATCCCGGCCGTCGCCTCGGGCCGGAGGGCCCAGCGCTCGCGTTCGTCGCCGCGGGAGGGCGAGACCCTGAAGAGCTCCTTTTCGACGACATCCGTCACGGCCCCGATGCCGCGCTCGAACACCGCGCTCTGCTCGAACAGCGGCGTCTCGATCCCCCGGTAGCCGTACCGACCCGCGAGCTCCGCGGCGACCCGCTCGAGCTTCGCCCAGGTCGGCCGCTCGGCCGGCAGGAGGTCGCGCGTGCCGCGCGGTGCCCGAAAGGTCGCCATCGCGCCCCACGATAACGGACGGGTAAGCCCGAAACCCGATGATCGGAGCCGTGGACGATCTCCGGATCGGGCGGATCGCGAGAGCTCTGCGTCAGCGGCTCGGCATTCGGCAGACGGACGTGGCGGCACGCGCGGGCCTTGGGCACGACCTCGTTTCACGCCTTGAACGCGGTTACGTCGCTGGGATGACGCTCGGATCCCTCCGGCGCCTGTTCGCCGTGTTCGAGGCGGAAGTCGTCGTTCTTGTGCGGTGGCGCGGCGGCGAGATGGACCGACTCGTCGATCGCCGCCACGCGGCTCTTGGCGAGCACATGCTCCAGCGCCTGGAGCCAGACGGCTGGACGGTGATCCCGGAGGTCTCGTTCTCCGAATTCGGGGAGCGCGGCTCGATCGATCTTCTCGCGTGGCATCCGCAGGCTCAGACGCTGCTCGTTGTTGAGATCAAGACCGAGATCATGTCCGTCGAGGAGACGATCCGGCGCCACGACGCGAAGGGACGGCTCGCAGCGAAGATCGCGCGCGATCGATTCGGCTGGCGCGCAGCCTTGGTGGCGAAGGTTCTGGTGCTCCCTGACGAGCGGACACCGCGACGCCACGTTCAGCGCCACGAAGGTCTATTCGCTCAGGCCTACCCGATTCGGGGATGGGAGCTTGCCCGTTGGCTCAGGGCGCCGGACGCCATCGAGGCTCATCGCACCGCACCGGGCAGACAGGTGTCCGGCCTCGGTGGGCCCGTGCGCGGGCTCGGGGTGTCCGGGCCCGGGATGTCCGGCCTGATCTTTCTGGCAAATGCCGATGGAGCGCGATCAAGGCGAGAGGACGGAGGTCAGAAGCGCATCAGGGCGGGGCGTCGGCAGCTCGCGAGCACACAACTGGGTTGCCAGATCAGGATTCATCGGCATCGACGCGCCTGATCGGCAGGTGACGTCGGATCGGCGCTAGACGCCGCCGTCACCGCGCTCGGCCGTGCCGATGTTGTGCTTAAGTCGCGCCTCATCGGCAGATGGCGCACGTTGGCGCGACTCGGGGCGTGCGCACGTCGCCGCGCGGGCGAAACGCTCAGCCGAGGTCGCGAGTGACGCTGAACACGTCCTTGAGCTGCTCGATGCGGGCGAGGACGCGAGCCAGCTGGCTGACCGAGGCGACCTGGAGCGTGGCGCGGACGAGCGCGGCGTGATCCGGCCCCACCGAGACGTCCGCGGCCAGGATGTTGACCTTGGCCTCCGCGACGACCTGGGTGATGTCGCTGAGGAGGCCCGTCCGGTCGTAGGCCTCGACGCGGATCGCGATCGGGTATGTCTGGGCCGGCGCCGCTTCCCACTCGACCTCGATCAGGCGAGTGACCTCGCGCTCGTTGAGCACGGTCGGGCAGGATCGGAGGTGGACCGTCACGCCCTTGCCCCGAGTGATGAAGCCGACGATCGGGTCGCCGGGGATCGGGTGGCAGCAGCGGGCGAACCGAACCAGCAGGTCCCCCACGCCCTTGACCCGGACGCCGCCGGCTCGGGCGGGCTGGACGGGCGGCGCGACCGTGGGCAGCGCGAGCTGCGCGTCGTCGACGACGCCGAGCCGCATGACGACCGATTGGGCGCTGATCGCCCCGTAGCCGATCGCGGCGAGGAAGTCGTCGAGGCTGTCGTGGTTGTACTGGCGGGCGACCTCGACGAGCTTGTCCTGGCCAACGGCAGCGCTCGAGGTCCGGGCGAGGCGGCGGAGCTCGCGGTCGAGGGCCTCACGGCCGTGAACGATGTTCTCGTCGCGCTCCTGACGCTTGAACCATTGCCGGATCTTCTCGCGGGCGTGCTGGGTTCGGACGACGTTCAGCCAGTCGCGCGACGGCCCGTGCCCGACCTTCGTCGTCACGACCTCGACGATGTCGCCGTTCTTGAGCCGGTAGTCGAGCGGGACGAGGCGGTTGTTGACCTTCGCTCCGATCGTCCGGTGGCCGACGTCGGTGTGGATCCGGTATGCGAAGTCGAGCGGGGTCGCGTTCGCCGGCAGGTCCTTGATGTCGCCCTTCGGCGTGAACACGAAGACCTGGTCCTGGAAGATGTCGAGCTTGATGCCCTCGACGAATTCGGTCGCGTCGCTGACGTCTCGCTGCCAGTCCATCAGCTGACGCAGCCAGGCGAGCTTGGCGTCGTAGTCCCGATCGGACTTCGAGCCCTCCTTGTACCGCCAGTGGGCCGCGATCCCGACCTCTGAGACCTGGTGCATCGCGTGGGTCCGGATCTGGATCTCGAGCGGCTTGCCGTCGAGCGCGATCACCGCGGTATGGAGCGACTGATAGAGGTTGTTCTTGGGCACGGCGATGTAGTCGTCGAACTGGCCCGGGATCGGCCGCCACAGGGCATGGACGATACCCAGCGCCGCGTAGCAATCGCGGAGGTCCTCGACGAGGACCCGGATCGCGTAGACGTCGTAGATCTCGCCGAACTCGGCGCTCTTGCGCTGCATCTTCTTCCAGATGCTGTAGATGTGCTTCGGCCGGCCCTCGAGGTCGGCCGTGATCCCGGCGGCCTCGAGCCGCGGTCGGAGCTCCTCGATTGCCCTGTCGATATAGGACTCGCGGCCCTTTCGGCGCGTGTCCAGGAGCTTGGCGAGCTCGCGGAAGCGGACCGGCTCGATGACCTTGAACGACAGATCCTCGAGCTCCCACTTGACCTGCCAGATCCCGAGGCGCTCGGCCAGCGGGGCGTAGATCTCGAGGGTCTGGCGGGCGATCCGGAGCTGCTTTTCCGGCGGCAGCGGGGCCAGGGTCCGCATGTTGTGGAGGCGGTCCGCGAGCTTGATGAGGACGACCCGGATGTCGTCGGCCATCGCCAGGAACATCTTCCGGATGTTCTCGGCCTGCTGCTGCTCGTGGCTCAGCGTGCTGAATTTGCTGAGCTTCGTCACCCCGTCGACGAGATGGGCGACCTCGGCACCGAAGCGATCCTCGATGTCGGGCAGGTCGTACTCCGTGTCCTCGGGGACGTCGTGCAGGATGGCCGCCTCGATCGCGATCGGGTCGATGCCGAGGTCGGCGAGGATCTGGGCGGCGGCGATCGGATGGGTGATGTACGGCTCACCGGAAGCGCGCTTCTGGTCGCCGTGGGCCTCGATGGCGAAGTCGATAGCGCCCTGGAGGGCGGCGAGATCGGCCTGCGGATCGTGTCGTTGGAGGGTGTCGATCAGGGTCGCCCGCATCGACCCCACGCTCGGGACCTTCGGGGCCGACTTGGTCGCCGCCGGCTTGGCGACGAGGGACGGCTTCGGGGCCGGCGCCTTGGCCACCACCGCGAGCTTGGGGCCTGCGGACTTCCCATTCCCGGGTTTCGCCGCTGCTGACTTCGCGGTCGCCTTCGGTCGCGCGACCGCGCGAGGCGCGCGCTTCGGGACCGGTCCGGCCGCGGGTGGAGCTGGCGGGCGAGGCTCGGCCGGTCGCACCGCCCGCGTGCGTGGGACGACCATCGTGCGCAAAAGTCTAGCAGCGGCTCGAGTCGCCTCCGATCGGCGCGCGGACGGGCAGGAGCGTGGCGGCCCTCAGGAATCGACCCGCTTGGACATCGGTCGGCGTTCTCTCAAGCTCCGGTTGTGCCAAATTGCCACCACGCGGCAGCTCGTCAGCGATCCCGTGACAACCGTGCCCCAGGCGCACGTTTGGCAGCGCCATACCGGCACCGCGAGCGCTCCCGTGCTCAGCAGCTCCGACACGTCGATCGAATCCGTGACGAGTTGCCACCTCATTCACGTTTGACCACATGGGCCCGGTCCAGGTTCGAGAGATGGGTCGGCTCGAGGCGCTGGAGGCTCAGCTGTGCTGCTGCGCCAGCTCCGCCAGGCGGGCATCGGAGATGCCGAAGTGGTGGGCCACCTCGTGGCGCACGGTTTCAGCAACACCGCGCGCGAGCGCGTCGGGATCGCGGAAGATCCGAAGGTGTGGGCCGCGATAGATCGTGATCTTGCTGCCCAACGGGGCATTGCTGGCCCCGTATTTCGTCCGCGGCACCCCGGTATAGAGCCCGAGCAGGCCAGTCGCGCCCATCGCAGCGAGCTGATCCGGTGTGGGCTCGTCTTCGATCACCACCGCCACCGTGTCGAGCCGGTCACGGAAAAGGTCCGGTAGCCCGTCCAGAGCGGCCATGACCAGCCCCTCGAACAGGTCGCGGGGAGCGTCAGTCGCAGAGTCGCCGGAAGGTTCGGGCTGAGCGATGCCGGATTCGGTGGGCATCCGCGAATTATCGGCCTGAACCCAAGCAGCCCTCAGGAATCGCCCCGGTAGCCGAGCTCGGCGAGGGCTGACTCAGCCACCTCCCGCTCGCTCCAGGGCTGGGCGCCGGACGGTCCGATGTTCCAGGTCTCGTGGCCTTTGCCGGCGAGGAGCACGACGTCGGCCGGCCGTGCGCGGGCGAATGCCTCCGCGATTGCGGCACGCCGGTCCGGGATCACGAGGACCTCGTGGTCGCGCTGGAGCCCGGCCGCCTCGGCGCCCGTGACGATGGCTTCGAAGATCGCCGCCGGGTCCTCGTTCCGCGAATCATCCTCGGTCACGATGACAAGCCGACTTCGAGCGCCGGCGGCCCGGCCCATCAGCGGCCGCTTCCCCGTGTCGCGCTCACCCGACGCCCCGAACACGCTGATCACTCGCCCACCATGCGGCGAGGCAAGCTCGCCGAGCTCGCGTCCAACGGCGTCGAGAGAGCCCGGGGTATGCGCGTAGTCGATGATCACGTGGAACGGCTGGCCGCGGACCACCGCCTCCATGCGGCCCGGGACACCGCCAAGCTCGCCGAGCCCAGTTGCGACGCGATCGAGGTCGAGCCCCCAGCCGAGCCCGAGCCCGACGACGGCGAGGGCGTTGTGGGCGTTGAACCGCCCGCCGATGCGCAGCGCCACGGTCAGCGTGCGGCCGGCCGCGTCGACCTCGAGGCGACTCGACGACGCATCGCCCTCGAACGAAACGAGGCGCACGTCGGCGCCCGGATCGACGCCGTAGGTGATCGCTCGCGCTCCGGCCGTCGTTGTGGCGGACGCGAACGTCGGGCCATTCGCATCGTCGATGTTCACGACGCCGATGCCGGGCCGCCCCTCGCGGCCGTCCCGGGGAAGCCGCTCGAACAGGCTGAGCTTGGCGGCCCGATACGCCTCGAACGTGCCGTGGAAATCGAGGTGCTCGTGCGAGAGGTTCGTGAAGATGGCGGCGCCGTAGGCCACGCTCCCGACGCGCTCCGCCGCGAGCCCATGGGAGCTCGTCTCGATGACGACGGCTCGCCGCTCGGCGTCGACCATCTCGCGCAGCACGCCCTGGAGATCGATCGCCCCGGGCGTCGTGTTCGGTCGGTCGTTGCGCCGCAGGGTCCCCGCGACGCGGATTCCGATGGTCCCGACGATCCCCGTCGGCCAGCCGACCGCCTCGAAAGCCGCGGCCGCGAGAAACGTCGTCGTGGTCTTGCCGTTCGTCCCAGTCACGCCGACGACGTCGAGCTCGCGGCTCGGGTCGCCGAACCACCACGCTGCCGCGGCCGCGAGCGCGACGTCGCTCCGCCGAACGACGAGCTGGATCACGGCGACGCGTTCACTCGCGGCGTCGCTCGCAGGTTCGGGTGCGCCCGCGTTCGAGCCGAGAGCGTCTTCCACGATCACCGCGGACGCGCCTCGAGCGATCGCCTCGGGCACGAAACCATGACCATCGACGCGCAGGCCGCGGACTGCGGCGAAGACCTGGCCCGGCTCGACCGCTCGCGAATCGTCGGCGATTCCGGTCACGGCGGTCGACTCGAGCTCGTGTTCGGGGATCGGCTCTCCGCTGCCGCGGCGGATCGCGATCAGTTGACCATCCGCGTCGAGACGCCGAACCAGCTCGGCGAGCGGCCGTTCAGCGGGCGGCCGTTCGGCGGGCGTCACCAGGCCGCGCTCAATCCGTCTTGGGCTCGGTCGCGGCGATGGGCGGCCCGCCGGCTTCGGCCTCGTTGGCATCGTGGCTCGCGACCGGTCGTCTGCCGAGACCCCGAAGTTCCCGGACCGCTCGGAGCACCGGTCCCCGCGCCGTCTCGCCGAGCCGGAGTGCCGTCGCGCCAACGGGCGAGAGGTCGAGATCCCAGGCCCCGATGTACTCGATCTCGCGGCCACCGAAGCCCTGCTTGAAGTGGGCGATCCCGGGATGCACGAGGCCCCACAGGTCGTACGACGTCGCGCCCTGCTCCCGCGACGAGCGGATCGCCTCCCACTTCAGGAGATAGTTCGCTCGCAGGTTGGCCCCGGCCTCGGTCATGCCGCCGTACGGCTCGACGACCCGGCCGCCGCAGCGGACCAGCAGGAGCACGGCCACGGTTTCGCCAGAAGCATCGCCGGCGAAAAGGAGCCGGCTCTCGCCCGTCGGCCGCAAGGCCGACCAGAGCTCCTCGTAGGCGCTCGCGGCCCGAATCGGCACACCGGCGCGGAGGCCCGTCTCCCGCATCACCCGATGGAAGACCTGGAACGCGTCGGTTTCGACCGCCGGATCCACGTCCCGGATCACGACGCCGCTCGTTCGTGCGCGGTTGACGTACTGACGCCACTTCTTCCGCAGATCGGACCACAGGGCCGCTTCATCCGCCCGGAGGTCGATGATCCGGGTTCGGCGTGGCTGCGCGTCGGGAGCGTGGCGCCAGCCGAGCCGGCGGAGCTCCGCGACAAAGTCCCCGCCGCCCTCGAGCGTCGCGCCCATCTCGACCTCGGGATCCATCCGCACCAGCGCCACCCCTCGCAATCCGGGGAAGCCACTCCGAAGGCGCTCCGTCCAGGCGCCGAGCGCGGCCGCGGTCCAGTAGTCGGCCAGCGGCCCACGGGGGGCATACGCGAATCGCCACGGCAGCAACGGCAGCGGCTGCACGAGAACCTGGGCGCCGATGACCCCCGAGGCCGGCGACGAGCCGACCACGAGCGCCGGCGTCCAGCCGTTTGGGCGTTTGACCGTCGCCCACGCGCTTGTCTGCAGGTAGGTGGCCTGGGGATGCGCCCGGACGTGGGCATCCCAGGCGTCCGCGGTCCAGGCCGCCGGCCGGCTGGCGGCGGAATCGCTCACTGCGGGCAGCGCGCCCGCGAGATCGCCCATCGCCGGATCCTCGCTCATCCCTCGGAGCCCCCTTCGGCACCGTCGTCGCCCACGCGACGCTCGGAGGCCGCCTCATCGCCGGGGGCAGGCCGCGATCGACCAAACGCGCGAGCCATCACCCGGCCGAGGAGGTAGCGCGTCGGTCGGAGGACACGTTCATGCGCCCCGACGAGCTCGAGCCATTCGGCACCGAACGATCGCTTGTGCTGGTAGAGCCCGAACATCGGCTCGCCTTCCCGGGGCTCGTGGCGGGCACCCGCGACATCGACCCCGCCAAGGTCCATCTCGAGGCTCCGCTCCTGGATGGCGATCTCGATCGCGCGCCATCGGAGCAGGTGGAAGACCCCAGGGTGCCGCTCCCGCGCGCCGGCCTCGTCGCCCGAGAACGCCGTCGAGAGCCGGCCGCCATGGCGGTACAGGACGAGCCCGGCGAACGGGACGCCCTCGAGGTCGCGGGCCTCGAGGAGCACGAGGTAGCCCGCCCGATACGCGACGTGGCTCCAGTCCAGGAACGAGGACCGGGCGCTCAGGGCAAAGCGGCGTCGGCGTCCGGTCGCCTCGAGGAAGCCATGGAAACGGGTCAGTGCGACCTCGGGGGAATCCTCGCGGGAGAGAAAGTCCGGACCCAGGTCGTCGTCCTCGACCGTGGCGTCATAGCGGACGGTCTTGATCCCCTGCCGTTCCGCCTGGCGGATTCGCTGCCGGGTCGACTTCGAGATGTTGCCGAACGCGGTGTCCTCGTCGATCCGATCGCCAAGCTTCAGCACCAGGCGATGGCGGGAGGGCTGGATCTCCTCGATGGGGCGGTAGCCGAGTGCCGAGATCCGATCGCCGTAGCCCGTCCAGGTCGCCACCTCAGCGTCGCTCGCCACGACGTCGACGCCATTGCCCGCGAGCCACTCGGTGACGCCGCCGAGACGCGCGGCCAGCTCATCGACGGTGCCATTTGGGATTGGACCGCGGGAGATGTAGGCGCTGGCGCTGCCGAGCAGTGGCCATGGTCGCAGGAGCGCGAGGACCGCCGAGCCATCCGAGCCGATCAGGAATCGGGGTTGCCAGCCCGTCCGGGTGCGGTACTGGGCCCACGCCCGGGACTGCAGGACGTGACCTCCGGCCGGATGCACCGTGAGCGTGTCCCAGGTTTCGAGCTCGCTCTGGGTTGCGTCGCGGAACTCGATCACCGCCGGCCGCGGCGGCGAACCAGGTCGACCATGATCCCGACGATAGAAGGCAGCTCCGGTATCCGCAAGGCGACCGAGACCCCGACATAGGCGAGGACGCCGGCGATCGTGGCCAAGCTGGCCTCGACCAGCAGGACGAGCTTGCCGGGTTGCGAAGCGATTCCGGCCACCGCGCCGGGAGCGAGGAACGGGCCGCTCGCCTCCAGGACCACGAGGGCCATGACGCCCGCGACGGCGGAGCCGACTGCGGCGCGGAGCGTGACAGAGGCGATGGCCCCGAGATCGAAGCCAGCCTCGCGCCGACGGAGCATCCAGAGCAGCACGAGCGCCTCGATCCAGGCGGCCGTGGCGATCGCCAGCCCGAGGGCCGGCAGGCCGAGCGGACCGACGAGCACGACCCCGAGCGAGACGTTGACGACGACGGCGAGGATGGCCGCCGCGACCGGCGTGCGCGTGTCCTGGCGAGCGTAGAAGGCGCGGGCGAGCACGCCGATCGCGCTATGCGCCGTGAGCCCGAGCATGAAGAGGAGGAGCGTATCCGCCGTCAGCTGGACGGCGGCGTCGGTGAACCGGCCATAACCGAGCAGGAGCTCGACGATCTGGAGGCGCAGGACCATCGCCAGCGCGGTGATCGGGAGCATCACGAAGATCAGGATGCGAAGCGATCGCGTCAGGAGCTCGACGTAGTTGCCGGTGCGGCCGATCGCGATCTCCCGCGACAGCGACGGGAAGATGACGATCCCGAGCGGGATCCCGATGACGCCGAGCGGGATCTGGAGGAGGGCGAACGCGATCGTGTAGGCCGAGATCGCGCCCTCGCCGAGGTTGGACGCAAGCGACGTCATGACGACGAACGTGATCTGGGTCACGCCCAGGCCGAGCACGCGGGGCCCCATCAGCGTGAGTGCCCGACGGGCCTGCTCGTCGGACAGGTCGATGCGCGGCATGTACCGGAATCCGGCCTGGGCCAGCGCCGGAATCTGCACGACGAGGTGGCCGAACGAGCCGACCACCACGCCGATGGCCAGCCCGGTCACGCCCAACGGGCCGCTGAGGAGCACGGCGCCGCCGATGATCGCGAGGTTGTACAGAATCGGGGCGACCGCGGAAGCGCCGAACCGATGATCCGCGTTGAGGGCGCTCGTCGCGACGGCACCGAGGGCGAGCAGGATCGGGGCGACGAGCATGATCCGGGTCAGGTCGACGGTTCGAGCCAGTCCTGCGGCATCGAACCCCGGGGTGATCACGGCGACGAGCGGCTCTGCGACGACGAAGGCGACAACCGCGAGCACGGCCAGCGCGGCGAGCATCAGGTTCGCGACCGTCGAGACAATGCGCCACGCGCGCTTCTGTTCGCCGGTGGCCAGGAGGCCCGCCACCAGCGGCACCAGCGCCGACGCCACAGCGCCGGCGGCGACGAGCTGGAAGATCAGGTCCGGGATCCGAAATGCCGCGAAGAACGCATCGAGATCCGCGCCAGCGCCGAACGTCGTGCCGATGATCAGGACCCGGACGTACCCGAGGACCCGCGCCACGAGGTACGTCGCGGCGACGAGCAGGCCGGCTCGCGCGAGCGTCGCCGCGCTCGTCCGGGGTGGCAGGGCCGCCGGAGCGGCGATCGAATCTGACTCGAAATCCTCGCTCACGCCGGCCGGTCTGGCACGGGGCCGGCGGTGGGGTCTGCGGTGCCTGCCGCTCTTGCGCGGGGGTGCGCGGTCACGTACGCCGCCCGAAGCCGCGCTGGCGAGACGTGGGTGTAGACCTGCGTCGTCGCGAGGCTCTCGTGGCCGAGCAGCTCCTGGACGACCCGGAGGTCCGCACCGCCGTCGAGCAGGTGCGTCGCGAACGAGTGCCGCAGCGTATGAGGCGACACGCCCTCGGGCAGGCCCGCGGCCCGGCACAGCCGGGCGATCCGGAAGCGGAGGCCACGCACCCCGATTGCGGCTCCTTCGTGATTCAGGAAGACCACGTCCGGCTCCGGTCCCGGCTCGTGCCGGCGCGCGAGGAGTGCGGGCCGACCCGCGTCCAGGTAGGCCTCGAGGGCCGCGACCGCAGGCCGTCCGAGGAGGCCCGTCCGCTCCTTGCGGCCCTTACCGAGAACGCGGACCTCGCCGCGCCGTAGGTCCAGCGTCGCGAGCTCCGCCGATGCGAGTTCGCTGATGCGCAGCCCGGCGGCGTAGGCCACCTCGACGATCGCGCGGTCGCGCAGCGCGATGGCACTCGCCACCGGCGAGGACGCGCCGTCGGTCGGGGCAAGCAGCTCGACCGCATCGAGAAGCCGCTCGATCTGCTCGATCTCCAGGACCCGCGGCAGGCGACGCGGAATCCGCGGCGTCGCGATCCCGCCCCAGGGGTCACCGGGCGCGAGGCCTGCGCGCGCGGCGAACCGGTGGAACGATCGGATCGCAGCGAGGCGCTGGCTGACCGTGCTCCGGGCGCCGGAGGTCACGAGCCGGGCCAGATACGCCCGGAGATCGGGCCGCGCCGGTGCTCGCCAGTCGGCGCCGCGGGCGTCGAGCCACTCGATGTACGCGCCGACCGCGGTCGCGTAGGACCGAATCGTGTTCTCCGACGCATCCCTCGCCCGGATGGTGAGCAGGAAGCGCGCCAGCGCGTCGGTTCCGCTCGTCATCGGGCGTTCACGCTCGAGTGGCGGCTCGGCGGGTTCTCGCTGGCCGCGACTTGGTCGACGCTCGGCGTCCGGAGCCGCCGGATCGACCGGCTCCTCCGCCACCGCTACCACGGCGCACCGGCGCGATCGCCGCCGGATCGGGCGGTCCACCCGGGAGCTTCGCCCCGACCGGATCGATACCGGGTGGCACCTCGACGGCAGCACCGCAGCGGAGACAGATCGTCGTTCCATCGGCTCGCCGCGCCACGGGGCCGTCGTCGAGGTCGTGCAACGCGCCGATCGGTTCGTGGTTCGTCGTGAAGTCGCACTTCGGATAGGCCGAGCATCCCCAGAAGACGTTGCCGGTCCGCCGCGCGCGACGCGCCACCAGATGCCCATCGCGATTCTTGGGGCACTCCACCTCGAACGGCAGCTGGTCCGGCGGCGGCGGACCCTCGCGCTTGATGTACGTGCAATCGGGATACCGCGAGCAACCCACAAACGGTCCGAACTTACCCGTCTTTCCGACGAGCGTCCCCTCGCCGCACTGCGGGCACACCTCGCCCTCTCCAGGCTGCGGCGGGGCCTCGTCGCCGGGTAATGGCCGAGTTTCTTTGTGCTCGGGGAACTTCGAGCAGGCCAGGAAGCGCCCATTCCGGCCCAGGCGGATGACCATTGGGTGGCCCTCCGAGCAGACCTCGTCGGTTTCCTCCGTCGTGAATTGGGCTCGTGTGAGCTCCTTGCGCTTGAGGTCGACCCGATCGCGCAGCGGCTCCCAGAACGCTTCCAGCAGGGGCACCCAGGCGCGCTTGCCGCTCGCGACCTCGTCGAGGTCCTCCTCCATCTTGGCCGTGAACTCAACGTCGACGTAGTCGCCGAAATGCTCGACGAGCAGGTCCGTGACGATTCCCGCCACCGGCTCCGGAAACAGGCGCCGCTCTTCGACCCGGACGTAGCCGCGGTCGACGATCGTCGAGATCGTCGCGGCGTACGTTGACGGGCGGCCGATGCCGTGCTCCTCGAGGGCCTTGATGAGCGAGGCTTCCGTGAACCGCGGGGGCGGCTCCGTGAAGTGCTGGGTCGTCTCGACGTCGGTGACCGTCGTCTCGTCGCCCTCGGCGAGCGCGGGCAGGCGGCCTTCGCGCTCGTCCTCGTCGGCCTCGTCCCGGCCTTCTGTGTAGACCCGCGAGAAGCCGTCGAACAGCGTCCGTGTCGCACTTGCGCGAAGGCCGTACGGGCCGGCCTCGAGCTCGGCCGTCGTCGTCTCGAGCTCCTTGGCCTCCATCTGGCTCGCCAGCGCGCGCTGCCAGATCAGGCGATAGAGGCGCAGCTCCTCGGGCTTGAGGAACTGGGCCAGTCTCTCGGGATCGCGGGCGAAGCTCGTGGGCCGGATCGACTCGTGGGCCTCCTGGGCGCCCTTGCTCTTCGTCTTGTACACGCGGCCCTTCGGCATCGTGTACGGCTCGCCGAATCGCTGCCGGATCACGTCTCGGGCCTCGCCCATGGCCTCGCCCGCGATCGCCACGGAATCCGTTCGCATGTACGTGATCAACCCGACGTGGCCGTCGGGCGTGTCGACGCCCTCGTAGAGATGCTGGGCGACCGACATCGTCCGCTTCGGGCTGAACGAGAGCTTGCGGCTCGCCTCCTGCTGGAGCGTCGAGGTCGTGAACGGCGGCGCCGGGCTGCGCTTCTGGCGCTTGACCGCGATCGAGGTCACTCTCGGGTGGAGTGTCCTGAGCGCGCTGGCGTGGCGCTCGGCGGCAGTCCCATCGCCGACCTCGAGCGGCGCGCCGTCGATCCGGACGAGCTCGGCCTCGAAGACTTCGCCGGTCTTCGTCTCGAGCATGGCCTTGAGCGTCCAGTACTCGCGGGCGACGAAGCCGTCGATCTCGCGCTCGCGCTCGACGACCAGCCGCACCGCAACGGACTGGACACGCCCAGCGGACAGACCACCGCGCACCTTGCGCGACAGGAGCGGGCTCAGCGTGTAGCCGACGAGCCGGTCGACGATGCGCCGCGCCTGCTGGGCATCCACGAGATTCGTGTCGATCCCGCGCGGATGGGCAAAGGCCTCCTTGATCGCCCGTTCGGTGATCTCCGAGAAGGTGACCCGCCGCGTCTTGGATTCGGGCACATGCGCGGCCTCGGCCACGTGCCAGGCGATCGCCTCGCCCTCTCGATCGAGGTCGGTGGCGAGATAGACCGTGTCTGCCGTCTTCGCCGCTTTCGCGATGGCATCGACCTGCTTGCGGCGGTCCTCGGAGATCACGTACTCGGGCGTGAAGCCGTGCTCAACGTCGACGCCGAACTTGCCCTTGCCGGGGTTGTCGGGGAGATCGCGGACGTGACCGTAGGAGGCCAGGACGCGGTAGTCGTCACCGAGGTATCGCTCGATCGTCCGCGCCTTGGCCGGCGATTCCACGATCACCAGGTGCTTCGGCATCCGGGGGAGTATAGCCACGGGTTCTCTCCCGCCAGTCAACCGCGAGAGCGCGTCAGAGTCACGGCGAGCACCGCCGCCCCGAAAGGGGCGGCGGACGAATCCGGGCGACAGCGTGCGCCGCACGCGGCTTGCCGAGCGACGGGCGAGTCGCCTTGGGCTGGCGGCGGATCAGGCTTCGCGGACGCGGCGGAGGAAGTCCTCGTCGATCTCGAGCTCGTCGGGCTCGGCCGGCTCCGCGATTTCCGGTGAGGTCATGCCGGCATCGACGCCTGAGTACACCTCGACGAATCGGATCGAGAGGTAGGGAAAGATGAACGTCGAATCCTTGCGGTCGATGAACTTCGGGCGCTTTCCGTCGATCGTCCGCACGTTCCGGCACACGAGGGCGATGTCCGTGGGCAGCGGCATCTCCTCGATATCGACGACGAGGGGCTGGTCGTTGAGCGGGTGGATCACGGCTCGGAACATCGGCCACCGACCATAGCACGCGCGATTCAGGCGGCGGGGGTCGCCCGCTCCGACGTCCGCTCCGGAGCTCGCGGAATACGCTGAGGAGCCTGTGTCGCCCAGGCCCCCTGGAGCCGGTATCGCCCGTGGCTCGCGGAGACCTGGCCGGCTGCCTCCAAGCGGGTGAGTGCCCCAAGCACTGCGCCGATCGAGAGACCCGCCACGGCCACGATCTCGTCGACGATGACGGCACCCTCCAGCAGCGCCGACCCGACGGCGCGCTCATCTGGCGCCAGGCCGCTGAGGATGCCGTCGGCGGTGGGTGCTCGGACCTTCGAGGTCGGTGTCAAAGGAAGAGATGGAGTCGCATAGGCAGCCGAGGGCGTGAGCCCAAGGTCCTCGAGGAGCTGCGGAATCCCCGATACCACCCGCACGAGCCCGGGCCAATCGCGCAGGAATCCGAGGCAGCCCGCCGACATCCGGGCGTCGATGGATCCGGGGACGACGAAGCAATCCCGGCCCTGCTCGAGAGCCCACGAGCCCGTCAGCAGCGCCCCGCTCTTCGCGCCCGCCTCGACGATGACCACCGCGTCGGCGGAGCCGCTGATCAGGCGATTCCGGCGCGGAAAGGTCCATTTGGTCGGCTCGGTGTCGGGGGCGTATTCGGACACGATCGCGCCGCCAGCCTCGACGATGGCGTCGGCGAGCTGGTCGTGGACAGCTGGAAAGAGGCGGTTGTGGCCGCTGCCGATGAATGCGATCGTCGGGCGCTGCTCGGTGATGACGGCGGCGTGCGCGGCGCCATCGATCCCGACGGCCAGACCCGACACGACGACGGCTCCGGCCCGGGCGAGGCTCGCCCCGATCCGGCTGGCGACTCGGCGACCCAGCTCCGTGGGCCGCCTCGTGCCCACGATGGCGACCGTGTGGTCGGCGGAGAGACCCTGGATGTTCCCGCGCACGAACAGCGCCACGGGTGGGATCTCGATCGCACGCAACCGAGCCGGATAGTCGGGATCCCCAAGCGCGACGACCCGAAGGCCCAGCCTCGCGATCCCATCGAGGATCTCGTGGCGTCGGCTGCCGGCATCGACGATCGATTCGGCCACGGCGCCGGCCATCGACCGCGATGGAAATTCCGAATCCAGGCCGGCCGCGACGAGCGCGCGAACCCCGCGCGGGCCATTCGCCACCGAGAGAATGGCCACGGGCGACCCGATCGCGACCAGGAGCCGACCGAGCGTGATCGGCCCGAGGCCCTGAACCGAAACGAGGACGGCCAGCGCGTCACGATCCTCGGTTGCGAGCTGCGAGGCGAACCGAGCCTCGTCGGCGGCTTCGGGGCCTGTACCCACGCCAAGCACCTCAGAGCGCCAGCGCGTTGAGCGGCCGAGCCGCGGGCGCCCGCCAGCGCGCGGCTTCGTCGAGATGCGGCGCGAGCACCTCATCCGCCTCCGCGAGGTCGGCGATCGTTCGGGCAACACGGAGCAGCCGCTCGGTCCCGCGGCCCGAGAGGCGCTCGACCTCGGACATCGCCGCGAGGCGCGCCTGATCCGACTGTGAGAGGCGCGCCGCCGCCCGAAGCATTCGGCCCGAGATCCGCGCATTCAGCGCTCCGCCGGGACGGGCGAGCTGCCGAGCCCGCGCCGCCGCGATTCGCGCCGCCACGGCTGATGAGGGCTCGGGTTCCGCGCCGGCGAGCATGAGCGTGGCCGGAATGCGCGGCATCCCCACCCACAGATCGATGCGATCGCGGAGTGGCCCCGAGATTCGGCCCACGTACTTCTCCGCCACGCCCGGGCGGCAGACACAGGCGCCATCGTCGCCACCCGCGTGGCCGCAGGGACACGGGTTCATCGCGGCGACCAGCTGGAATCTCGCGGGCAGCGTAACCGCGCCGCGGGCTCGGACGATCGTCACCCGGCCATCCTCGAGCGGCTGGCGGAGCGCCTCGAGCACATCGCGCGAGAACTCGGCGAGCTCATCGAGGAAAAGCACCCCATGGTCGGCGCGCGTGACCTCACCCGGGGCCAAGGCCGGCCCGCCGCCGACCATCGCCGCGTAGGAGCTCGTGTGATGCGGCGCTCGGTAGGGCGCCCGCCGGACGAGTCCAACCATCGGACCCTCGCCCGACACCGAAGCGACGATCGTTGCGGTGAGGGCCTCGTCGTCCTCGAGCGCGGGTTGGAGGCTGGGAATCGTTCGGGCCAGGAGCGTCTTGCCGGTGCCGGGCGGCCCCATGAGCAGAAGCCCGTGGCCGCCCGCGAGGGCAACCTCGAGTGCTCGCCGCGCCTCCGCGTGCCCCCGGACGTCTGCGAGGTCCGGTCCGTCCGTCGGGACGGCGACGGCCGCGCCGCCCGTGTTTGGACCCTCCCCCGCGCCCGCCGTCGCCAGCTCGACTCGATCGGGCTGCCGCGGCGACGACCGGCGTCGGGCGCGCAGGGCGTCGACTGCCTCCGGAATCGAGCCCGCTGGCAGGATCTCGACGCCGCTGACGAGCCTCGCCTCCGCGGCGCCATCGGCCGGCACCACGATCCGCGCCACGCCCCTGCGGGCGAGGGCCAGCACCATCGGCAGCAGGCCCGGCACGGTCCGCACCTCCCCGCCGAGCGAGAGCTCCCCGATCAAGGCTGCGCGGCCGGGCCTCGGCGTGAACTGCTCCGAGCCGACGAGGATCCCGATCGCGATCGCGAGATCCGCCGCCGTGCCGGTCTTCGGCAAGTCCGCCGGGGCAAGGTTCACCGTGATCCGCCGTGGTGGATGGACGAATCCGGCATTGCGCAGGGCGCCTCGAACCCGCTCCCGCGCCTCGCGAATCCCGACATCCGCAAGCCCGACGATCGTGAAGCCGGGCATACCCGGCGCGACGTCGACTTCGACCCGGATGACGCGGCCATCCAAGGCGACCAGGGTGGCGGACAGCAGGGTCGCGAGCACTGCCCGACCCTACGGCCGAGGGCTTACCTGACGCTCACCCGGGCGCGACCACGACCGCGCGCAACCCTACCGACGCGAGGCCCCCGCCTTCGCGGCGAGCGCGGCCTGGGCGACGGCCGCATCGATCTGTCCGGCGAGCGCGCCGATCTCCTTGGCCAGTGGCGATTCCGGCTTCGAGAAGGAGAACGGCTGACCCGTGTTCTGGGCCCGGATCGCGACCGCGTAGTCGTTCGTGATCTTGGATTCGAACTTGCGCTTGAGGGCGCTCTCGGCGGCCCCGGCGGTGACGCCGGTGAACGCGTTCGAGCGGTTCAGGACGAGCTTGAGCCGGCTCGACTGGAAGCCGATGCGCTGGAGCGCCTCGAGGACGAGGCGGACGTTCTTGAGGCACGACAGGTCGGCGGTCATGACGATGTGGAGCTCGTCGGCGTGGTCGAGGATCGATAGCGTCAGGTCGCCGAGCCGCTTGTCGACGTCGACGATGACGTAGTCGTACATGCTCCGGAGGATCGCGAGGACGCTCGTCATCCGCTCCTCGGAGACGAGGTCGCTCTCCTCCGGCGTCGCCGGCGCGAGCAGGAGGTCGATCCCCGAATCGTGCTTCACGAGCACGGACTTCAGGAGCTCGGGATCGACGTTTGGAGCGGAGACCGCGTCGATGATGCTCTTGCGGTCGTTGCCGAGGTCGAGGAAGACGCGATGGTCGCCGAACTGGAGCGCGGCGTCGACGAGGACGACCTTGCGGTCGTGGAGGGTCTGGAGCGCGATCGCGGTGTTGATGGCGATCGTCGTCGACCCCACCCCGCCCTTCGCGCCGTAGAACGCGATCATCCGCCCGAGCGGCGGCTTGCCAAGGGCCCCGCCGTCCTGTGTCCCGAACCTCGAGAGCAGGCTCTTCATCCGGGCGAGGAGCTCGGCCTGGTGGAACGGCTTCACGAGGAAGTCGTCAGCGCCGGCCCGAAGGCCACGGACCTTCTGCTCGACCTCCTTCTCGGAGGTCAACATGATGATCGGGACGTGGGCGCCGCCGCCTTCGTCGGTCCGGATCTTCTCGGCAACGGCGTAGCCGTCGAGCTTCGGCAGCCCAACGTCGAGCAGGATCAGCGCCGGCGATTCGGCCGACCAGAGGCGAATCGCCTCCTGGCCGTCGCCCGCGACGATGACGCTGTAGCCGGCCTGTTTGAGCGTGTACTGCAGGAGTCGCTGGACGTTGGCTTCGTCGTCGACGACGAGGATCTTCGTCATCGGGCCGGCTTCGCCTCGCCGCCCGACATGCCGCGCTCGACGAAGCCCGTGAAGGGCTCGACGAGCCGGGTGAACTCGGTCGGGATGACGAACTTCGTGGCGGGGCTGGCCCCGAGCGCCTTGAGCGCGTCGAGGTACTGGAGGGCCATGGTCTTCTCGTCGATGCCGGTCGCCGCCTGGAAGATCCGGGTCAGGGCCTGGCCGAAGCCCTCGGCCCGCAGGATCGCGGCCTGCTTGTCGCCCTCGGCCTTGAGGATCTCGGACTGCTTCTGGCCCTCGGCGACGTTGATCGCCGACTGGCGGGAGCCTTCGGATTCGGTGATGACGGCGCGCCGTGTCCGCTCGGCGGAGAGCTGGCGGTTCATCGCGTCCTGGACATCGCGGGGTGGCGTGATCTCGCGGATCTCGACGGTCGTGACCTTGCCGCCCCAGCGCTCGGTGACCTCATCGAGCTTCGTTCGGAGGACCTCGTTGATCTGCTCGCGCTTCGAGAGCACCTCGTCGAGGAGGATGTCGCCGATCACCGCGCGGAGGGTCGTCGTGGCAACGCCCTGCAGGGCGCCCGCGAAGTTCGCGACGTTGACCACGCTCTTGAGGGGCTCGCTGATCCGCCAGTAGATGAGGAAGTCGACTGAGATCGGGGCGTTGTCCTTCGTGATCGTCGTCTGGCTCGGGACCTCGATGAACTGCTCGCGGACATCGACCTTCACGGGCCGGTCCACGATCGGGATCAGGAAGTTGATGCCCGGGTTGCGGACCATGGCCTCGTTCGTCTTGCCCAGCCGGAAGACGACCATCTTCTCGTACTGCTGCACGACACGAACCGAGAGATACACGAACACGAGCAGCACGACCACCACGAACGCAACGATCGCGGCCAGCACGGCGCCTTCCATTCGATCCTCCTACGACAACTGTGCAGATGATGACGCTTCGGCCTCGACGACGAGCGTCAGCCCGTCACGGGCAACGATCCTGACCGGCGTGTCGCGCCGGAGCGGGTGGTTGTCAGCGGTTCGCGCCGACCACTCCTCGCCGCCGGCGTAGACGGATCCGACGGGCTCGAGCGGCCGACGGACGACGCCGCGCGAGCCGGGCGGAACTGCCGCGGCGGTCCCAGCCATGCCCACGGGCGGGAGCATGCCCCGCGACCGCAGCGCCCCATAGACGACGAGGGCCATGAGGATCGCGGCCGTCACGGTCGTCGTGACGATCACCGGCAGCGCGACTCGCACCGCCGGACCGAAGGGATCGACCGGCCCCGTGAACAGGGCAGACGCTCCCAGCGCCAGGCAGATGACGCCCCCGACGCCGAGCAGGCCGTGGCTCGTCACCGTCAGCTCGAGGCCGAACAGCACGAAGGCGAGAATCACGAGCAGGAGGCCGCCGACGTTGAGCGGCAAGGCCCCCAGCCCGATGAACGCGAGGATGATCGCGATCCCGCCGAGGATGCCGGTGACGAAGTTCGGGCTCCAGAGCTCCGCGAGCAGGCCGACCGAGCCGGTGCTCAGCAGGAGGAAGGCAATCGTCGGATCCGACAGCAGCCGGAGGAAGGACAGGAACGGGCTCATCGACTGCGCGGTCGTCGTGGCGCCGGCCAGATCGAGGGTCACGTCGCCGGCTCCGGTGTGAACGATCTTGCCGTTCGCCTGGGAGAGCAGATCCTCGATCGTCCCCGCCTCCCCATCGACCGCTCCCGCCGCGACGGCCTCGGTCACGGTGTAGGCCTTGGCGTTCTGGACGGTCGAGACGGCCCAATCGAGCGGCCGATGTCGGGCATCCGCGATCGAGGAGATCATCTTGATCGCGATGTTCATCGTCTTCTGGCCTTCGGTGCCGGTGATGTCCTCGCCCTGCGCCCCGACCGGCGACGCGGCACCGATGCTCGTTCCGGGTGCCATGTAGGACAGGTTGCCGGCCAGCGTGATGAACGTTCCCGCGCTGGCCGCGAAGCCGCCGGAGGGGGCGACCCAGACGATGACCGGGATCTTCGCGTCGATCATCGCGCCGGTGATGCCCTGGGTCGCGAGGAGGCTGCCACCGGGCGTGTTGAGCTTGACCACGACAGCCGCATCGCCGTCCGCGGCGGCCCGCGAGATGCCGTCTGCCAGGTAGTTGGCCATGCCCTCGTCGACGATGCCGGTGGTCGGCAGGACGACGACGGTCTTGTTCGCCGCGCGGGCGCCGCTCGCGATCAGCAGCCAGCCGAGCGCAGCGACGACGATCGCGAGGCGCGGCGAGACGTGATGGCTGGTGCGGTGGCCCAAATCGGGAGTCCCCCTCAGCGGGAAGTATCGCACCGGCGCGGGCGGATCACGGTCAGCCGGGGACGGCCCGTTCCGCGGTGTCGAGCGCCTCGAAGATCAGGCGGCTCCACGTCTCGAGATCATCGGCGACGACGGCCACCTCTTCGGGATCCGCGAAGGCGCCCGCAAGCTTCTCCGTCTCGCGAATCGCGACCGGCCGGCCGCCCGAATCGGCGACGAAGACGGCCCCGATGTGGACGCTGCCGACGTCGGTCGTGTCGTCGTTCAGGAGGCCCACGAGCCGAAAATCGGGCGTGAAGTCGGCCTTGACCTCCTCGCCCCACTCCCGCCGCAGGCCCCCGCCGAGATCGACGTCGCCGGGGTTCAGGTGGCCACCCACCCCGATCGACCAGCGATTGTGGAGCCGCTCGTCGGCGCCTGCCCGGGTCCGCCGCATCAGGAAGTAGCGGGCGCCATCACGAAGCACCAGGTACGGGATCACCTGCTTGAAGGAACGGTCCTGCTCCATCGCCGCGCGCGGCTTGAAGTGCCCCTCCCGCGCGACGAGAGCTTCGAAGTCCGCCGTCCCCGCTTCCCGCAGCCCGAGCCAGCCGGGGTCGGCCATGATCGCGGCTCGGGGGATCACGAGGACCTGCTCGGGCTCGGGCTCGGGCTCGGGCTCGGGCATCATCGGGCGCGTTCGTCCGGTTCGGGCGGCGGCGCGAGGAGGCGGCGGGCGGCGTCGAGGCGCTCCGCGAGGGCCGGCGCATCGGGGCCGGACGTTTCCAATGCCTCGATCCAGCGGTCGATCGCGGCGCGAAACGCCCGGAGCTCCGTCGCGACGTTCGTGGCGTTCGTGGCGAGGATCCCCGCGCCCATCTCGGGCTCCCCGCGGGCGAGCCGGGTCATGTCCGCCCAGCCACCCGCCGCGAGCGACCGAGCGGTTGTCCACGATTTGCCGCCGGTTGCGTCGCCGCCGGACGCCTCCGCAACGCCCGCGACGGCCTCGACCAGCGCCGCTGCGGCAACCAGCGGCAGGTGGCTGATCGCGGCGACCGCAACGTCGTGCTCGCCGGCCGACAGGCGGACGGGCGTCGCGCCGGTCGCCCTCGCGAGCACCTCCACGAGCGTGACGTCGCCTGCGGCTGAGTGGGCCGTCGGAATGACGACCCAGGGTCGGCCGACGAACAGATCGGGGTCGGCCGCCTCGACGCCGGATCTGTCGCGCCCGGCCATCGGATGACCGCCCACGAAGCGGAGGCCGAGCGATGCTGCCCGCTCCACGATCGCGGCCTTCGTGCTCGCGACGTCCGTGACCGTCGCGTCGGGGTCGAGTGCGGCCCCGAGTTGGTCCCCGAGCGCGTCAAGAAGATCGAGGACCGCGAGCGGCGGACCGGCGAGGATGACGAGGCCCGCTCCCTGGACCGCCGCTTCCGCGGTCGGCTCCGCCTCGTCGATCAGTCCGCGCCGCAGCGCCTCCGCGGGACCGCGGCCGGACGGCGTCCACGCGACGAGGCGGCTCTCCGCCCCCGCGGCTCGGAGGGCGCCAACGATCGATCCGCCGATCAGCCCGAGGCCGAGCAAGGCAATCCGATCCGGAAGAAGGTTCGCGGCCGCGCGACGGGCGTCCGCGATGTCAGCCGGCGTGCGGTCCGCTGTCATTGCGCCGCCGTCCGCGCTGCTGACGACGCTCGGCAACCCGGCGCTCCGCGGCATCGGGCGGCCCCGCGTCGGTCGGCGGGCTCTCGCGACGGTGGGCGTGCCGGCGGTTGTCGGCCCCGCGGCGGTCCGGGTCGAGCCCGGCGCCGCAGCGCGGGCAGCGCCGCTCTTCCGCGAACAGGGACTCGAGCGGCGCGGTCGTATAGACCTGGCGGCCACACGTCCGACACACGATGGTGGGCATCGGTTCGATCGTAGCAGGGAGGTCACGATGGACCTCCTCAGCCCCCGAGGGTTGCCTCGGCCACAGATTCGTATCGCGCCGGCCCGCGACCGAGGAGGCTCCGGAAGAGGACCACGCGCTCGGCCATGAACGGGGCCTCGAGCGTTTCGGCGGCCGAGATCAACGCCCGGGCGGCTTCCGGCGCGGAGCGGAGCCCGTCGGTCCGGGCGATGGTCAGGTGCGGCGCGAACGGCCGGGTCTCGAGCTGGGTGCCATCGGCCGCCGCCACCGTGCCGAGCTCTGCGGCGAGCTCGGCCAGCCGATCCGCGCCGGTCTCGATTCGCAACCACAGCGTCCGCGGGTGGAGTGGTCCCGGAAACGCGCCCGCCCCGGAGATCGTCACGGGAAACGGCGCCACCACCGCCGCCACGGTGGCGAGCGCGGTCGCCAGCTCGGGGACGCGACCGAGGGCCGTCGGTCCCAGGAACCGCAGCGTCAGGTGGAGACCTTCGACACGGACCCAGCGGATCTTCGCGGAGCCGTCTCCGACGGACAACTGGACCGTCGCCATGAGCGAGGAAACCTGCTCGCGGGCGGGATCGGGGATGGGAACCGCGAAGAAGAGCCGCGGCCTTTCTGGGTCGTCCTCGACAGGCACGAACCGGTTGCGACGCCGGTGCTGTGTGGCCTCAGCCACCGCCCGCTCGAGCCGCGGGTCCGGCGTCGCCGGCGGCGCCGGCGACATCTCCCGCGGCGCGCCCCTCGCGCTCCCAGAGCCCACGATCGTGGATGAGAATCTCGCGAGCCCGCCCGCCGTCACGCCAGCCGACGACGTCGACCTGCTTGTCCTCCAGCAGCTTGTACGTGTTGAAGAAATGCTCGATCTCGACGAGGCGGTGGGGCCGCATCTGCTCGATCTTCGTGACGTGCTCCTGGTGCGGATCGGCCTCGGCCACGCACAGGATCTTGAAGTCCTCGCCCTTGTCATCGCGCATCTCGAGGACGCCCACAGGGCGGGCCCAGACGTGGCACCCGGTGAAGGTCGGCTCGTCGATGATCAGGACCGCGTCGGTGTGGTCGCCGTCGTCTGCCCGGGTCCCTTCGATGAACCCATAGTCGAAGTTGTAGAAGACCGCCGACGACAGGACCCGATCGAGCCGGAACACGCCCGCGGCCTCGTCGAACTCGTACTTGTTGCGGCTCCCGCGCGGGATCTCGACGACGACCTCGATGCGCTCTGGAAACGCCGTCGCGCCGGTCATTCGGTGTAGAGCCGCTCCTCGATGAGCTTTTCCTGGACCTGCCGGCCCGTCGGGTCGAAACAGGAGTACTCGAAATGCTTCTCGTACTCGAGCTCGATGTTGTCCTGGCCGCTGCGGTTCTTCTCGACCGAGACGATGATCCAGTCCCGGAAGCGCTGGGCCTGGTACGGGTTGAACTCGATGTTGACCTTGGCGACGATCTGGTACTTCTCGTTGAGGATGAGGATGACGTCGGCCTCGTAGTTGATCGCCGAGGAGCCGCGCAGGTGGTAGTTGCGCAGGCGGGTGGCCTTGAGGCCCTCCTTGTCCGCGGCGACGATCGCGATGATGGGCACGTGCTCCGTGAGGGCGATGTCTTTCAGGCCGTTCACGACATACGTGACCTTCTCGGCCTCGTTGGATGGCTCCGGGAGGACCGGCACCTTCTGGAGGTAGTCGACGAAGACGACCAGCCGGCGGTCGCCCGACCGCTCGCGGTGCTGCTGGATCAGCTCGCGCAGGTTGTCGACCGTGCTCGTCGTCGCCGAGCCACGCATCAGGAAGAGGTTGTGGCCGTAGCGCGCCAGCCGCTCGAGCGAGGGTCGAAGCTTCGGGTTCGCGGCGATGTCGGGCAGGCCCTCGCCCGCCTTGGCCCACGTCCCCAGGACCTCGCTCCGGACGTCCTGGATCTTCACGGCGCCGGCCTTGTGGGGCAGGCGCGGCAGGAGCGACTCCATCGCGATGATCCGGTTGAGGAGGTCCGCCTCGTCGTGCTCGAAGCAGACGTAGAGGACGTACGCCTGGCCGGAGGCGGCGATATTGCGCGCCATCTGGAGGGCCATCGTCGTCTTTCCGGTGCCCTGGGCGCCGCCCATGAGGAGCATCTCGCCGGGCCGGAGACCGCCACCGATCGTGCGATCGATCGGCGGCATCCCGAGCGGCACGGGCTCGTAGTCGGCGATCTGGCCGGTCATGACCTTGTCGTTGACGTCGATCAGGATGTCGAGCGAGGAGCGCGGCGCGAGCGATCCGCTCTCCGTGTCGATGCGCCACGGCGCCGGAGGCGCCTCGGGCTCGACGAGCTCTGCCGTGCGGCCCGCACGCCCCGTTCGAGCCGCGACCGGGGCCGGGGCTCGTCGCGCTCGCACCGCCTCGGCGGCTGTGCCATCGTCCGCCGGCAATCCGTTGTCGTCCGCCGGCACAGAGCCGTCGGCCGCTGTGCCCTCGGGAGCCGTTTCTTGAGCCATCCCGTCCTCCGAACCCGGCGCTTCCGCCGCGATGTCCGCGTCGCCCTTGGCCTTCATGTCGCTGTCCCCCGCATTGGCGTCATCGTGGCGAGATCGTCCCACAGGCGGCAAATCGTTCGAATCCCCCGTTCGTAGTTGTCGAGGACCATCGATTCGTTTGGCGCGTGGGCGTGAGAGTCCGGATTGGCGAAGCCCAGCATGACGGGTGGCAGTCCGAGAATCGAGTCGAACATCGCGGCCACCGGGATGGAGCCGCCCCCGCGGATCAGGTACGGCTTCGCGCCGAACGTCGCCTCGAGCGCCCGCAACGCCGCGACCGCGACCGGGTGGTCGGCGCTGACGACAGTGGGCCGACCGCCACCGAGGTTCGTGACCTCGATGTGGACGCCCGGTGGCGCCACCTCGAGCACGTAGGCCCGGAGGAGCTCGAAGATTCGGTCCGGGTCCTGGTTCGGGACGAGCCGGCAGCTGACCTTCGCATGGGCCCTGCCCGGGATGATCGTCTTGGAGCCGTGGCCCTGGAAGCCGCCCCAGATCCCATTGACGTCGAGCGTCGGGCGATAGCCGAGCCGCTCCAGCACGCTGTGGCCGCGCTCACCGACCAGGGCCGGCGCTCCCGTGATCTCGAGGAGATTCGCCTCATCGAGGGGAATCCGGGCGATCTCCGCCCGCAACTCCGGGCTCAACGGCGCGACGTCGTCGTAGAAGCCGGGCACCTGGACGATCCCGTCCCGGTCCTTGAGCGCCGCGATGATCCGGGCGAGCGCGTTCGCCGGGTTCTCCACGACGCCGCCGTAGCCGCCGGAGTGGACGTCGCTCGAGGGTCCGGAGACGTCGATCTGGATGTAGGCGAGGCCCCGCAGCCCGACGGTGAGCGCCGGCCGGTTGCCCTCGAGGAAGCCGGTGTCGCTGATGATCACGGCATCCGCCTCCAGGCGCTGCCGATTGGCCTCGAGCCAGCCAGCAAGGCCCACGGAGCTCGACTCCTCCTCGCCCTCGAACACGATTCGGAGGTTCACGGGCAGGCGGCTCCGTGTGGCCAGAAGCGCTTCCGCGGCGCGGAGGTGCATGTGGATCTGGCCCTTGTCGTCGGCCGAGCCTCGACCGACCACTCGGCCGTCGCGGACAAACGGCTCGAACGGCGCGGTCTCCCACTCGTCGAGCGGGTCGACCGGCTGCACGTCGTAGTGGCAATAGACGAGGATGGTCGGAGCGCCGTCGGCGTGGAGCCAGTCGGCATAGACGATCGGGTGGCCCTCCGACTCCGAAGCCTCGGCATGTTCGAACCCGATCCGCTTCAGCTCGGCGACGATCCAGTCCGCGGCGCGGCGAATGTCGCCGGCGTGCTCCGGCAGGGCCGATATCGACGGGATCCGGAGCAGGTCGAGGTACGAGGCGTGGCGGGCTTCGAGCGTCGAGTCGAGGTGCGCCTCGACGGCTGCGTCGGTCAGGGGATCAGGCCGGGTTCGGGGCCGGCGATGACTTCGGCTTCGGCTCGGCCTTCGGCTTCGGCTCGGCCTTCGGCTGGAGGTCCGCGGTCGCGTTCGGGGCCGGCGGCTCGTGCCGTCGCGGCGGAAGACCATGGAGGTCCTCCTTCGGCGGCAGGTCGCTGAAGAGCGTCTCGAACGCAGTGCCGTCGACGGTTTCCTCGGCGATCAGCTTCTGGGCGAGGGCCTCGAGCCGGTCGCGGTGCGTCTCAAGGACCTGGCTCGCGCGCTCGTACGCCCGGTCGATGATCGCCCGGACCTCCTCGTCGATCCCCTTTGCGGTCTCGTCGGAGTAGTTGCGTTGCTCGCCGATCTCGCGACCGAGGAACACGAGCTCGTCGCGCTTGCCGAAGGACAGCGGCCCGAGACGATCGCTCATCCCGAACTCCGTGACCATCCGGCGTGCGAGATCGGTCGCCTTCTCGATGTCGTTGCTCGAACCCGTCGTCGTATCGCCAAAGACGAGGCGCTCGGAGACGTTGCCGGCAAGCAGGCCGGCGATCTTGTCCTCGAACTCGGACTTCGACTGGAGGTAGCGGTCCTCGGTCGGCAGGGCCATCGTGTAGCCGAGAGCCATGCCGCGGCTGATGATCGTGACCTTCGTGACCGGATCGCACTTCGGCAGGATCCGCTGGACGACGGCGTGGCCACCCTCGTGGTAGGCGATGATCAGCTTCTCGGCTTCCGAGATGACGCGCGACTTGCGCTCAGGGCCGGCGACGATCCGCTCGAGGGCCTCCTCGAAGTCGTTCATCGTGATGCTCTTGCGGTTGCGGCGCGCGGCGAGGATCGCGGCTTCGTTCATGAGGTTGGCGAGGTCCGCACCGGAGAAGCCGGGCGACTGACGGGCCAGGTCCTCGATCGCAACGCCCTTGTCGAGGGGCTTGCCCTTGGAGTGGACCTTCAGGATAGCCGTGCGGCCCTTCATATCGGGCCGGTCGAGGATGACCTGGCGGTCGAACCGGCCCGGCCGGAGGAGGGCCGGGTCGAGGACATCGGGCCGGTTGGTGGCGGCAACCACGATCACGTTCGTATTCGTGTCGAAGCCGTCCATCTCGACGAGGATCTGGTTGAGGGTCTGCTCGCGCTCGTCGTGGCTACCGCCGAGGCCGGCGCCGCGCTGGCGCCCGACGGCGTCGATCTCGTCCACGAAGACGATGCACGGCGAGTTGCGCTTGGCCTGGTCGAAGAGGTCGCGGACGCGGCTCGCGCCCACGCCGACGAACATCTCCACGAACTCCGAGCCCGAGATGCTGAAGAACGGAACGCCGGCCTCACCGGCCACCGCTCGGGCCATCAGGGTCTTGCCGGTGCCGGGAGGGCCCACGAGGAGCACGCCGCGCGGGATGCGCGCGCCGAGGGTGTTGAACTTTTCTGGGTATTTCAGGAACTCGACGACTTCCTGGAGCTCGGTCTTCGCCTCGTCCACGCCGGCCACGTCGTTGAACGTCACGACCTGCTTGTTGCCGAGGAACATGCGGGCCCGGCTCTTGCCGAACGACATCGCCTGGTTATTCGTTCCCTGGGCCTGCCGCATCATGAAGAAGATGAAGCCGCCAATGATGATCAGCGGAAGCAGGCCGGTCAGGATGAGCCCGAGCCACGAATTGTCCGGGGCGGTCTCGAGCTTGTAGTTGTTCTGGTCGAAGGGGTGGCCGCCTGATGCTGCGGCGGCCTGGATCTTTTCGAGGACATCGACATTGAGGCCCGGAAAGACCGGCGCGATCACGGTGTAGGTCGTGCCATCGGCTCCCTTGACGGTGAGCTTCTGGTCCTGCTGGTCGACCTCTTTGACCTGACCCGCCGAAATGTTGGTGAGGAACTGGCCCCAGCCAACCTCCTTGTTGGGAGTCGAGCCGGCGAGCCACGTGTACAGCAGGGCCGAGATGCCCATCACGAGGACGAGCATCAGCAGGCCATTGCGCATGAACTTCGGATTCAAGGAGCGCCTCCGGATCGGGACGGGCGAACGCTGAAGCCGTCCCGTGTAGCGAGTATAGCGATGGGGTTCCTGGAGTCCTCTGAGACGGTCGGCGCGCTGCCGGCGGTATTCGTCAGGGATACGCGGGAGGCCCTCCCGCGGATGGTGCCAGAGGGATTGGTAGCTGGGACAGGATTCGAACCTGTGACCTAGCGATTATGAGCCGCTTGCTCTACCACTGAGCTACCCAGCCACGGGCGAGGAATGGTACCGGGTCGGGCTCGTCAGCCGCCGAAGATCGTCGAGAGCCAGACCTCGAGCGGCGACCGCCGGTCGTGGACGGCACCGAGCCGGACCGCGGCCGATCCCGGTGCGTCGGCCGCGAGGGGCGGCGCGTCCGCGGCCAGCGTGAAGGGAATCTCGCCCGGTCCTCCGAGGCCGAACGCCCGACCCTGGAGCCGGATGAACCGCTGGTCCTGGACACTGGCCAGGTCTTGCTGCAGCGTCGAGACGTCCTGCCGCAGGGCGGCGTTGGCAGCGCGGAGATCATCGGCCCGGTTCGAGGCCGCAGTCGCGTCGCCGACCTGGCGTCCGAACGCGAGGACAAACCAGGCGGCCACGATCACCGCGGCCGCGGTCGCGAGCCGCCGGCGGGACAGGCCGGGCAATGGCAGTGAGGCGGGGTCGAGCGGCGGGCGGCGGTCCTTCGCCGGTTTGGCGGTCGCTTCCGCTGTGACGGCGGGTTTCGGCTTGGCTTCTGCGGGTGTGCGCTGCGGTCGCGCCTTCGCGCCGGGGCTCGCGCTGGCTTTCGCCGACCCGGACGGCACGCGCAGGAATGCCGGGATCGCGCTGACGTCACGCGGGTCCTTCGGGCTGGGGGCCGCCATCGGGTGAGGGTAGCTACGGGTCAGAGGCCGTGTCAACCGCGTCGTCGTGCGGCGAGCTGTGACAGCCGAGTTGACACATCGCCCGGCGACGCTGAGGCTACACTCCGTCAAACCGAACGGGCGTTCTCTATCGAGGCATACGATGCGGACCTATGCGCCGGCCACGACCGAAGCGGTCCTGAGCCGGCTGCTCGACGAGCCGTCGATGGCGAACGCCGTGCTGCACCATGCCGTCCTGCCGGCGCGGGAGGCCGTGACGGCGCCGTTTCCGGACTGGCTCGATCCACGGATCGTGCGCGGCCTCGAGGGTCGCGGCATCACCTCGCTCTATGCCCATCAGGCGGAGGCAATCGAGGCGGTCCATCGCGGCGAGGACGTCGTCGTCGTCACGCCAACCGCCTCGGGCAAGACCCTCTGCTACGCGCTGCCGGTCCTGCAGGCGCTCGCGGTCGATCCATCCGCGCGGGCGCTGTTCCTCTTTCCGACCAAGGCCCTCGGCCAGGACCAGGTCGCCGAGTTCGCCGAACTCGCGCGGGCGAGCGAGCTGCAGGTGGCCGCGGCGACGTATGACGGCGACACGCCGGCCCCGATTCGGTCGGCGATCCGGAGCGCGGGCCAGGTCGTCGTCACGAACCCTGACATGCTCCACTCGGCGATCCTGCCCCACCACACGAAGTGGTTCCAGCTCTTCGAGCAGGTCCAGGTCATCGTCATCGACGAGCTGCACATATACCGCGGCGTGTTCGGGAGCCACGTCGCGAACGTCCTCCGTCGCCTGCTCCGGCTGTGCCATCACTACGGCTCGAACCCGATCATCGTCTGCGCGTCGGCCACGATCGGGAACCCGGCCGAGCTCGCTGCCCAGCTCACCGGGCGGGCGCCCCGACTGATGGATCGCAACGGCGCGCCGGCCGGCGAGCGCCACGTCCTGCTCGTCGATCCACCGCTCCTCGACCAGGCCACCGGCGCGCGCGGCTCCGCCTTGACCCATGCCCAGCGCTGGGCGCTGCCCTTCCTGCGCGCCGGCCGCCAGACGATTGTCTTCGGACGGGCGCGCGTCGCGGTCGAGATCATCCTGACGGGCCTTCGCGAGTCCCTTCGGGAGCATCTGGGCCCACGGTCGCGCATTCGCGGCTATCGCGGCGGCTACCTGCCGACCGAGCGCCGGGCGATCGAGCGCGGCCTCCGCGACGGCGAGGTCCTCGGCGTCGTCTCGACGAACGCACTCGAGCTCGGGGTCGACATCGGGGCCCTCGATGTCTCGATCCTCGCGGGCTATCCAGGCTCGATCGCCGGGACGTGGCAGCAGCTCGGCCGGGCGGGCCGGCGCCGTGAGACCAGCGTCGGGATCCTCGTCGCGTCGGGCTCGCCCGTCGACCAGTACGTCATCCACCATCCCGAGTTCCTCCTCGAGGGCAGCCCGGAGGAGGCGCGGGTCGATCCGGACAACCTCCACGTGCTCCTGGCCCACCTCCGTTGCGCGACGTTCGAGCGACCCTTCGACCCGGGCGAGGTCTTCGGCCCGGGGCCTGCCGACGACCTGCTCGCCTTCATCGGCGAGGAGGGTCACGTCCGCCAGTCCGGCGACGGTCGCTGGTACTGGAGCTCGGAGAACTTCCCGGCCTCCGAGGTGAGCCTCCGGGCGGCCGCACCCGAGAACGTCGTGATCATCGACACCACGCCGGACCGGCCGCGGGTCATCGGCGAGGTCGACCTCTTCTCGGCCCAGGTCCTCGTCCACACCCAGGCGATCTACCTCCACGACAGCACCCAGTACCACGTGGATCGGCTCGACTGGGGCGAGCGGAAGGCCTACGTCCGCCGTGTCGACGTCGACTACTACACGTACGCGAACCGAGCAGTGACGCTGAAGCCCCTCGACGTGTTCGCCACCGCCGAGGCGCGCGGTGGCCGGCGAGTCCATGGCGAGGTCATGGTCGCGAGCCTCGTGACCCTGTTCAAGAAGCTCAAGTTCGGCACCGATGAGAACGTCGGCTGGGGGCCGATCGAGCTACCCGAGCTCGAGCTCCAGACGACGGCCTATTGGCTGACCGCCGAAGTGGCTGCGACCGGCTGGCGGCGGGACGAGCTTGACGTGGCGCTGATCGGCGCGGGTCGCGCGATCCAGGCGGTTGCAGCCGTCCTGCTGATGGTCGATCCGCGGGATCTGGGTCTGGTCACCCAGGTTCGCTCGCCGCACCAGGAATCGCCGACCATCTATCTGTACGAGGCGGTACCCGGCGGCGTGGGCCTCTCCGAGCGGCTCTTCGCCCGGCACGATGAGCTCGTCGCCGGCGCGCGGGACCTCATCGAGGCCTGCGGCTGCGAGAGCGGCTGCCCGGCGTGTACCGGCCCGCGACTCGATCCGGCAGTCGACGCCAAGGCGCTCGCGCTGCGACTCCTCGCGGCGCTCGACCCCGATGCCCGCGAGGGCCGAGCCGCCGGAGGACGGCGGGCCCCGGGCGTCGCGGCGGACACGGGTGTCGGGGCGGCGCCGGTCGCGGGCGCGCTGGTCGCCGCGCCCGCATGAGCGGCGTCGGGCTCGACCGGCGCTTCGCGAACTTCCGCCAAGGTCTCGTTGCCCGCCCGGCCGTCGATCCAGGCGAGCGGGTCCGCCGCTCCTCCGCCGCCGCGGAGCGGCTCGCGGCCGAGCTGGACGGCGAGCTCGTCCGGACACCGCGGGGCTGCTTCGTCCGGGTCGAGACGCCGTCGACCCTCCTGCCCCTGGATCGCGAGCGGCTCTCGCGGCTTCCCGGCCAACCGCCGCCGGACGCCCCCCTCCTCTGCCTCGACACGGAGACCACAGGGCTCGCGACGGCGGCCGGGACGCTCGCATTCCTCGTGGGTCTCGGCTGGTGGGAAGGGAGCCGCTTCCGACAGGTCCAGCTCCTCCTCCCGGACCATGCTGACGAGCCGGCGCTCCTCGCGGAGCTGTCGAACCACATCGCGCCCAATGCGTGGCTCGTCACGTACAACGGTCGAGGCTTCGACTGGCCGCTGCTCGTGGCCCGCTACCGGCTCGCCCGCGAGAGCCCGCCGGTCCATGCGGGCCATCTCGACCTGCTGCCGCTCGTCCGCCGCATGTTCCGGCATCGGATGTCCGATGCCCGCCTCGGAACCGTCGAGTCGGTGCTCCTGGGCCTGCGCCGACACGCGGACGTCGGCGGGTGGGAGATCCCAGCGCGGTATCTCGAGTTCCTCCGGTTTGGCGAGCCGGCGGCGCTCCTCGAGGTCGTTCGGCACAACGACGAGGACGTTCGGTCGCTCGCCCGCCTGCTCGTGCATGTCGACCGCGGTTATGCCGACATCGAGCGTTGGATCGAGGCGCCCGCGGGGGACCTCGCTGGCCTCGCGCGGGCCTATGCCGGCGCCGGCCGTCATGAGGAGGCACTCGCCTGCCTGGAATCGGCGATCGCAGGATCGCGCTCACAGCCGGAAGTTGGACCCGCGCTCGTTCGAGACACCGGGCCGGCCGTGGCCTATCACGCGGAGTCCGACGACAACGGTCCCTGGTGGTCGCCACGTCACCGGCCCGACTTCGGTGGCCGGCCCGGCCGCTATGCCCTGCCCCACTCCTGGCCCGCCCCAGATCCGGTGCGACGAGATGCGCCCTGGACAGAGAGTCGCCTGCTCGGCGAGCGAGCCCGCCTCCTGCGACGACTCGGGCGGAGTCGCGACGCCGAAGCCGCCTGGACGGAGCTGGTCGGGGCCGGCGGGACCCTCGCCGCGCTCGCCTGGATCGAGGTCGCCAAGCTGCGCGAGCACCAGCTCCAGGATCCGGCAGGAGCGCTCGAAGCGGCATCGATCGCTGCGTCCGTCGTAGAGCGGCAGGCGCGGCTCGGGCGGCGGCTGCCCCGGCTCGAGTCGGCGCTCGCCCGGCGGCTCGCGCGGTTGCGGCTGCGCGTACTCCGGGCTCAGGCGCTCGCGACACGAGTCGAACGGCGTCGCATCCGTCGGAGCACGGCGTCGAGCTCGGGAACGCCTGCGAGCCCGGGCCGCTCGATTGCAAGCGAAGCCGTGGCCGCAGCGAACCGGATGTCCGAGTCGCGGCCGGTCGGCTCGGCCTCGAGGGACGGATCGAGCCTCGCTGCGACGATCGCGGCGAGAAACACGTCGCCCGCGCCAGTCGGATCCACGAGTTCGTCGGATCGGAGTGCCGGATAGCGACGTGTCGAGCGTCGGCGATCGTCGCCCGTAGCCGGACCCGAGATCGACCCGCCTCGATCACCCTCGGTCACGACGAGCTCGGCGTGGGTGCCGATCAATCGGAGGAGGTCGGACGGTGAGGTCGCGGGCGCGAGGTCGTCCCGACTCAGCCCGATCAGATTCGCCCGCGCCACGAGCTCGTTCCGCTGGGGCGCACGCCGCCGGACCATCTCGCCCGCCACGAGCGTCCGGAGCATGCCCTGCCAGCCGACGGCCACGAACGCAACAGCACCGGGCTCGGTCGCCCACTCTGGGCCAAGCTCATCGGCGACCGGGACGAGCATCCACGCCGGCTCCCGACCGGCGGTCGGGTCTTGGCCCCGCGCCGGCTCCGGGCCCGCGGCCTCCGCGCGCACCCATGCGGGCGGCAGCACCGCGACGGGGATCCGATCGGATTCCGAGACGCACATCTGAACGCGTCCGCTGGCAGATTCGATGTTCTGGAAGACCGGTCCGCGGTCGAGGCGTGCCTGCACGACCTCGGCGCCGGCAGCGCGGAGGAGATCGAGCTCCTGCGCCTCCGCGGCGATCGCGTCGACACCAACCAGGGCCCGGACGTGCAACCCGAGTCGCGCCAGGGTGAGCGCAGCGTAGGTCACCGCGCCGCCGAGCCGCCAGCCTCGGGGATCGTCCGCCGCGAGGTCGCGCGACGCCGCGCCGACCACGAGCACGATCGGGTCGTCAACGGGCTCGGGTGTATCCTGCAGGCCCCATTCCTCCCCTTCGGAGTCGACCGTGTATTTCTATGAGCTTCACGAGGGCGACGAGGAGGTCTTCTCGGACCTGCTCCTCGTCAGCGAAGACCAGATGGATCCCGAGGACTTCTACGAGCTCGTCCAGGCGGTTCGTGAGCAGGTCCAGCCGAACTACGAGGACGATACCTTGATCGAGGCGATCGCCCGCGAGCTCGAGCGCGAGCATGGCTTCACGTTCATCTCGGATGCCCGCCTCGAGGCCTCAGTCCATGTGTCGCCGATCGAGGCCGAGAACCGGCTGATCGCCGTCGACGACGAGATCGCCGAGAGTGCCGAGTTCCGGACCCTGTTCGCGAAGCTGAACGTCGACGACGACGTCACCGACGAGCTGAACTAGCTGATCGCCCGCGGCCCCCCCGCGCGCGGCCGCCGGGGACGGCAGGGTCGAGCGCGGGCCTCACGCTTACGGCGCTTTGTGCAACGGGAGCACCGAAACGACGTGGATCGGTCGAAATGTGCAGACGCAGCACAACGGCGACGTGATTGGGGCCCATTCGGCGCCGTTTACCCCGCCACAGATCTTCGAGCGTCGTTCCTGTGCAACCACGGCACGAGTCGACACCTTCTACGGCTCTAAGCAGCTCAGGCAGTCGAGTTGGTGCAGTGGGGGCACAAAGGGCTGGGGGCGATCAGCCTGGTAGTGCGGGCGAGGCGCCCGTCTACGGGCTGAAAAGAATCTCCAGCACGTCGCCGTCCTTGACCCGGTAGGTCTTGCCCTCGGAACGCAGGCGCCCGGCCTTGCGGGCCTCGGCCATCGACCCGAGCGTCAGCAGATCCTCGTAGGCGACCGTCTCGGCGCGGATGAAGCCGCGTGCGAGGTCCGTGTGAATCGCGGCCGCGGCATCGACCGCCGTCGAGCCGTCCGGGATCGGCCACGCCCGAACCTCGTCGGGGCCCGCGGTCAGGAACGAGATGAGCCCCAGCAGCTGATAGGACAGCGCGATCACGCGGTCGAGGCCCGAGTCGGCAATCCCGAGCTCGCTCATGAATCCCGCCGCTTCCTCCGGCTCGAGCTCGCCGAGCTCCATCTCGATCTTCGCCGAGAGCGCGGCCACGAGGGTCTGCCGATGGGGATGTGCGGCTTCGACGCTGGCCACGAGATCGCCCGCACCCGCGAGGGCATCCTCGCCCACGTTCAGCAGCACCAGGACGGGTTTCTCGGTCAGGAAGCGGAAGCCTCGGATCGCCTTGGCGTCCTCGTCGTCGAGGCCGAGGTCGCGGATCGGCCGGCCCGCGCTTAACGCCGCCTTGAGGTCGACGAGGATCGTCGCCTCGCGCTCGTTCGCGTCCCGCTCGGCCTGGGTGCCGTGGCGACCGCTGCCGGTGAGCCGCTCGAGGCGGCGATCGACCATCGCCAGGTCGGCGAGGATGAACTCGAGATCGAGGCGCTCCACGTCACGGGCCGGATCAACCGAGCCCTCCGGGTGCGGCACGGACGCATTCTCGAACGCGCGGACCACGTGCAGCAGCGCATCCGAGTCGCGCAGCCGAGCGAGGTGCTCGGCCGGCAGCTCCTCGGTTCCGACGTGCCCTTCGGTCGAGGTCGGCGGCGCGGGCAGATCGACGTAGGTGACGTCCGCCTGGACGACCTTCTTCGGCTTGAAGATCTCAGCAAGGCGGTCGAGCCGGCCGTCCGGTACCTTCACGACGCCGACATTCAGGGTCAGACCGCCGAAGCCGCCGGTCTCGGCGTGCCCCCGGGTCAGCGTGTTGAAGACGGTGGTCTTGCCGCTCGCGGTGAGCCCGACGATCGCGATCTGCACTCGCCGCTCAGTAGCCCGCGGCCGGGTCGACGACGTTCCGCAACGGCTCGCCCGCGCTGAAGCGGCGGAGGTTGTCGCAGAACAGGTCGATGCTCCGGTCGAGCACGCGGGATGACGACCAGGCCGTGTGCGGGGTCAGGATCAGGTTCGGGATGTCCCAATACGGCGACGAGGCCGGCAGTGGCTCGTCTCGGAACGTGTCCAGGGCTGCGCCGCCGATGCGACCCGCACGCAGCGCCCGCAGGAGCGCCACGTCGTCGATCAAGCGGCCGCGGGCGACATTGATGAGCCAGGCGTCCGGCCGCATCGCCGCGAGCGCGGCCTCGTTGATGAGGCCCTCGGTCTCGGGGGTCAGCGGCGCCGCGAGCACGACGACATCGGATGCGCCGAGGAGCTCGTGGAGGCCGTCTGGGCCGAGAAGGCGATCGACGTGGGGCGAGAAGGGAAAGGACTCGTCGCCGTCGGCAGTGGCGTCTTCGGGGGCCTCGGGCCGCCGGCGCATCGCGATGACCCGGCTGCCGAAGGCGCCGGCCAGCGATGCCACAGCACGCCCGAGCGAGCCGTAACCGACGATCCCGATCGTCAGGTCGCGCAGCTCGCGGCCCTCGAGCGGCTGCCACGTCCGCTCCCGCTGGAGCTCGAGCAGCTGTGGCAGCCGGCGGCTCAGGGCAAGGATCATCAGGAGCACGTGCTCCGCGATCGGCCGCGTGAAGACCCCGCGGGCATTCGTCACGACGACATCTCGGGCGAGCGCCGCCGTCGTCAGCGCCCGCTCTACCCCGGACGTCGCCGAGTGGACCCAGCGCAGTTGCGGTGCATGGGCCAGCAGGCGGTCGAATGCGTCCGAGCTCAGCCAGCCGCGGAGCAGGACCTCCACGTCATCGACCGGTCCGTCGGCGAGCCCCTCGACCGAGAGATTGACGATTCGCGATCCCGGGGCCGACTCCCGGATCCGATCGAGATCCTGAGCCCGGACGCGCGCCGACAGGAGCGGGCTCACCGCAATCGCGAGCGGTACACCGCCCGGGCCCTTGCCGGGCCCGACCGCGGTTTGGGCCGGCGAGTCGCTCACGAAGCTGAGTTGCTCACGATGCGGCGGGGTCGGCGAGCCGGGGCCGGTCGAGGACCCGCGTGGCCCACGCCTCGGGCGCCCCGATCTCGGCGGCCGTCGGCAGGCTCTCGGGCCCGTCCCAGATGTGCGCAAGGGCGGACCTGCCACGCGCCTCGGCGACGGCCCGGACGAACTTCTCGCCGCGCTCGTACTGCTCCATTTTCAGGTCCATGCCGGTCAACCGGAGGATCGCCCGCTCGAATCCCGTTCGATGCTGGCGCCGTTCGTGGAATCGGGCCGAGATCCGCTCGACGTCCGGCACGAGCCCCCGACCGACCTCGTCCATGACGTAGTCGCTGAAGCCCTCGAGCAGGCTCATGACCGCCTGCGTTTCGCGGAAGAGCCGGCGCTGCTCCTCGCCCATCAGGGCCTCCATCCAGTGCTCGCCGCCGCCTTCGCCGCGGAGCGCTCGCCCGATCGCCCGGATCGCGTCGCGGCCCATGCTCGACGCCGACCCACTGAAGAGGCTGAGCTGGCGCTCGAGGCGCTCGGCCAGGTAGGGCCGCAGCCACGGATGGGCCTCGAACTCGAAGGCATGCGTGGTCTCATGCAGCGCGATCCAGGTCCGGAACGGCGCCACGGGCACGCCGATGGCGTGGGCAGTGCCGCGAATGTTCTCCTCGACGAAGAGGAGCCGACCGTCCTCCGCCTCGGCGGACAGGATCGCCAGGTCGTACTGGCCGAGGACCCGGGTGCCCATGAAGCCGAGCAGGAAGCCCAGCTGCTGGCTCGTGACCCAGCGATTTGCGAGGGCCATCGTCGCCCGGGTGAAGCCGCCACCGACGGGCACGACCTGGTCGAGCAGGTCGGTCTCGAGGCGCGAGATCAGCGATCGGAAGGTGCCGACGTTGGCCCGGATCCAGCCCGCCCGGTCGACGACGCTGGCGCGATCGACCACGCCCGGCAGCTCGGTCCCGAGCGCCTCCGCGAGTCGAGGGACGACGAGGGCCATCGCCTCGCGGTACGCGCCTTCGGCAGCTCGCAGCTCCAGCGGCGTGAGGCGGCCCGGCGCCTTTTCCGCCCGGCGGATGGCGAGTCGCTCGACGGCCGCCCAATCCACGAGACCGCGGCGGGCGATGCGCTCCGCGCGCCGGCCGAGGACGGTCGCCGCGGCACCGAGCGCCGAGCCAACGAGGAAGCCCGCCTGCCAGCGCCGGTCATCGCGCCAGCCGCCGCGTCGCCCGGTCACGTCGCGACCTCGGCGGGCGCCGCTGGGGCGGGCGGCGCCGGCTCGGTGAGAACCGGCGCGGAGGGAGCCGCGACGTGCGCGGTTCGCGCAGTCCCGGCCCCGACCCTCACGGCCACAACATCGGGAAACGCGTCACCGAACATACGGCCGGCAATTGACCGGAAGCGCTCGACGTCGCCCGTCGTGAGCTGGACGTGGGTCGTCGCGGCTCCGGTCCCGCCGATCCCGCGTGTCTCGCCGGGCGCGAAATCCGCCCTCGCTGGCGAAAAATCCGCCCTCGCTGGCGCGAGGTCCGCCTGGGCCGGCGCTTCGAGACCGTTGATCGAGAGGAGCTCCGCGAGCGCCGATGCGGTCGCCGAGGCGGAATCGACGATCGCGATCCCCTCGCCCGCGACCGCTGCGATCGCCTGCCGCAGCAGCGGGTAGTGGGTGCAGCCGAGGAGGAGCGTGTCGATCCGGGCCGACATCGGGAGCGGGAAGACGAAGTCACCGGCGGCATCGCGCGCCCCGAGGAGCGGCGCAAGCCCCTCTCGGACCGCAGACTCGACCTCGGGTCCCGCGAGCTCGCCCGCCTCGACCATTGGGACGAATGCCGGCGTCGCGTGCTCGTAGACCTCGACGGCCGGGTTCTCGTCCTTGATCGCGGCGAAGTAGGCATGCGACCGGATCGTGGCGGGCGTCGCGATCACCCCGACGCGTCGATTTCGGGTCGTGAGGGACGCCGCGACGGCGCCGGGCCGGATCACGCCGAGGATCGGCAGGTCGTAGCGGCGGCGGAGATCGCCGATCGCGACCGCGGTCGAGGTGTTGCAGGCGACGACCACCGCCTTGACGTCGCGCTCGACGAGGGCGTCGATGGCTTCGATCGAGAAGCGGCGGACCTCGTCGTCGCCGCGGGTCCCGTACGGGGCGCGGGCATTGTCACCGAGGTAGATCGTCGATTCTTGGGGATTTCGGCGCAGGATCTCGCGCAGGACCGTGAGACCGCCAACGCCGGAATCGAACACACCGATGGGACGCGGATCCGACACGCCGATGTGCGCTCCTACCGGGCAGCCGCGGCCGCGACTCGCCTGCCGGCCTGCGACCCGAGGGCGATGAGGTCCTCGGCCACCGTGAGCAGGTCGCGGCTGACGCCCGCGCTCGGGTCGACGGTCACGAAGGCCAGGCCCTGGTTGCTTGCCGGCCCGACGACCTGGCCCTCGGAGCGAAGGCGATGCTCCGGCTCGCGACCGAGCGCCTTGTAGAGATCCGCTGGGTCGATGCCGGCGGTCGCGTCGCTGCGATTCAGGAGATAGTGGACCTTGTCGGTCGAGTAGCCGATCTTGCGGAACGTGTCGGCCATCGCGGCCACGTTGCGGATCGTCGTGCCGTCGTAGGTCACGATCTCGAGGATCGTGTCCGCCTGGTCGAGGATCGCGAGCGTGAGCTCGTCGAGGGCGACGCCGGTGTCGACGATCACGAGGTCGTAGAGGCGCCGCAGGAGCGAGAGGGTCTTCTCGAGATCGTGGGCGAGGACCATCTCGGCCATCTCGACGCGCGGCGGCGCGAGGAGGATGTCGATACCGGACGCGTCCCGCCACAGGACGTCGGTGAGGTCCGACTCGACGACCTTGTCCGTTGGCAGGTCGAGCATCGACGGCGCGCTGTCGGGGACCTGCAGGATGGAGCGCACGTCGGCGAACTGGATGCTTCCGTCGACGAGCGCCGTTCGCACGCCGAGCCCGGACGCCGCGACCGCGAGGTTGAGGGCGATCGTTGTCTTGCCGACCCCGCCCTTCGGCGCGAACACCGCGACGATCCGACTGGGTCCGCGCTCGGCCGCCGCAACCGCGACCTTGTTGACGCTGATGACCCGGCTGATCAGGTCGTAGCCGTTGAACGGCATCGCCAAAACATCGTGGATCCCGTTGTCCGGGTCCGGGTCGAGCGGGTGCTGCGGGACCGTCAGGACGATGACCGGGACGGGGACTGCGGCCTCGTGGAGCTGCTTGACCACGGCCATGCCGCGCAGGCGTCCCTGGAGCAGCCCATCCACCACCACGACGTCCGGCCGCTGCTCGGTGACCTGGCCCATGACCAGCGCGCCATCGGCGATCACATCGATGAGCTTGACCTGCGTCTGGGCGTTCAGGAGCCCTCGGACGTACTGCGCGACCTGGGGCACGTCCTCGACGAGGAGGAGCCTGACCTGACCGCTCGGTGCCATCCCCGGAACGGTATCACGAGGGGCTGGGCGGACCCGGTCGACGCAGGATCAGGATCGCCCGGTCGCTGCCCGGGCCATACGGCGACAGGTCGTAGTCGCCGGCGAGCGATTCGAGCTCGAAGCCGGCCTCCTCGGCGTATTCCACGAGCTCGTCCGGCCCGACCAGCCGGAGGGCGTCCGAGCGGGTCCATCGAATCGGGGCCAAACCCGGTTCGGCCTCGTCGAAGATCGTGGTCAGGGTCACGAGGCGGCTCCCGGCGTCGTACCAGGCGGCGGCGAGCTTCGTGACCTCGCGGCCGGTCTCAGCGTCCGTCCGGAGCCACTCGAGCGAGAGGCGACCATCGAAGCGGGTCAGGTCCTCGACGCCGGGCAGCCACGTGTCGACGACGGCGATCCCGCCGGGTGCGAGCAGCTCGAACATCCGCTTGACCGCCTCGCGCTGCCGGCCACGCTCCGCCAGGAGGAGGATCGAGTTCAGGCCGAGGATCGCGAGCCGGAACGTACCTTGGCCGGACACCGCAACGTCCACGAGGTCGCCTTCGACGAGCGACAGGCGCTCGACCGCTCCCGGTCCCGATGCTCGGGCACGCTGGGCGGCGCGGGCGAGCATCGCGGGATCGAGGTCCACCCCGACGACCTCGTGGCCGGCGACCGCCAGCGGCACCGCGATGCGGCCGGTGCCGGCGGCGAGCTCGACGATCGGCCCGTCGACCCGATCGGCCAGGGCGAGATACAGATCGAGGTCGCCCGGATCCTCGGCCAGGTCGAGATCGTACAGGCGGGCCAGGGCGTCGGCACGGGACTCTGCGGTCATCGCTCGGTCAAGGGGTCCGCCGCTCGGTCAACGCCGGCCGGCCGCTCGGGTCCCAGCGGACCGGGTGGCCATCGCGTCGCTTGACGGCGAGCGCCGAGATCGCCTCCAGCGCGGCCCGATTCGCGATCATCGCCGTCGATTCGGCCCAGTCGTAGGGCGGCGCGACCTCGACGATGTCCATCGCCGCGAGATCCACCGCGGCGACGATTCGCCGGATCGCCCGCAGGAGCTCGCGGGTCAGCAGGCCGCCCGGCTCGGGCGTGCCGGTGCCCGGCGCGAGGCCCGGATCCACGACGTCGATATCGACGGAGAGATAGACGGCATCCGGGCCGTCAAGCGCTTCGGCGATTGCGTCGTCGACGACCGCGTCCGCGCCGCGCTCCTCGATCTCGGTCATGAAGTGGGTTCGCAGGCCGTGCTCGCGCATCCACTCGAGAACCGACGGTGGCGGCCAATAGCCCCGCAGCCCGACTTGCACGAAGTTCTTGCCCAGCACCGCGCCCGACTCGATCAGGCGCCGCATCGGCGAGCCGTGTCCGCCGAGCTGGCCCCAGGAATCGGGCGCCGTGTCCGCATGGGCGTCGAAATGGACGATCCCGATGCTGCCCGGCCGCCGGACCGAGGCAACCGCGCTCGCGCTCGGCCAGCTGATCGAGTGATCGCCACCGAGGACGATTGGGATCGTCCCAGTCGCCGCCACCTCGCGAACCTTGCGATAGATCATCGCGTGCCCCCGCTCCCACAGGGCCGGCACGATGTTGGCGTCGCCCGCGTCGACCGCGACGAGCTCCTCGAACGGCTCCACGCCCAGCTGGAGCGAGTTCAGCGAGCCGGAGGTGTACTGGGCCTCGCGGATCGCACGTGGGCCGAATCGGGCCCCGGGCCGGTGGGTGACCATGTCGTCGAAGGGGGCGCCGACGATCGCGACATCGACCTGCCGCTCCCGGAGCTCAGCGGGATCCGTGACCCACGGCAGTCGCGAGAACGTCTGGAGGCCGACATACGTCGGCAGCTCGAAATCCGGGAAGACCTCGAATGGCGCGTCCCAGCCGTTGCGGACGGCAAGATCATCTGGAGTGGGACGGCTCTCGCCGTCGGTCGGGCGCTCGCTCACGCAGATCCTCCGGGTCGGGCCCGCGACAGCAATGCGGGACGACCGGTCGCGCTCGACGCCGCCGGTTCGGATCCGCCGTCCAGCGGGGCGCCAAGCGGCATCGTAGCACCGGGACCCTGAGCGGCGGCCCCTTCAGCGCTGCGCGGAGATCGTCATCTCGGCGACGAGGACCATCGCGGCCAGGAAGAGCCCGATTGGCGGCTGGAAGATGCCCTGGACCCGCATCACGATGAAGAGCGCGACGAGGATTGCAATCCAGCCACCTCGCCGGAGCGCCCGCGCCCAGTCGCCGCGATAGGCGATCCGGCGGTGGCGGCTGAACGCGGCCAGCCAGAAGAGTGGTGCGGTCGTCAGGCCGACCGCGATTCCCATCGCGACCCCGCCGATGAACCCCGCGCTCGGATCGGTTCGGGGGTCGAGATTCAGGACGACCCAGCCCACGACAAGCCAGGCGAGGAACGCGACGCCGAAGATGGCGAGATTCGCCCGCCGGTCGCGCGTCTCCATCGCGCGGAAGTCTAGGGCGTCCTAGGGCGTCCATCGGTCGATCCGCGGCCCGATCTCGGCGAGCTCATCGATCTCGAGGTCCGGGACGACCTTCCCATCCGGATCGGAGGTCGGCAGTGGCGTGTCGGCCTGCCGGTTCCGGACGTACGCCACCTTCCAGCCGGCGCGGGTGGCCCCCACGACGTCCGCGGCCCAGTCGTCGCCGACATGCAGGATCCGTTCGGGCGGTGCCTCGAGGGCCGCCGCGGCCTGGCGAAAGATCTCGGGATGGGGCTTGATGGTCCCGACCCGCTGGGACACGATCACCGCCTCGAGATGGGGCATCCAGCCCTGGGCCTCGGCGAACCGATCGATCGTGGCGGCATACGGCCAGTTCGACAGGATGATGAGCCGGAATCCGCGGGCCGCCAGGTTCCCGATGACCTTGCCCGCGTCGGGCATCGGCACCATCGTCGCCACGAACGCCGCGCTGTACGTCTCGATCGTGAAGGCGACCTCGGGCGGATCGATGAACCGCGCGGCCTCGAGATCGTCCCACGGGTCGTCGAGCGGGGGTGGTCCAAAGCCCCGCAGCCGCGCCAGGACCCGCACGACCCGCTGGCTCATGTTGACCTCGCGGAGCTTCGGAACCTCGTCCCGGAATTGGCGGTCACGCTCCTCCGACCAGGCGGCAAGGAATGTCGGCACATCGGCGATCGTGGCGCGCGCAAGGAGCGCGTCGGCGGTCTGCTCGATCACCGCCCGGAGGTCGGCGCGATCGACCCGGACGAGGGTGTTGCCGAAGTCGAAGGACACCGCCTCGACTGCCAGCCGTGACGTCGTCACGCTAGCCGCGGGGCTTTCACGCCCGCTGGGCCCTCACCTGGCAACGCTCGACGGGCAGATGTCCCGGAACGGGCAGTACGTGCACGCCATCGTCGACGGCTTCGAGGTGTAGTCGCGAGCCCGGATCCCGGCCGCCGCTCCGGTGATCTTCTCGCGCGCCTTGTCCAGCCGCTTCGGGTCGACCTCGGCCCGGCCGACGAGCCCCGAATCGAGGAAGTGGAGCTGCACGGCGTCCGGCAGGCGCCCCGTCATCGCCTCGTAGGCCATCGCGTAAATCTGGAGCTGCAGGGATTCGCGGGCGCGCTGGCGGGCCTTGACCGGGTCCCGCACGTCACTCGACTTGTAGTCCGTGATCGTGACCCGCTCTCGCCCCATGAGCTCCAGCATCGGCTCCACGACGTCGGCCCGCGCCATCGCGGCGATCGCGAGGTCCGCCGCCGCCTCGGCGTCCCCCTCGGTCCCATCGTCGGGCACGATGTCCACCTTGTCGAACCGGCCCCGGATCCGGTCGCCGCCCATCGCGAACGAGAACTCGCGCTCTACCCACGCCGGGATCACCGCGCCCGGCTCGAGCTGGGCGAGGCGGAAACGCCGCAGGGCGTCCCGGCCGGCCTCCAGGCGGGCCGTTTCGTGCTCGCGGGAGACGAAGCCCTCGTTCGACCAGGCCGCGTCGAAGACCGCGAAGAGTTCGCTCTCCGACAGCACCTTGCCGCCGGCGTGGGCCCGATGGAACTCCTGGACCGCCTTATGCAAGGCCGAGCCGTAGATCAGGGCGTGATGAGGCGGCGTGGGGACGCGCAGGACCTGGCTGTACTTGTACTTGAGCGGACACGTGAGGTAATCGTCGATCGAGGAGTGGCTGAGGAGGAGCGGGCCCTCGATTGGCACCCGGACGGGCTCGGGAGCCTCACCCGGCGGCTCTATGGCCGCGATCCTTGCCAGGGCGCCGGCGGAAATCGCGCCGCTGCCGGCCGGCGAGGCGGTCGGGAAATCCAGCGCCTCGACGACGAACGGCGAGATGCGTCGGGCTCGCCCGCTCGCGGATTCGGCGGCGTGGCTCAGGATCAGCTCGTCCCGGGCCCGGGTCATCGCGACGTAGAAGAGACGCCGCTCCTCCTGCAGCTGGTCATCCCCCTCGGGCAGGACTTCGTCCACGAGCTCGACTGGCAGGGCCAGCGCCTCGCGACGACCGCGGGCCGGGAATCGATCCGCCACGAGGCCGGGGAGGAACACGACGGAAAACTCAAGACCCTTCGCCTTGTGGACCGTCATCACAGCGACGGCATCGACGTCGGGATCCGGGTCCGCCGTTGCCGGATCGTCTCCGGCCTCGATCAGGGTCGCGAGGTGTCGGGCCAGGAAGATGGCCCGGTCGTCGGCAAGCAGCGCGGACTGGTTCCGGACGATGTCGAAGAAGCGGGCGATGTTCGCGAGGGCCTCCTCCGCGGCGACGCTCGTGGCGCGTGCCAGGGCGGTGAGCCACCCAGTATCGCGAAGGAAGGCATAGAGGACCTCGCCGGCAGGGCGCCGGTGGGCGAGATCGCGGTAGCGCCGGATGTCGCTCGTCAACTGCGCCAGCGCCGCCCGGCCCGCATCCGACACCCGCAGGACGCCAGGCTGCGCCTCGAGCTCGTCGAGAATCTCGAACGCAGTGCGATGGCGTCGGCGCGCGGCTGACATGACGAGACTGAGGTCCTCGCCGGGCACGTCGTACTGCTCGGAGGCCGCGAGAGCGTAGACGTCCACGCTCGAGCCCGGATCGGCCACCGTCCGCAGCAGGGCGAGCAGCAGCCGAACCTCGGGCCGGGCGTACAGGCCGGAGGTCCCCGAGAACCGCCACGCGACCCCGGCCGAATTGAAGGCGCGGAGGATCGGTTCGGCATCGGCATTCGCCCGAACCAGGACCGCGTGGTCCCTGGGCGCCGCACCGGCGGCCAAGCGCCGCCGAATCTCGTCGGCAATCCAGTCGGCCTCCTCCGCGCCAGTCGCAAAGGCGAGATGTCGCACCGGTGGCGCATCCGGGCGCGACCGCTCGGCAACGAGCCGCTTCGAGATCCCGACACGGACCTCGAGGCGATCTGGATCGTTGAATCGGATCAGCCGGTGGGCCCGGTCGAGGATGGGCGCGAGGGAGCGGTAGTTCCGTCGAAGGACGACCGTGCGCGCGCCCTGATAGCGCTCCCTGAACTCGAGGATGTTGCTGATCGCGGCACCGCGGAAGCGGTAGATCGACTGGTCATCGTCGCCGACGACGGTCACGTTCCGATGCCGCTCGGCGAGGATCGCGACGAGCTCCGACTGGGCCCGGTTCGTGTCCTGGAACTCGTCGACGAGGATGTAGCGGTAACGGGCCTGGATGGCAGCACGGGCCGCGGGCGACTCGCGCAGGAGCCGCAGGGCCATCGACACCTGGTCACCAAAGTCAATTGCGCCGTGTGCGCTCATCAGCTCCGTGTAGCGGGCATAGGCATTCGCCAGCTCGCGCTGCCGTCGCGCCTCCTCGGCAAGGGCCATCGCGGCCTCGCGGTCCGCTTCCCCGGCATCTGGCCCCGAGATCGCCGTTGCAGCCTTTGCAGCCTGGACCTCGAGTCGATCCGCATGCTCGAGGTATCGAGCCGGCGAGACGTCCTCGTCGCGACAGCGGGCAAACAGGGCGGCGAGCGCCCCGAGAAAGCGGCCGGGGTCGCCCAACGGTCGGTATTCGGCCAGATCGAGCTCGAACAGTCGCTCCTTGAGAAAGACGACGACCTCGGGCCGCGACAGGACGCGCACGTCGGGCGCCAGGCCGAGGTCGAACGCGTGCTCGCGGATCAGCCGGTCCCCGAATGCATGGAACGTCGAGATCGCCGTGTCCGTGTAGCCGTACGGCACAAGCTGGTCGACCCGGAGCTGCATCTCCTCCGCGGCCTTGTCCGTGAACGTGAGGCCCAGGATCTCGGAAGGCTTTGCCCGCCGGGTGGCGATCAGCCAGGCGATCCGGCGCGTGATGACCTGCGTCTTGCCCGTCCCGGCGCCGGCCACGACGAGCAGCGGGCCCTCGCCATGGGTCACCGCCCGTCGCTGATCCACGTTCAGCCCTCGCATGAGATCCGCGAGGCCTTCGTTCTCAGAGGCCGCCTCGGGGTCGACGGGCGTCATGCCATCGAAGCCGTGCCAGACCGGCATCTGCTCGAGGGGCCGGGGTCGACGGCGAAGCGGGGTGCGGCTCACTGGGGGCATGGCCGAACGATGGCAGCGAGTCGTGACAGCTCTCCTGTCAGGGGCATCGCGGTCGCCGACCGGACCACGGGAATCGTGTCAGCGCGCCGCCGAGGGCGCCGGTCGCGCGAGCGCCTCGCGGAGGGCCGCGGTCTCCTCATCCGACAGCGCGGATTCGGCCGTCCCGGCCTTCACGGCCTTGGCATAGACGCGCGTTCCGGCGCGAGCGTGGAGGCTGCTCACGACGAATCCGTTGCCGTTGCCGTCGAGGACCGCCAACGCGAAGCTCTGGTTGCCACCGGTCTCCTCGAAGGGGTTGTAGCGAACGATCCCGACCCGCCCGAGGGACTGGCGCAGATCGGTCTCGAGGGTTGTCGTTCGGGCGCTGAGGCGCTCGACATCGCCCACCACGGTGCGAACGCGCTCCAGGTGCGAGCCGAGGACCGATTCGAGGCTCTGGGCGTCGCTCCCCTGGGTGATCGCCTCGAGTCGTCGGGACAACCGACCGATGCGGCGAGTGAGGGCGACCGAGACCACGATGAGGATCGCGAGGATGACGACGATACCGGCAACGAGGGCGTCGAGATTGGCGCTGACGAAGGCGTGCACGTCGATCGGAAGGGTCCTCGGTGCGGTCGATCGAGTCTAGCGTCCGCTGATCGGGTGGTATCCTCCCGGCCGACGGCGCGTGGCACGATCCCGCCCGCTTCGACCTTCCGGAGGATTCCCTCGGCTCATGGCCAAACGAACACGCTACCCCGGTCGCCCGTCAGGTCGCCGGCCGGGCACCAATCGGCCCCTGAAGGCGCCGCAGACGCGAACGCCGCTCGCGCCCGTTACCGATCCCGGAGTCGATCTCGCCCCGGAGGTCGAGCTGCCGACGGGCGCAGCCGCGGTGGCGCGAACCGCGGGCCTCACCGACGTCGAGATGGAGAGGGCGGCCGAGCTCGAGGCCGAGGTCACGGCCCGCGAGCGCGCCGCGATCGCCGAGTCGATCCGACGACGGGCCCGCGCACGTTCGCCCGAGGCAAATGTCCTGGCCGGCGACGTCAACGCTCCCCTGTCGGTCCGGGCGGCCCACGAGTACGCGTACGTCGCCCGCGATGTGCGCCGGATCCTGCTCACGGGCGGCCTCATGGTCGTGATCCTCGCCGTCCTCGCGATCCTCATCAACGTGATGGGAGTCATCACGCTCTAGGCCCGTAGACTGGCGACATGTCGCCGCCAGGAGCTTCTTCTCGCCTCAGCGGAGCCCGTCCGGAGGCCCTCTTCCAGCCGCCCGCCGAGCGCCAGCCGCTCGCGGCGCGCATGCGGCCGCGGACGCTCGAGGAGTTCGTCGGGCAGGAGCATCTCGTTGGTGAGCGTGGGCCGATCCGGCGTTCGATCGCTCGTGGTCACCTGGGCTCGATGGTCCTGTGGGGCCCACCGGGGACCGGCAAAACATCGCTGGCGCGCCTCCTCGCCGCCGCGATCGGGGCGGAGTTCACGACCCTCTCGGCGGTCATGTCGGGTGTCGCCGAGGTCCGCGCCGGCCTCGCCGCGGCCCAGGAGCACCTGGCTCTCAACGGCCAGCGGACTGTCCTCTTCATCGACGAGATCCACCGCTTCAACAAGGCCCAGCAGGACGCGCTCCTGCCACACGTCGAGGACGGCACCGTAACCCTCATCGGCGCGACAACCGAGAACCCCTATTTCGAGGTCAACTCGGCCCTCCTCTCGCGACTCCGGGTCTGGCGCCTCGAGCCGCTGACCGACGATGACATCGGCGTCGTCGTCCGGCGGGCGCTTTCGGACGCCGAACGGGGGCTTGCGGGCGAGCTCGGGCCGGAGGGCGGCGTGGCGCTCCCCGACGAGCCGTTCGAGCATCTCGTCTCGATCTCGGGTGGCGATGCCCGGGTCGCCCTGAACGTCCTCGAGGGCGCCGCAGCCCTCGCGGAGGAAGAAGGCGCCCGCGACAAACAGGGCCGCGTCTCCCCGCGCCTCGCCGACATCGAAGCCGCCGCGCAGCAACGAATCCTCGCCTACGACCGGGCCGGCGACGGCCACTTCGACACCGTCTCGGCATTCATCAAAAGCCTTCGTGGCAACGATCCGGATGGCGCGCTCTACTGGCTCGCGGCGATGATCGCGGCCGGCGAGGACCCGAAGTTCATCGCCCGACGCCTGATCATCAGTGCCTCGGAGGACGTCGGGAACGCCGACCCACGGGCGCTCCAGGTTGCCGTCGCCGCGGCGGACGCCCTCGAGTGGGTGGGTCTGCCCGAAGCGCAATATGCCCTCGCACAAGCGACGACGTTCATCGCGACCGCCCCGAAATCGAACCGGTCCGGGCAGGCGTACTGGGCCGCCGCCGGGGACGTTGCCGAGCACGGATCGTTGCCGGTCCCGCTGCACCTGCGGACGGCCGGCAATCCGCGGCTGAAGCATCACGGGATCGGCGTGGGCTACCAGAATCCGCACGAGTTCGAGGGCGCCGACGTCGAGCAGCAATACCTGCCCGAGAGTCTCGCGGAACGGCGCTACTACCTGCCCACGGACCAGGGCTACGAGTCGACGATCTCCGAGCGAATCGCGCGCCGTGCCGCCGCCCGAGCCAAGGCGAAGGAGGTCGGTCGGACGCCGCGGTCGTCACTCCCCTCCCCGAGCGTGCCGCGCGGCACCGGCGACAGGGTCATGAAGGGTCGCGAGGAAAACCGAAAGAAGCTCGCCGAGACCGAGAAGAAGGACGCCGCGACGGAGTAGGAACCGGCCGGGAAAAGGCCCGCCGCGTCAGGCCCGGGCCAGGGACCCGTCAGGAGCCGGTCGGGACGGCTTCGCTCGCCAGCTCGCTCGTGAGGGTGCCCGCGCCGTGGAAGATCACGAGGATGTCGCGGCGGCCGCCCGGGCCGACCTGCCGATCGGAGACCAGCGCGTGACCCGAGACCACTCGCCCGTCGGCCGTGCGACCCGATAGCTCGCCCTCGTCGACCATCGCGCCCGGCCGCGTGACGAGCCGGGCCGTCCATTGGGCGTTCCCGCCGCCGTCGTGCCATTGATCGATGGTTGCGCCGGGCATCGCTGCCCCGCCGAAGGTCACATCGTGAATCGCAAACCGAAGGTGCCGCGTCGTCATCCGATCACCCTAACAGGCGAATCACGGCTGAACACGGATTCACCCCATCGCGAGCGCGGCAGCGTCGCGGCCGTGAACCCGAAGCATGACAGCCGCCGACCGCCGTGCGACCATCGTACCGTCGCCTGAATCGCATGCCGGAGGCCCCCATGTCCCGCTTCGAGCCGAACCTCCGAGTCCCCGGTCCGACAGGCCTGCCGCCGAGCGTCCGCGTCGCGGGCGGGAAGCAGATGATCAACCACCGCGGGCCCGAGTTCGCGGCGATCCTCGCCCGGATCCAGGAAGGCATGAAGCCCTACTTCGGGACGAGCGGCGACATCACGATCCTCTCGAACGCCGGCACGGGCGGGCTCGAGGCCTCGATCGTCAACACGCTCTCGCCCGGCGACCGGGTCCTCGGCGTCTCGATCGGCTCCTTCGGCGATCGGTTCGCGAGTATCGCCGAGGCCTACGGCGCGGACGTGACGCGGATGGTCGTCGAGCCGGGCTCGGCCGCCGACCCGGCGGGTGTCCGGGAACGGCTCCGCGGCGGCGACTACGCCGCGGTCCTCCTCACCCATAACGAAACCTCGACCGGCGTCATGAACCCCATTGCCGAGCTCATCGCCGTCGTCCGCGAGGCGGCACCCGACGCCCTCGTGCTCATCGACGGCGTGTCCTCGCTCGGCGCGGTTCCCTTCGAGATGGACAGCTGGGGCGCGGATGTGGTCGTCACGGCCTCCCAGAAGGCGTTCATGTCGGCGCCCGGCCTGGCGATGGTCGGCGCCTCTGAGCGAGCGTGGGCCGCGATGGAAACCTCGAGGATGCCGCGGTTCTACCTCGACCTCCGCCGCCACCGCGCGAGCGCCGCGACCGGCGAAACGCCGTGGACGCCCGCGATCGCCGTCCTCTACCAGGTCGAGGAGGGCGTCCGCTTGATGGCCGAGGAGACGCCCGCCGGCGTGTTCGCCCGCCACGAGGTCTGTGCGGCCGCCACCCAGGCCGGGCTCGAGGCGCTCGGCTTTCGGCTCTTTGCCGACGAGGCCGTTCGCTCCAAGACCGTCACGGCCGCCTGGATTCCTGACGATCTCGACTGGAAGCCATTCAACGCCGACCTCCGACGGGCCGGGCTCGTGCTGGCCGGCGGCCAGGCCAAGCTGACCGGCAAGATCTTCCGGGTCGGTCACCTCGGCTCCGTCACGATCGAGGAGATCATCGCGGCCATGGCGACGCTGGAAGTCGCGCTGATCGGTGCCGGTCGCGACGTCGCGCCAGGGGCCGGCGTGGCCGCTGCCCAGCGCGCGGCCCTCGATGCCGCAGGGGTGCGATCGCGCGTCCCGGCGGGCTGATGCGGGTCCTCGTCGCCGAGACCATCGCCCCCGAGGGCGTCGCCGTCCTCAGCGCGCGTCACGAGGTCGACGTCAAGGCCGGGCTCAGCCCGGAGCAGCTCCGAGCGATCATCGGCGGCTACGAGGCGCTGGTCGTCCGGAGCCAGGTCGCGGTCGATGCCGAGCTCATCGCGGCCGGCGAGCGTCTCCAGGTCGTCGGCCGGGCCGGGGTCGGCGTCGACAACGTTGATCTCGAAGCGGCGACCCGGGCCGGCATCACCGTCGTCAACGCCCCGACCGGGAACACGATCGCCGCGGCCGAGCACACGATCGGGCTGCTCTTCGCCGTCGCCCGGAGGATCGCCGTCGCGGACGCCTCGGTCCGGCGGGGCGAGTGGACGCGGTCGGCGTTCCAGGGTGTCCAGCTCCGCGGCCGGACGCTCGGGATCGTCGGGCTTGGCAAGATCGGGATGGCGATCGCGGAGCGAGCCAGGGCGCTCGAGATGACGCTCCTCGGCATGGATCCCTATGTCAGCGCCGAGCAGGCGACCCTTCGCGGGATCGAGCTCGTGGCCATGCCCGCGCTCCTGGCGCGGTCCGATGTGATCACCGTCCACGTCCCCCTGACGCGTGCGACCACGAACCTCGTCGACGCGAAGGCGATCGCGGCGATGAAGCCCGGGGCGATCCTCCTCAACGTCGCCCGAGGCGGGATCTTCGACGAGGCTGCCGTGGCGGCAGCCCTTCGCGAGGGCCGCCTCGGTGGCGCCGGGATCGACGTCTTTGTCCACGAGCCGCCCACGGACAGCCCGCTCCTCGACGCCCCGAATGCGGTCCTGACCCCGCATCTCGGCGCGTCCACGGCCGAGGCCCAGGTCGCCGTCGCGGTCGAGGTCGCCGAGCAGATCGTCGACGTCCTCGACGGTCGCGGCGCACGGTACGCGGTCAACGCGCCACTCCTGAGCCCCGAGGCTGCGCGCACGATCGGCCCGTACGTCCCACTGGCCGAGATCCTCGGCCGCTTCTTCGGTCAGCTCGCCCGAGCCGGCGTGGGCACGCTGACGCTCGAGCTCGCGGGGGAGCTCGCGAGTGCCGAGGCGGCGCCGCTGACCGCCGCGGTCCTGCGGGGCCTCCTCGAGAACGTCACGACCGAGCGGGTGAACCTCGTGAACGCCGGAATCCTCGCCCGCGCCCGCGGAATCTCGCTCGTGGAACGAAAGACCGCCGATGCCGGCACGTTCAGCTCGCTCATCACGGTCTCGGGGCGCGTCGGCGGGCGCGACATCGCGGTCGGCGGGACCGTGGCCGGCGGCGGCCCCGACTCGCCCGGCGAGCCACGGCTCGTCCGCCTGAACGGCTACCGCCTCGACATGGCGCCGGTCGACTTCATGCTGATCACCCACCACCACGACCGGCCCGGAACGATCGGGCGGCTCGGGGCCCAGCTCGGTCGCGCCGACGTGAACATCAGCGCGATGCACCTCGCCCGCTCGGCGCCGCGCGCCGACGCCCTCATGGTCCTTGCCCTCGACGACGACGTGACCCCCGAGCTCGAGGAGGCCATCCGCGGCGAGGACGGCGTCGAAGACCTCTGGACGATCCGCCTCGGCGCCAGTCGGTGACCGACGACCCACCAGCCCCGATCGTCCCGCCGGGCCTCGACGCGACGCTCGTCCTCCTCCGCCACGGCGAATCCGAATGGGTCGCCCAGGGATTGTTCCAGGGCCAGGGTGATTCGCCGCTCTCGCCGCTGGGTCGCCGCCAGGCATCGCTCGCGGCGGGACGCCTCGCCCATGTCCACCGGCCGCCCGCCCTGCCCGTCCCGACCGGCCCGCCCGTCGCGATCGTCCATTCGCCCCTCTCGCGGACGACGGAGACCGCCGCCCTCGTCGCGGCAGCGATCGCGGGATCCGACGGCTTCGGCGGCCCGGTCGCCGTTCGGTCGGACGCGGGCTTCCTGGAGATCGGCCAGGGCGAGTGGGAAGGGGTCGCGAGCGCCACCGTCTCGGAGCGCTGGAAGGACGTCCTGGCCAGGTGGCGTGAGGACCCGCTGACGGCCTGGGCGCCCGGCGGCGAGTCCCTACCGGAGGTCGATGTTCGCGTTCGCGTCGCGCTCGGCCGGGTGCTCGACGAGCTTGCCGCCGCCTCCCCGGAGGACGCCGTCGAGCGGTCGCACGTCCTCGGCTACGCCGACCTGCCCTCGAACGAGCCATGGTCGGTGATCGTCGGCCACGACGGCGTGTTCAAGGTGACGCTCCTCGCCCTGCTCGACCTGCCGCTGAGCCGCTTCTGGACGTTCCCCTTCGCCTTGTGCGGCATCACGGTCGTCGAGCTCCGTGGCGGGCGGCCGCGGCTGCGGCTCCACAACGCAACGGACCACCTCGCGCCGCTCGAGTCCGAGGCCGAAGGGGCGGCGCCCCGAATCGCCGCCGCGGAGCGCGGTCGGGCCGGAGCGCTCTGACCGGGGCGACTCAATCCGACGCGCGGCGCCTCCACCGGCGCCCTACTCCGACTCGGGCCTCAGCGCCTCCGGCTGAACCGCCGCAGGCCGAGCCGCAGGATCGCGAATCGGAGGCGCCGGTACGCCTCGCCGATCGATCGCAGCCGCTCCACGCCGAGCTCCTGCCGGCCATACGCCACCTCGACCTTGGCCCGCGCCACGGTAGAGAGCTCGGCCCGGAACGTGGGCACGGCGTCGCCCAGCATCCCGGCATATTCGTACACGGTCTGCGTGGGCCGCGGCCCGAAGCCGAATCGCGCCGCCAGCCGGCCAAGCGATCCCCAGGCCTGATCGGGATGCATCGGCTTTCGAGGTGCCCGGCGGCGTGCTGCCAAGGCCAGCGCCCCGATCCCGATGACGAGCAGGATCGCGATCGCGATGAAGGGCCCGGAACCGGTGCCGGTGGTGCCGCCGGGGGCCTGGATCGGCCGCGCGGAGCTACGGCTCAGCGGGTCGGTGGCACGCTCGCCGGCGCCCGGGCTGAACAGCGAGCTGGGCCGCGGCGTCTCGGGTCCGCCGGACGGGATCGGCTCGGGCTGGCCGACAGTGCCCGTCGGGTCGAACTCCACCCAGCCGTACTTCGGGAAGTAGACCTCCACCCACCAATGGGCCGAGGCGGCTTTGACCGTCTCGGTCCCGCCGAGGTCGGGCGCGGTTGGCAGGAAGCCGTAGGCGATCCGCGCCGGGATCGAGGCCGCTCGGAGCAGCACCGCCATCTCCGCGGCGTAGTACTCGCAGTAGCCCTGCCGGATCGTCGCAAAGCACTCCACCGTCGACAGGCCCGAGCACCGGGCACGCGCGGCGTCGCGCACGTCGGCGCTGTAGGTGAACCTGCCGGACCGCAGGTATTCCTGGAGCGCGAACGCGAGATCGTAGGCGTTGCCCTTCGGCCCCGGCCCCCCTGCGGCGATCTGGCGCACATCGGCAAGGATGGCTCGAGCGTTGGGCCCGATGGCACTCGCGGGGAAGGACAGATAGTTCCGGCTGATGTCGCCCGGGTAGTCCGTACCGGCGATTCGCAGCCGGTTCTGCGTCAAGCCATTCTGGCCGCCGAGCACGGGAACAAGCGCGGTGACGACGTACTGCCCCGAGCCGCCGCTCGACTCGACCGTCGTGTAGCGATTGCCGTCGAGGCGAACGATCGACGGTCGATCGACCCGTTCGATGGTCTGCGGGCTGAGGATCGAACCGTCATAGGCACCCGGCGTGATCGTCGCCCGGAACTCGCGCCGTCCGGTCTCGAGCGCTGGGTCGTCGCCGGTCCCCTTCAGCAGCGACGTGTCCGCGTCGCGCCGGATCGTGCCCGAGTCGCCCCAGCTCCAGCGCGCGATGCCGTCGTAAACCGCGTAAGTACCAGCGCGCCACTTGAACTGGCCCGCCTCCGTCGGAGCGACCCGCGCGGTGAAGGCCACCGCGTCCGAGGGCTGCCAGAGGCCCTGCGTCGTCGCACTCGAGCCGAACCCGACCACGCCCAGGGGACGCGGCTCGCCGCCGGTCGGGGCGTAGCGCTGGAGCCACTGCGAGAAGCCGACGAGCTTCTGGGGGACATCCGCCCAGAAGCCCTGGAGCGGCGACGACGACGCGGTTGCTGTGAGGAAGAGCGCCCCGATCACCGCTGCGGCGATGAACGAGCCTCCGCCCCGGAGGTACAGGGCCGAAACCGCGGCTGGATCGCCGATCCGCCGCCGCATCCACGTCACCTGCTCCTCGAAGCTGTGGGCCCGGATGAGCAGCACCAGCGCCGCGACGCTGAAGAGGACGAGGATGGGGAGCTGGTCGATCGCGGTGACGGCCATGTTCGCGAGCGTGAGCAGGCCGACGACGACGACGGCGTCGAGCGGGCGATGGCGGGCAAAGACCGCCGTGGCAGCGAGCTGGCCGGCAGCCCAGACCAGTGCCCCGAACACCATGTGGTAGTGGGCGAACTGATCGGTGAAGGGTCGGCCGTCACGCACGAGATCGGCCCACACGAGGAAGGCGACGTCGCCGGCCGCGCGGTATCGGAGCACGATCGATGCGACGTCCAATCCGCCTGCCGCAGGCCCGAGCGCGATCCCGCCGGCGATGAGCGGCAGCAGCAACCCGGCGATGACAGCCCCGACGACGTAGGTCCGCCAGCGCCCGAGGCCGGCCTTCGCGGCCAAGAGCCCAAATAGCACCGCCGCAACCGCGACCCACACGAGGTAGCCCGTCGAACCCTCCGAATCGGGCACCCAGCCGGCGCCGTTCAGCGAGAGCGCGAACGATGCCGCCAGCAGGGCGACCATCGCCACGGCGAGCCAGCCCTCCGCCGGTCGCAGGACGGGGCGGCGCCTGAGCGAGGGGAGCTCGAACATGCGGGCCACTGGCGCCGCTGGTGTGGTCATGAGACGAGCACCTCGCCGAGCGCCCTGGCCGGCGTGACCGTGTGCAGCTCGATGTCGAACTCCGCGAGCGCGTGCCGAAGGGCGCGTGCCTGCTGCTTCCGGCTCGCCTCGACGGTGGGGTCCTCGGCCTCGGGTGGCAGGCCGAGGCGGCGGAGGTCCGCGTCCCGCGAGTAGCGGTCGTAGGCATCGATGTCGAACGAGATCACGACGCAGGCGACGCCGCGCGACCGCAGCGTGGACAGCGGCTTCACCCACGTCCGATCCTGCGACGCCGTGATGACGACCGCGGTCATGCCCCGCCGGATCCGGGGGACACTCGCGATCAGGGTCTGCGACAGCGGGTTCGTGCCGTCGCCGTCCACGGCCGCGAGCAGCTGCATGACCTTCAGGTGCTGTCGACCGCCGCGATCGGGCGGGAGTTGGGCGAGACGGTGGGCTCCGATCGTGATGCCGACCGCCCGGTTCTCGAGCAGGGCCTTGTCGGCCACGGCGGCCGCCACCCGAACGGCCGATTCGATCGTCGACTCGTCACCGCTCCCGGCCTGGATGGCGCGTTCGAGGTCGAGGACGATCCAGGCGTCGGCGGTCTGCTCGAGGTCGAACTCCTTGACGTGGATGTCGCCGTGGCGGGCGGTGGCCTTCCAGTGGATCCGGTTGAACGCGTCGCCCGGCGCCCACGGCCGGACCGTCGTCGCGAGCGGCGTGGTCTGGAGCGTCCGCTCGCGCATCGCGTGGCTGCCGTCGAGGTTCGCCGCGGGGAGGCGCCACTGGGGGAGGGGCTCGATCCGGGGATAGACGACAACGTTCACGCCGGTGCCGACGGACGCCGACGACTCGAAGAAGCCGAAGGGATCGCCGGTCCGGATCTGGAGCGGCTCGACGCGGAAATGGCCCCGGCGCGTGAGCGGCGTCCGGATGAGCCACGAGCGCTCCGTTCGCGGACCGAGGGAGATCGCCCGGCCCGGAAGCCCCGCGGGCAGCGAAGTCGGGTTATGGATCTCCAGCCACGGCTTCGGGACCCGGCTCGTGTTCCGGAGCGTGTAGGTCACGCGAAGCGATTCACCGACGTGGCCCGAGACCTGGTTGACCGCATAGCCGGCCTCGAGATCGGACAGCCCGAGCCGGGTGAGGACATACGACCCGCCGACGACGATGACGCCGAGGTAGACGAGGTAGAACAGGAACGGCAGGCCCGTCGAGAACGCGGCAACGACCAGGATCGCGCCGAGGATGAGCAGCTGCAGCCGACGGAACACGCTCGCTCCCGCTTCGCTGGGTTGGTGCTAGCCGATCAGGACTCGCGGGCCGCAGCCTGGGCGGCCACCGCTCGCGGACCCCCGCTCGGGGCGGGCGCCGAGCTCGCGGCGCCGACCGGCGTCGTTTCCAGCAGCTCGTGGACGATCTGGCCGGGCAGGACGTCGTGGACCGACGAGCTCGTCTTGATGATCAGCCGATGCGCCAGCGCGGCCTCGGCGAGGGCCTTGATGTCGTCCGGAATGACGTAGTCGCGACCCAGCAGTCCCGCGAGCGCCTGGCCAGCGCGATACAGCGCGATCGAGCCCCTCGGGGACGCGCCGAGGTAGACGTCGGGGTGATTCCTGGTCCCGTTCACGAGCCTGACGATGTAATCGGCGACCGACGGGTCCACGTAGATGTCGCGGACCGAGGCCTGCATCTCGCGCAGGTCGTCGACCGAGCAGACGACCTCGAGCTGGTCGATCGGGTGGGTCCGCTTCTGCTCGTCGAGGATCACGATCTCCTCGACCGGCTGCGGGTAACCGAGGCGAATCCGGAGCATGAACCGGTCCAGCTGGGCCTCGGGAAGCGCGAACGTGCCCTCGTACTCGATCGGGTTCTGGGTCGCGATGACGAGGAACGGGTCGGGCATCGCCCAGGTCGTGCCGTCGACCGTCGCCTGGCGTTCCTCCATGCACTCGAGCAACGAGGACTGGGTCTTCGGGGTTGCGCGGTTGATCTCGTCCGCGAGGACCACCTGGCTCATGATCGGGCCGGGCCGGAACTCGAACTCCTGGGTCTTCTGGTTGTAGATCGAGAGGCCCGTCACGTCCGATGGCAGGAGGTCCGGCGTGAACTGGATCCGCCGGAACGTGCAGCCGAGGCTCTTCGCGATGGCCTTCGCGAGCACGGTCTTGCCAGTCCCGGGCACGTCCTCGATCAGGAGATGGCCGCGGCACATCAGGGCAACGAGGGCGAAGCGCACTTCGTTGTGCTTGCCGACGATCACGCGCTCGACGTTCGCGAGAACGCGGTCGCCGGTCTGCTGGATGGTGGTCATGTGGGCTCCCCTCGGATGGTCCTCGGCGAGATCAACCGGGACCGAAGCTCGGTGGCGTCAAGGGATGGTACGTCGGAGACGCCCGGAAGGTTCCAGCCGCGACGCTCCCCGAGGGGCGTTCTTACGCCCGGAAGACGGTCGTCACCGCAGCCCAGAGCGTCATCAGCAGCCCGATCCCGGCCATGACGGCGAGAAACAGCTCGCCGCCTGCCCAGGCCGCGGCGCTCATGGCGCCGAACAGCGCGGCCACCACGATGCCGATGAAGCCCAGACCGAGCCGCTCGACGAGCGGTCGTTTCGGGTCATTCATGGCTTCGCCCAGGCCCGCCAGGCTCGGAACAGGTCGCCGGCGATCGGCGCCGCCTTCACCGTGGCGCCGCCGGAGTTCTCGACGAGGACCGCGATCGCGACCTGTGGGTTATCGGCCGGCGCGAACCCGATGAACCACGAATGCGGGCGCGTCCCGGGATCGAGCTCCGCTGTGCCGGATTTTCCGGCTACGACCATCGACGTCAGTCGGGCACCGGCCGTGTAGATCTGGCCTTCCTGGCCGTTCACCGCCAGCTGCATCGCCGACGAGATCTCGCCGGCGACGTCCGCGAGCATGACCTGCTGCCAGATCGACGGGGCGATCGTCGTGGTTCCGCGTCTGCCGCTGGTCGACAGGACGAGGTGGGGCTGCATGAGCACGCCCTGGTTCGCGACGCCCGCCGCGACGAGCGCCATCTGGAGCGGCGTCACGAGGGTCTCCGCCTGGCCGTAGGCCGCATTGGCGAGCTCGACGCGATCCGCGAATCCGCCTCCGGCGCTGCCGCCCCCGCCCGTCACCTGCGAGGCCGCCGTCGGCAGGTCGAACGGGATCGAACCGCCGAATCCGTACCTCGCTGCCCAGGAGGCGAGCTCTGCGCCACCGGTCTTCAGGCCGGCAAGGGCGAACCAGATGTTGCAGGAGACTTCGACGGCTTCGGGAAACTGCACGGCCCGCGACCCGGTGAACGCGTGGTGGGCGTCGTGGACCCGGAAGCCGTCGACGAGCAGCCCCGTCTTCTCCGCGGCGGGTTGCTGCGGAAAGCTCGTCGTCGTGCTCACCGCGCCACTCGCGAGGGCGGCGGTGGCGGTCACGATCTTGAAGATCGAGCCCGGCACGTAGCGGCCCTGCGTCGCGCGCGGTAGCAACGGCAATGCCGGGTCCGCCTGCAGCTTCGTGAATGCCGCGTTCGAGGTCCCGGGGTTGGCGACCGCCGAGGCGTCGAACGTCGGCGTGGACGCGAGAGCGAGGACGCCGCCGTTTCGCGGATCGATCATGACGACCGCGCCGCGGTTCTTGCCGAGGAGCCGAACCGCGGCCTCCTGCAGCTGCAGCACGAGCGTGGTCTTGAGGGCCTGGGGATCCGCCGGATCCGAGCGGAACTTGCGGGTCAGGTCGTACAGCGGATCGGCGGACGCCGCGCCACTCAGCTGCGGGTCCCAGGCTCGCTCGAGCCCGGTGGTGCCCCACTGCCGCGACGCATAGCCGATCACGCCGGCGAGGGCCGGCGAGGCGTACACGCGGTACGGCTCGCCGTTCTTGTCCCGCACGTTCCAGGCGAGACGGTTCCCGTCGCGGTCGGTGATGACGCCTCGCAGGATGTGCCGCGTCGCCGCGATGACCGCCGCGTCGTCGGGAGCCCGGCTGAGATCGGCCGAGCGGACCACCTGCCAGTAGCCGGCCCCGGCGGCCAGCGCACCGAAGGCAACCGCAAGCGAGAGCCCGACCCGCCCGAGAGCGAGCCCGATCCCGACGCGCCGCTCGGGCCCGACCCGGCCGGTGCTCATTTCGCGGCTCGTCCCGCGTCTCGTCACACCGCTCCTCATGCCGCCCCTCGATCGAGCAGCCGTCGGAGGCGATTGCGGCGAGGCGTCGGGGACGGAGCCTCCGCGCCCCGGTCCGACAGCGCGATCAGGAGGCCAACGACCACCGCATTCGCAAGGAGCGACGACCCGCCGTAACTGATGAACGGCAGCGTGATCCCTGTGAGCGGTACGAGCTTGAGGTTGCCGGCCGCGATGATGAATGCCTGGACCCCGACGACGAGCGACAGGCCGGCCGCGAGGAGGGCCCGGAACTCGTCCGGCGCCGATGCCGCGATGCGCAGGCCCCGCTCGATGAGAACGAGGTACAGCCCGAGGATCGCGAGGATTCCGACGAGGCCGAGCTCCTCGCCGAGGGCCGCGAACGGGAAGTCCGTGTGGAGGGCCGGGATCGGTGGCCGGCCCGCGATCGTCGGCAGGCCATTGCCCAGCCCGGTCCCGAGCAGCCCACCCCTGGCAAACGCGTGCAGCGCCTGGACGATCTGGTAGCCGGCGCCCAGGGGGTCCGCGAACGGGTTCAGCCACACGTCGACTCGCGTCCGAACGTAGCCGAGGAGCTCGTAGACCGCGACGCCGCCGACGCCCGCCGCCACAGCCCCGAGAAGCACGTAGCTAGCCCGGGCGGTCGCGACGTACAGCAGGAGCAGGAACACCAGGAAGAAGAGCAGGGCGGCGCCAAGATCGCGCTCGATCACGACGATGCCGAGGGCGACGGCCCACATCGCCAACATCGGCGCCAGGTACGGCAGGGGCGGCAATCGAAACGGCCCAACCCGCGTGGACTCCTCGACCAGCAGGGGCCGATTCTCGGACAGGTAGCCGGCGAGGAAGATCACGAGGATGACCTTGAGGAGCTCGGACGGCTGACCCGTCAGCGGGCCGATCTGGAGGTTCAGCCGCTGGCCATTGATATCGCGGCCGAAGACGAAGGTCACGAGCAGCAGGCCCACCCCGACCGCGGCCCACGTGTACTTGTAGCGCCGCAGCCAGGCATCGTTTCGAACGGCGATGGCGAGGACCGTCACGATCGTGACGCTCACGAGGAGCCACACGAGCTGGGTCTGCGCGAGACCCCCTAGGCTCCCGGCGAGGTTCTGCGGCAACCGCTCCATGAGGAGGAGCCCGATCCCTCCCAGCAGGCCGATCGTCGGGAGCAGGATCTGATCGGTCCGCCGGCCGGCGATCACGAGCACGAGGTGCGCGGCCAGGAGCGCGCCGAGGTAGGCAGCGAGGATTCCCGTGTTCGCCGGCACCAGCATGTTCACGTGGCTCGTGTCGCCGGCGAGCCTGGCCGCGGCGAGGCGCTGGGTCGCGCCCAGCGACACGCTCCCGACATACAGGGCGAGCCCGACGAGCGCGAGCAGGCCCAGCTCCCGGCGCCGGAAGCGGGGCCGAACCCGGGCGAGGATCGAGCCAGGTGCGCCCTCCCCCGCCCTGGGCCGAACCGCGACCCGGCCTGCCGTCATCGCTGCGCTCGATCGAGCCGTAACCGCACCTGGCCCAGCTGCAGCTCATCGCCGAAGGCGATCGGCGCGAGGCCATCCACGGCGTTGCCGTTCACGAACGTCCCGTTCGTCGAGCCGGCGTCCTCGACGTACCAGGTCCGGCCCCGGAAGGTCAAGGTCGCGTGCGTCTGGGAGACGAAATCGTCCTCCAGGACGATCGCGTTATTCACGTCGCGCCCAAGCGTCGCGACCGCATCCAGGCCGAACGAAGTGCCCACGGCGGGCTCGCCACTTGGCGAGGCGAGGACCGTCAGCCGGCCGAGCGCGGTGCCCGGTTCGCGTGTCGCCGCCCGCAGGTCGCGCAGCAGCACCCGGACGACCGCCGCGAGGAACACGTACAGCAGGCCGAGGAACAGCAGGCGCAGAACCCAGATGGCGAGAAGGGCAGGATCCATTCGCTAGGAGGCGGTCGCGCCCGGCGTCGACCCGAGGACGAGCACCGTATCGCCCATCCCGATCTGGTCGCCGGCGCCGAGGACGACCTCCCGGATTCGCTGGCCGTTCACTCGGGTGCCATTGGTGGATCCGAGGTCGGTCAGGACGAGCACGCCGTCACGCCCGTGCAGTCTCGCGTGCTGTCGGGACACGCGGCCGTCGCGCAGCACGAGATCGCAGTCCGAAGCGCGGCCGATCCGAAGGGGCCGGGCGCTGATCGACACCGTCCTCGACGGCTGGTTCGGCTCGCGGACCTCGAGGACGGCGGACACCGCCCGGACCACCGGCACCCGGAAGACGCTCGTGTCGGTTGGGATCTCGCGCCTCGGGTCCGACCTCGACACGGACGAGAGCCGGGCCTCGACCTCGACCTCGCCGCGTGGAATGGCGGCATCGGGGTGGAAGGCGACCCGCGGCTTCCCGCGCAGCTCCAGCCGGTGCGCCCGGGCGAACGACAGCGCATCTGAGGCGAGATCCGCTGCCACCGCGTCGAGCGGCGTCAGGGCTGCGAGATCCTCCGGATTTACGAACACGGTGAAGCGATCCGGAGCCTCGTTGCGGTGGTCGCCATCGCCGCGGCCGCTCTCCATCGCTCGCTCGATCCGGCGCAGGACCTGGATCGGCTGGAGCCGAGTTCGGAACAGGCGGGCCGTTGGGCGTTCGACGAGGCGCTCGAAGAAGCGTTCGACGCGGGACATCGATCGCATGGCCGGGAGCCTAGCAGAGGCACCCGCTCGAACCGCCGGGGTACGCATGGCGGTGACGAGGCGGTACATGCGGGCGGGGCGCTATGGACGATGAGCGGGCTATAGTCTCGCAGGGCTCGGCGCGAGTCGGGCCTATCGCGAGCCGGGGAGTCGATGGCCGAGATCCTTACCGAATCATTCTGCGAGCGCTGCGGCACCCGCTACACCTTCGAGTCCGCCTCTCGCCGGTCGACCCCTCTTGCGGTCATCGGGACGGTCGGCCGGGGCCTCCGGAACTTCGTCGCGATGCCCGACGCATCGCTCGACGAGGCCTTCGCCGCGGCGCGGGCCGAAACGGAGCAGGGTGCGACCGCCCACCAGCTCGAGGCGTTCCACCGGACCTTCAACTTCTGCCTGTCGTGTCGGCAGTACACCTGTGGCGAGTGCTGGAACGCGGTCGAGGGGCGCTGCCTCAGCTGCGCGCCCCTACCCGAGACCGAGGTCCGGGCGGACTCGGCCATGGTCGCCGAGGCTATGACGATCGCGAGCGCAGGCGCCGAAGCACCGCCGTTCACGCTCGGACCCGCCGACCTGGCGTGGCCGGTCATCGACACCGAAGGCGAGCGATTGGCCGAGACGGAGCGAGTCGAGGCGGAGCGGCTGGCCGAGGCTGAGCGGCTCGAGACGGAGCGAGTCGAGGCGGAGCGGCTGGCCGAGGCTGAGCGGCTCGAGACGGAGCGAGTCGAGGCGGAGCGGCTGGCCGAGGCTGAGCG
>JBBRNM010000004.1:0-66610 GCA_038230295.1 Candidatus Limnocylindrales bacterium
GCCGATGAAGCCCTGGACCTGGTTGTAGCCGAGCTGCTGGGCGAGCCAGCCACCCACGATCGCGCCGAGGATCCCGACGACAACGGTCGGCAGGCAGCCCTGGACGCTGCGGGTCCCGACGAACCAGCCCGAGATCGAGCCAGCGATGAGCCCGAGGATGATCCAGCCGAGGAGATCGATCATCAGTTCCCTCGTCCACCGAGCGGAGTCACGTCGTCGACATTGTGGCGCGGCGGACATGAAAAAGCGGCCCGTACAAGACGGACCGCTCTTCTCGATCGGCGACCCGCACGAGGCGGGTCGCCCTCGAATCAGGCCGCGGAGACTCGCGAGGCGCGAGGACCCTTGGGGCTCTGCTCGATCTCGAAGTTGACCTTCTCACCGCCGACGAGGCGGTCGAAGTCAAGCGAGGAATCGAGTCCGCCGCGATGGAAGAAGTATTCCTTCGCATCCTCGGCGGCGATGAAGCCGAAGCCGCGATCGGCAACGACCTTCTTGATGGTACCGGTGGTCATGATGACCTCCAACACTTTCCGAACAGGAATGGCAGAACGCACGGTCCGTTCGAAAAGGAGTCGACCACACGGAGCGTCGCAGAGAGATGTCGCGACTTGAAGACCATAGCACAAATGTTCGATCCTGACCAGCCCCCGAACGATGGCGTAGGCCGTGGGGACGGGTTCAGTCCCTCTGCTCGTGGTCCTCGATGCCCAGTCCGCCCCAGACGACGCGCTCCCAGCCGACGTCGGGCAGGCGCGTCGGTCCGCCGCTTCGGGTCGGCGACCCGTGTCCTGAGGCGGGGGATGAGGTCATCCATGCCCGAAATCTACCGCGGCGCGGGCGCGGACTTCGAGTCGCACAATGGGGCCATGACCACACCAAGCGAGCAGATCGACGCGATGCTCGACGCGGCGACGCCGGATCAGCGCCTGGCCCTCCAGGCCCTGCGCGAGACGATTGCCGCCGCTGCGCCCGCGGCGGAGGAGACGATCAGCTACGCGATGCCGGCGTTCCGCTACCGCGGCCGGGCCCTCGTCTCGTACTCCGCGTTCAAGGACCATTGCTCGCTGTTCCCGATGAGCGCCGAGCTCATCGAGAAGCATCCCGACAAGGTCGGCGCGTTCGCCACGGCCAAGGGGACGCTCCAGTTCAAGCCGGAGCACCCGATCCCGGCGGACGTGATCACGTGGCTCGTTCGCGAGCGGATCGCCCAGATCGATGCCCGCCTCGGCTAGGTCCGACCACGAAATCTCGAGGCGTGTGGAGAGGCCACCCCGATTTCACGGACGCGGGGACGCTGATGTCAACCGTTCAGTCGATGGCCGGCTGATCGCGCGGGATGGCGGTCGTCGGCGAGTCCACTTGCGAAATCGCGTCCAGGCCGGCGAGGATCGCCAGCGCGGCTCTTGCCATCGCCAGGTGCGTCGTTGATCATCCGGCCGTGGCAACGGACGAGCGCACGACAGGAGGATGGAAGCAGTTCGAAACGAGCGTGAAGGGCCACTTTCCCTGGCTCGAGCGACCGGAGGCGTTCGACGCCGCGATGGCGCGCGCGATGGCGTCCTGAGGTCCGATCTGCAGCGGAGATTGACTGTCGGCTCGTGGGGTGGCAGCTCCTCCAGCTGTGCGTTGGAACGGGCCACGGCGTGACGACATGGACAAACCTGCGACGTCGACGTTTCCAAAGACGCGCCTGTTCACCTTCCCCGTGGTCGTCGGCCAGGGCACACGGCTGTTCCCCGATTCCGGTTCGGACACCGCGCTCGAACTGGTCACGTCGCGGACCACTTCGGGCGGCATCACCATCCTGACCTATCGGCCCGCTGGGCGCCCGGAGTACGCACGGGCCTGGGCTATTCGACGAGCTCTACGAGCGCCACATCGTGTGACTTTGCAGAACTTTGCCTGAGGGATTGGCTCGTACAGGATGACAATCCCGCCGATTCAGTTGTGTCCTTTGCAGGACCCTGTGCCGGATGCCGGTCTCGACTTTCTATCTGCCTATCAGGACGCTGGAACCGATCGATCCGCCGTGACGCCGGCGCCGGGTGTCGGGGCCGCTGTCGCGAGTCTCGTAAGGGCCACATCGAGGAGTTCCAGGTACGGTCGCGCGCCGACCCGCTCGAACGTCGCCCGCGCCTCCATTGCGGCGGCTCGCACGAGGTCGCCATCCACCCGGGCAACGGTGACGAGATCGAGCTCGACGAGGGCGAGGACGTACTCAAACCCGAGATCTCGCAGCCGCCCGAACACGCTGCGATAGCCTTCCAGCGCGACAGCCGGCGATCCTTCGAGGGCGGCGATTCCGGCCCTTGTGCCGTCGAGCCTGGCGCTCTCGTAGGGCGAGCCGCTGTCGGGCTGCTGGGCCGCACGATCCGAGGCTTGGCGCGCTCCGTTCACGTCGCCTGCCCAGAGAGCCGCGCGAGCCGCTGCCTGCAAGGCCGTCAAATTTGCACGTGGGGCCAGATCGCCAGCCGCCACGTACCCGCGGTAGGCCGCCTCGAGCGCACCGCTGACGAGCGCGACGTCTGCGCGGATGTACTGGGCCCACGCCGCGGCCCAGTCAGACGACGACGAGTCGGGTCCGGCCGCCACGCCAGCCGCATCGATGAGAGCCAGCAGGTCGTCGGCGGGCTCGCCGCGCGCAACTCGCAGGATCGCCAACGAACCCACCACGGAGATGGGAGCGTCGCCGGATCGTTCAGCGAGCACGTCGACCCCCCACCGGATGGCCTCATCCCAATCGGCGCCGATGTTCTGGGCGAGGCCCATGAGCTGCCAGACCACCCAGTCGAACGTCTGCCGGTCGCCGACGCGTTCAGCGAGGGCAAGCGAGTTCCGCAGCAGCGCGAACGACCCCACCGGATCGTGGTCGGCCGTGGCGCCGGCGAGGTTCGCGCTGGCGCGAAGCTCCGCGGCGACGAACCCTCCTGCGCGAGCGACGTCCGCCGCCGCGGCATGGAGGGCGAGGCCCTCGCGCGGCCGGCCGAGCTGGCTGAGGGCTGCGGCCTTGTTGTTGAAGCCGTCGGCGATCACGTCGAGGAGGCCGAGGCGCTCCGCGATCGGCAGCGCCTCGTCGGCGATCTCGACGGCCCGCGCCGGGAACAAAGAGCGGAACAGAACCCGCGACAGGTTTACGAGAAGCCGAGCCCGTATGGGTTCGGGAGTGTCCGCCGAAAGGGCTGCGGCGGCCCCCTCGAGCAATCCGAGAGCCTCGACGGGCTCCTCCTTCTCGAGGTGGATCATCGCCAACTCTGCTGTCGCCAGGGTTGCACCCTCGGCGTCGCCTGCGGCGCGGAAACCGTCGATCGCATCCTTCACAAGGTCCTCTGCCTGAACCTGGTGGCCGGCGCGGGACGCGGAGATCGCCGCGGCCAACCGCGTATCCGCCGCGTCGCCCGGGTCCGTCGTGACGACGAGCGCCTGCAGGAGGTGGGTCACGGCCTGTTCATGTGCGCCCAGGGCGACCGCTCGATCCGCGGCAGCCCGGAGCGCCAGGCGGGCCTGCGTCGCGACCGCGTCGGCCTCAGGGCCTTCAGACGATGCCTGGAAGGCGGCCACGAAGTGTGCCGCCAGGGCGCCGGCGAGCTCTTCGTCGCCGATCGTCTCGAAGTAGCGAGCGACCGCGAGATGGCGTCTTCGGCGATCCCGGCGCGCGAGCGTCGCGTAGGCAACCTCGCGGATGAGCGACTGCACGAAGCGGTACTGGCCCCGCTCCGGCGAGCGCGGATCGGCTTCGATCTCGAGGAGCTGTCGCCGGACCAGCCGCCTCAGGGCGACCTCGAGGTCGGCCTCGCTCCGCCCGGAAACGGCCTCGAGCGCGGGGATCGAGAACGATTGGCCGAGGACGCCCGCGTCCTGAATCAGTGCGCGGTCGGCGGGGTCGAGGCCGTCGAGGCGGGAGGCGATCAACGATCTGAGCGTCTCAGGGATGGCCAGTTCGGCCAAGTCGCCGACCGGCCGGTAGCCCCCATCGACCAGCTCGAGCCGTCCATCCGCGAGGAGTGCTCGGATCATCTCGACGGCGTAGAGGGGGATCCCGTCGGCACGGGAGAGAATTGCTTCCACCGCGGCCTCCGGCAGCCCCGGCGCGAGACCGGCGAGCAGCTCCCGCATCTCGTCCCCGGAGAGTGGATCGAGGGCAACGGCCGTGAAGCCTCGACGGCCCGCGCCCCAGTCCGGTCGGCGCTCGAACAGCTCTGGCCGAGCCAGCGTGACCACCAGCAACGGGACGCCGTGCGACCACTCGACGAGATGGTCGATGAAGTCGAGCAAGCCGGCGTCGGCCCAATGGAGGTCCTCGAAGAGCAGAACTGGCGTGCCTCGGAGCGCGATCCGCTCGAAGAGGATGCGCCACGCGGCAAACAGCTTCTCCCGACCGCCCGGCGGCGGCGGACCCAGTCCCAGGAGCGTCAGCAATGCGGGCTCGACCCAGCTCCGATCGGCAGGCTCCGGGACGAACTCCGCCACCGTCCGCGCGATGGCCGCTCGCGTCGTGGCGTCGTCGTCTCCCTCGGCGAGACCGGCGCGGCGCCGGACCATTTCCCCGAGGGCCCAGAACGCGATCCCGTCACCGTAGGCCGGCGACCGGCCGTGGTGGAAGATGGTCGGCTCCTCGAATGCCTTGAGGTGCTTCTCGAACTCGAACGCGAGCCGGGACTTGCCGATGCCAGCGGGCCCAATGATGGACACGTGCCTGGCCCGGCGGTCGCGCGTCGCAGCCAGCACGGCGTCCTTGAGCAGCCGGAGCTCGCCCGTCCGGCCGACGAACGGTGGCTCAGGCAAGCCCGAGGCCACGTGCCCGCTCGGTTGCGCCGTGACCCGAAGGGCCCGCCACGCCAGGACCGGGCTCGACTTGCCCTTCAGCACCTGTTCTCCCGCCGGCTCGAACGCAATGGCGTCGGATGCGGCCCGCTGTGTCGCGTCGCCCACCAGGACGGTCCCCGGCGCGGCCACCGATTGCAGGCGGGCCGCCGTGTTCACGAGATCGCCGGCGACCATGCCCTGATTCGTGGCTCCGAGGGTGACCGCGGCCTCGCCGGTGAGGACGCCGGCCCGAGCCTGAATCGTCGGCCCGATGGCTACGACCCCTTCAACGAGATCCAGCGCGGCCCGGACTGCCCGCTCGGCGTCGTCCTCGCGAGCAATGGGAGCTCCCCAGACTGCCATCACGGCGTCGCCGATGAACTTTTCGACCGTGCCGCCGTAGCGCTCGATCACCTCACGGGCGGTGTCGAAATAAAGCGACAGTGCCTCGCGAACCTCCTCGGCATCGCGATCGGCGGCGAAGGGCGTGAACCCGACAAGGTCGGCGAACAGCACGGTGACGAGGCGGCGCTCGGCGACCGGGTTGTCGGCCGGCTGACGAGCCTCGGCCGGGCCTGCGCGGGAGCCGGCGACGACGGCCGTCGGTACACCCTCGTCGAGTGGGGTCGCGCATTCCCCGCAGTACTTCGCGTCCGAAGGGTTGAGCGTGCCGCATGACGGGCAGACCGCTGCCAACCGCGACGCGCACTCCTTGCAGAACTTGCGGCCCGACTCGTTCTCGGGCCCGCAGTTGGCGCAGATCACGGCCGCAGCGTAGCGGAGCCACGAGATCAAGCGGGAGCCATGAGCGCCCCGAGTCAGTCGACGTGCCTCGATCGGCACGATCAGGCCGCCAAGGCCGCCGAGGGCGAGATCCTCGAGCAGATGCATCGCCACCTCGCGCCCGTCAACGGCACGGGACGCTGATCCCGCCAGGGCGTTAGCGCGGAGCGGTCTCGACCCTGTGCGAAATGAGCGGAGATGAGAATCGAGGAAGGTGGCACGAGGCAGGCGTGAGCGGGGGTTAGGCGAAAGGCTCGGACGGAACAACCAGAGTCCGAAGCTCTAAACTGAGCGCGGCCCCCAGCTGATCCGGCTCAGCCCACGCCGGCGGAGGTCGCTTCATGTCCCGAGACTGGGTCACTTTGGTGAGAACTCACATACCCGTCTGGTGCCCGGGACATACTCCTCCCCAGTATTGACAAAGGGGTTGTCAAGTGGGGCCTCGAGGGTCTAAAATACCCCTTGAACGGCTTGTCAAGACTTGACAGGCCGACAGTCATGTCCGGCAGGTCGCGGCGGGGCGGCTGGAACGGAACCTCTCGGTGTTCTGGAGCGTAGACACCAGAGAGACAGGTATTCGGAGGCGCGGATCACGGCAGGCGGGATCGCAAGCGAAGTCAAGAGCCGGCTGAACATCGTCGACGTGGTCGGCGAGACAGTGCAGCTGAAGAAGGCGGGCACCACCTACAAGGGACTCTGCCCGTTCCACGGCGAGAAGACGCCGTCGTTCACGGTCACCCCGGGCCGGGACTCCTGGAAGTGCTTCGGCTGCGGCCTGGGCGGCGACGTCTTCAGCTTCGTCATGCAGCGCGACTCGGTGACCTTCCCTGACGCGTTGCGAACGCTCGCCGCGAAGGCCGGCGTCGAGATCGACGAGCGGACCAAACGCGAGGATGCCCATCGGGCCCGACTCCGGGATGTCTTCGAGACCGCGATCGCGTTCTACCACCAGGTGCTGACCGCCACGACCGTCGGCGCGCCGGCCCTGGACTACCTCCGCGGCCGCGGCTTCAGCGACGCGACGATCGAGGCCTTCCAGCTCGGCTGGGCGCCGGAGGGCTGGGACGTCCTGAGTCGCAAGCTCGTCGAGAAGCGGGCGATCAAGCCCGATGAGCTCGTCGAGGTCGGCCTCGCGTCGCCCGGCCGCTCGCAATCTCGCGGGGTCGGCATCATCGACAAGTTCCGGGGCCGCGTCCTGTTCCCGATCCGGGATCAGAACGGCGCGGCGGTCGGCATGGGCGGCCGTATCCTCGGTTCCGAGTCGGAAGCGAACGAGCGCGCGGCGGCCGCCGGTCGCACCGCAGGGCCCAAGTACCTGAACTCGCCCGGGACGCCGCTCTTCGACAAGAGCCGGACGCTGTACCTCATCGATAAGGCCAAGACCTCGATCCGGAAGTCGGGCCAGGCGGTGATCGTAGAGGGCTACACCGACGCGCTGATGGCCCATCAGGCCGGCTTCGACAACGTCGTCGCCTCCCTCGGCACGGCGCTGACGCCGGGGCAGGTCGGCCTGCTGACGCGCTACGCGAAGCGGATCGCGCTGGCGTACGACGTCGACGCCGCGGGCCAGAAGGCCGGCACGTTCGGCGTCCAGGCCCTCCAGGGTCTGATCGGCCAGCTCGCCGCGACGGAGAGCGGCATCGAGCTCGACGAGGTCCGCGTCGTTCGTCTGCCCGACGGCAAGGATCCCGACGAGGTCCTCCGCGACTCGCCCGACCGCTGGCGCGAGGAGGTCCGGACCGCGCAGCCGATCGTCGAGTACCTCATCGATACCTACTCGAGGACGTACGACCTCAAGACGCCGGGTGGCAAGGCTCGCTTCGTCGATGCCCTGATGCCGACGATCCGGGCCGTTCCGAACCCGGTCATGCGCGACGCCTACCTCCAGCAGGTCCGCCAGACCTCCGGCGTGGAGGAGCGGATCCTCCTCGAGGTGTTGCGGGGCACCCGGCTGGGCGGCGCGTCCGGCCTCGCCACGATCGCGACAGGTCAAGGCGCCTCGGGCAATCGACCGGCGACCCGGGACGGCGGCTTCTCGGCCGATGCCGTCATCTCGTCCGCGGATTCGCTCCCGGTCGGCGACATCCTGCGCGGCGTCCTGCCGCAGGAGGCGGAGCTCCTTCGCCTGATCCTGCTGGTCCCCGAGATCCAGCTCAAGGTCGTCGACGAGATCGGTCCGGACCAGCTCCCGAGCACCGTCGCCCGCGAGCTCTTCAAGGCCGTGGTGTTCGCCAGGGAACCCAACGACGAGGGCGTGCATCCGCCGTTCAGCCTGACGGGGCTCGTTCAGTCGCTCGATCCCGAGACGGCTGCCCTGGCCCAGGCCGTCCTCGCTCGCCGCGACCCGAACCCGAGGGAGCTGACACAGGCGGACCTCGCCTACGAGATCGAGCGACTCACGATCGATCTCGAGGAACGGGCTCTCGACGAACGCTCCGAATACCTGCAATCCGCCCTGGCCGAAGCCGAGCAGACCGGCGACCGAGACTCGGTCGACCGCCTCTCGCTCGAAGGCCAGGCCATGAACGACCAGCGGCGCTCGCTCCATCGACGCCGCGACCAGACCAAGCTCATCACCGCCAGGAGGTAGCAACAACCATGCCAGTCGATCCGCTCGATCAGCAGCTCGTCGAAGCCGTGCTCACCCGACCCCGTCGGGGCAAGGCCGATCTCGAGGAGGCCAAGCTCGCGGGAATTCGTCCATCCCGTGCCGCACTCGACGAGGACGAAGAAGAGGATCTCGAGGACGAGCCCGAGGCCGCCCTGTCGCCGGACGCCGGCGATGACGACGACGTGACCATCGAGGTCGTCGGCGACGATGCCGACGGCCGCGAGGCGAAGCTGCCGGCCGACGCGCCTGCGAAGCTCGACGCCGAGGAGCTCGAGGAGCCAACCGCGGCGGAGCTCGAGGCCCTCTCCGCCGACATGATCGGGATCGACGACCCGGTCCGGATGTACCTCAAGGAGATCGGCAAGGTCGCCCTGCTGACCGCCGAGGAAGAGGTCGTCCTCGCCAAGGCCATCGAGCTCGGCGAGCAGCTCGTCGACGATCCCTGGAAGGGCATCGTCTCGCTCCACGAATGGACGACCCACAACACCGAGACCAAGACCCGAACGGCCAAGCCGCAGCACCGACTGCCCCTCGGCGAGGAGGCCCACCGGCTCGTCCGGGATGCCGTCTCCGCGAAGGAGGCCGCGGACCTCCTGGTCGCGCCGCCCGACTTCCACCTCGTGAAGGCCGCCCGCGACGTCCAATCGGACGGCACGAAGGAGCTGATCAAGGAAGGCCGGAAGCTCGTTCACCTGTATTCAGAGGACCCGACCCCCGACACGTTCCTGCCGCTCCTCGACTGGGCCTATTTCGCGGTCCACAACGGTGACCTGGATTCGCGCGACAACATCGGGCTCCGGGCGATCTACGACTGGTCTCGCGACGAGGTCGCCTTCCCGGCGCTCGAGCGCTGGATCCTGGCCCCGAAGGACGCGGAGCTCCTGAAGATGATGGGCTTCGATCCCGAGGTCCCGAAGAACACCAAGCTCGCCCACCGCAAAGGCGAGCTCGTCCGAATCGGTCGCGATGCGCGCGAGCAGCTGACCTCGGCGAACCTCCGGCTCGTCGTGTCGATCGCGAAGAAGTACATCGGCCGCGGGATGAGCTTCCTCGACCTCATCCAGGAGGGCAACATCGGGCTGATCCGGGCGGTCGAGAAGTTCGACTACGAGAAGGGCTACAAGTTCTCGACCTACGCGACCTGGTGGATCCGCCAGGCGATCACGCGAGCGATCGCGGACCAGGCCCGGACGATCCGGATCCCGGTTCACATGGTCGAGACGATCAACCGGCTGATCCGCGTCTCACGCCAGCTCCTCCAGGAGCTCGGCCGGGAGCCGACGGTTGAGGAGATCGCCGAGGCGATGTCTCGCGGCCAGGAGGTCCAGGTCACCCCCGAGAAGGTCCGCGAGATCATCAAGGTCTCTCAGGAGCCGGTCTCGCTCGAGACCCCGATCGGCGAGGAGGAGGACTCCCACCTCGGTGACTTCATCGAGGATCGGGGCGCCCTCGCTCCCGCGGAGGCCGCGTCACACCAGCTCCTCAAGGAGCAGGTCGAAAGCGTCCTCGACTCGCTCACCGGACGCGAGCGGCGCGTTCTTCAGCTCCGATTTGGCCTGGAGGATGGGCGCGCGCGAACGCTGGAGGAGGTCGGCAAGGAGTTCAACGTGACCCGCGAGCGCATCCGCCAGATCGAGGCAAAGGCGCTGCGGAAGCTCCGCCACCCGTCCCGCAGCCGCAAGCTGAAGGACTACCTCGAATAGCCGCTCGCGCGGCTCCCGAGAAGCAAAAGGCCCCCGCCGACGGCGGGGGCCTTCTCGATCTGAGGCGGCCCTCGATGGGGCCGCCGAGCTACATCGAGCCTTCGGTCAGCCCGATCACGTGGCCCTCGGGGTCGGCGACCATCGCGAGCGTGGCGTTTCCGGCCGTGAACTTCGGCATCACGACCGCGCCGCCGAGCGAGGCGGCCTTGGCGAGGGTCGCCTCGATGTCCGGCACCCGAACGTAGAACGTCACCCAGCCGGAGCCACCGTCGGGGCTCGGGCCGGCGCCGAAATCGGCGCCACTCCCGCCGGTCTTCTCGGCGAGTCCGTAGCCGCCGGGGAGATCGGTGTTGAGGTTCCAGTCGAAGAGATCGCCGAAGAACTTCTGGAGCTTCGGTCCGTCCTTCCCGACGACCTCGGCGTGAATGATCTCGTTTGCCACGGCCAAACCTCCTGCGTGAGCGACCGTTCGGCCGCGTTCATGGAATGGACGAACGGTGCGCCCCGGAATCGACATCTGCGAGGCCCAACCGGTTACTGCCTCGTTCAAGCGGCACCGTGCTGGAAGGCTATTCGGCGGCGGCCTGGCTGATGCCGACGACGTGACCCTCTGCGTCCGCGAGCATGGCGAGGTAGGTCTCGGGAGCGGGGCTGAACTTCGGCATCACGACACTGCCACCGAGCTCCTGGGCCTTGGCCAGCGCCGCATCGACGTCCGGCACGCTCACGTAGAACGTGACCCAGCCGTTGCCGCCGTCGGGCGACGGGCCGGTGCCGAGGACGATTCCGGATTCGGCCGGGTCGGTCATCCCGTAGCCCCCGGGCAGGTCCGTGTTCTGCTTCCAGCCGAAGAGCTCGCCCCAGAACGTGTGGAGCGCCGCGCCGTCCTTCCCCACGACCTCGACATGGACGATCTTGTTTCCCACGAATCAGCGCCTCCTGGATGCGGGCCGAGTAGCTGCCGTCAGAGCTTCAGCGAACGAGATGTTCGCGAATCGACAGGCATGTGAACGTCCGATGCTTTCTCGGTCCGGATGTCGCGTCGGACGACGACCCGAGTGTGCGCGCTCGACGGATCCGACGCTCTCTCGGCGACCACGTGGAAGCCCTCCTACGCTGGCCGAGAGCCCGGGAACAGTTGCAGGCTAACGATCTTGTCGTCGACCACGTGATAGAGAGCGACCCACTGCATCTCGCCGTGGCTGCCATCCGGCATCAACCAGTTCGGGACGATATCGTGCATCGCGACCCACTCGCCCGCCTCGAAGGAGGTCGGTACATCGGCGTGGACGTCGGGCATGCGCTCGAAGACGCGGCCGATGTCGGTTCGAATGGCCTCCGCTCCGTCGGACATGGTCCTGCCATCGCCGTCGAGGATGAGGGCATCGGGGGCGAATCCCTCCATGTAGCGGTCCAGATCGTGAGCGTTGTAGGCCTCGTGCTCCTCGAGTACCACTGCCAGGCTGCCTAGGCTGGTCACTTTGGCTTTCCTCCCTGTTCGCCGCGTCTCGCCCCGTGAACGGATACTGACAGCGACCGGAACGACTTGGGGTCGCTCACTGAGGGACTCGCGAACGGATGCCGTCAGCGGCATCTTGCTCTCATGTCGCCTTCGCGGCGAGCGTCTTGCTGTCGTAGGTGTCGCTCCTTCGCAGGGGGACCCATTTCGTCACCAGCACCAGAGCGGGTCGCCACCCTCGCGGAACAACGCGGCGAGCGCATCCCAGGTCTCCGCGGTCAGCGGCCGGACGACGACGGTCACCGGAGGCTCAGCGCGGCGTGTTTGCCGGCTTCGGTGCGGCTCCCGGCTCAGCGCCGGTGGCGACGGGATACCCGGAGCGCGACCAGTCGCTGTAGGAGCCGACGTACAGGATCGGGTCGGGGAGGCCCGCGATGCGCATCGCGAGCGAATGATGGCTTGCCGACGTGCCGCTCCCGCACGAGGTGATCACCTCGCCCGAGCCGTCGGCGCCCAGCCGCTCGAAACGCGCCCGCAATGCCTCCGGCGCCATGAGCCGGCCGTCGGGGCCGAGGTTGCCATCGATGGGCGCGTTGACCGCGGTCGGGATGTGGCCGGCGATCGGGTCGATCGGCTCGGTCTCGCCGCGATAGCGCGGCGCCCCTCGCGCGTCGAGCAGGAGGACGCCTCCGAGCTTCGCCCGAAGGTCGTCGCGCTCAACGACGCCGGTCCACCGGTCCGTCAGCTCGAGCCGACGAGGGGATCGGTCCGGTTCGGCGCCGGAGCGCACCGGCAAGCCGGCGGCCGTCCACGCGCCGATGCCGCCGTCGAGGACCGAGACGTCCTCGAACCCGAGGTCGTCGAGCATCCACCACAGGCGCGCGGCGACCCAGCCGCCGACGTCGTCGTAGGCGACAACCCGGGATTCGTTGCCGATCCCGCGGGCGCCCATCGCGTCCGCCCACGCCCGTGGATCGGGGAGGGGATGGCGGCCCGGGGCGCCGAGGGCGGCGGGATTTCCGAGATCCGCCAGGTCCGCGTCGAGATCGAGGTGAATCGCGCTCGCGATATGGTCCTCGAGATAGGCCGCCCGGCCTGCGCCCGGCTTGCCGAGATACCAGCGCGCATCGACGACGAAGAGGTCAGGATCCTGGAGCTCCGCGGCGAGTTCGGCCACGGAGGTCAGGGGTGAGCGGGCGGACATGCACGAAGCCTACGGCACGAGCGCCAAAGAGGGCCTCCGCGACCGGGCCTCTGCTATCCTGCCGTGCGGCGCGGCGCCCTCGCGGCCCCGCCGACGTCGCCAGCGGCGACCTCCACTCCGGCGTAGCTCAGTGGTAGAGCGGGTGACTGTTAATCACTTGGTCGTAGGTTCGAATCCTACCGCCGGAGCCATCACCCGAGGTCATGGTGCTCCTATCGCTTTGTGAGAGGATCCGCCCATGACCGATCGACCCGAGCTCGCCGAACGACTCGCGAAGCTCAGCCCCATTCAGTACGCCGTCACGCAGGAAGCGCAGACCGAGCCCGCGTTCACTGGCGCGTACTGGGACAACCACGCCGACGGGGTCTATCGCTGCGTGGTCTGCTCGACGCCCCTGTTCGAGTCCGGAACGAAGTTCGAGTCCGGCACGGGCTGGCCGAGCTTCTACGACGTCGTCGAGCGGGGCAACGTCGCCACCCACGAGGACAGCCAGTTCGGGATGCGCCGCATCGAGGTGACGTGCGCGACGTGCGGCGCCCACCTCGGGCACCTCTTCCCGGATGGACCACGGCCGACCGGGATGCGATACTGCATCAATTCGGCCGCACTCGAGTTCGATCCCGTCGCGGACTCGCCCTCGATCTGAGCGGCCCCACAGGGCCCCATTTGGCGCCCGGCGGTGGTGTATAAGGGCGTCGTGCCAGGCCTCGACACCGGCAACACGGCGTTCATGCTGCTGTGCGGCAGCCTCGTGATGCTCATGACGCCGGGGCTGGCGTTCTTCTACGGCGGCCTCGTCGGTCGCAAGAACGTCCTCGCGATCATGATCCAGAGCTTCGTCTCGATGGGCTGGACGACGGTCATCTGGTTCGCGGTTGGCTATTCGCTCTGTTTCTCGGGCGACACCGCGGGGATCATCGGCAATCTCGACAAGGCGTTCCTCAACGGCGTGTCGCTCTCCAGCCCGGCGGCACTGAACCCCTCGATCCCGGAGATCGTGTTCATCGCGTACCAGATGATGTTCGCGATCATCACGCCGGCCCTGATCACGGGCGCCTTCGCCAACCGCGTCACATTCAAGGCCTACATGGTCTTCCTGACGGCCTGGCTCCTCTTCGTCTATTTCCCGTTCGTCCACATGATCTGGGGCGGCGGCGTGCTCCAACGGTGGGGCGTTCTCGACTTCGCGGGCGGCATCGTCGTGCACAACATCGCGGGTCTCGCGGCGCTCGCCTCGGTGCTCTACGTGGGCAAGCGGCGCATCCGGGACAACGGCCCCCACAGCATCCCGCTCGTCGCCCTCGGGACTGGGCTGCTCTGGTTCGGCTGGTACGGGTTCAACGCCGGCAGCGAGTTCCGGGTGGACTCGACGACCGCGATCGCGTTCCTGAATACCGACGTTGCCGCGTCCTTCGCCGCGATCTCGTGGCTCTTCACGGCCTGGTTTCTCGAGAAACGGCCGAGCTTCCTCGGGCTGCTCACCGGCGCCGTTGCGGGTCTGGCGACGGTCACGCCAGCCGCCGGGTTCGTGTCGCCACCGGCCGCCGCGCTCATTGGCCTCGTCTCCGGCGTCATCTGCTACGGCGCGGTCGCGCTCAAGAACCGCCTGGGCTGGGACGACGCCCTGGACGTCTGGGGCGTGCACGGGGTCGGTGGGTTCCTCGGGGTCGTGATGCTGGGTCTCCTGGCAAGCACGGCATTCAACCCCGCCGGAACCAACGGGCTCCTGGCCGGCAATCCCGAGTTCCTCCTCAAGGAGCTTGCGGCCGTCCTTCTGTCATCGGTCTGGGCCTTCGCGTTCACCTACGGCATGCTCTGGCTCATCGACCGAGTGACGCCCGTCCGGGTGGACGCGGACGTGGAGGACGTGGGCCTCGACACCGGGCTCCATCACGAGGAGGCCTACGTCGGCGCCATCTGAGCGGGAATGGCCAGGACGCGTCCGTGTTCACACGACGGGCCGCATGGCACTGGCCACCCGGGGCCATCGGGCGCAGACTGACCACATCGGAAACGGCGGACGGAGGCGTTGCAGAGATAGCGCCCGACCAGCTTCCGGAGGTATTCCCACCATGAAACGACTCATCCCCTTCATGTCCGTGCTCATCGTCGCGATCGCGCTGTTCGCGTTCGCCAGTCGAACGGAGCAGGGCGCGATGATCCGCGCGGACGTCCGCAAGCGCGTCGGTCAGGCCATCGATGACGCCAAGGCGATGGCCCAGAACGGCGAGGACATCGCGGTCGACGTCGCGACGCTCGAGGTCGAGACCGTCTCGATCTGAACCCAGCGCAACAGCAACTGGCCTCGGGCAACGTGCCCGAGGCCTTTTTTCATGTCCGGCGGTTCCGCGTCTGCAAGAGGCGCGCGAACAGGTAGGCCCAGATCGGAAAGAGGATCTGGTCGCGAGCTCGTAGCAGCCGAGCATGATCGGCGCGATCGCGACGGTCATGACGAGGAGCAGGAGGTCGTTCAGGGTGCCAAACGGCTGCCGGTACGCAGAGAACAGCGCGAACGCGACGAGCGCCGCCGCTCCGGCGATCGCGGCGACGTAGCCTGCGAGCTGCGCGCGACGGACGCGTTCCATCGTGCTCATCGGTCCATCCTGGAGACGGAGGGAACCATCGATGCGATCAAGACGTCCCGGCGCCATGAACCGCCGCTCCCTTGGTCTGTCGGCCGCCTTCGTCGCCCTGCTCATCCTCGGTGGCTGCAATCCCCGGGCGGGCGCCTCGAGCTCCCTCGCTCCGAGCCCATCGCCGGCCGTCACCGCCACACCGTCGACCTCGAGCCTGAAGGGCAAAGCCGTCGCTGGTCCCACCTGCCCGGTCGAGCCGGCCTCGCCAAAGCCCGGCGAGTGCGCACCCCGCGTCGTGGCCGGCGCGGTCCTCGTCTTCACGGACTCTGGCGGTCATGAGGTTGCCCGAGTGACGACCGGCACCGACGGCTCGTTCGCGGTTCAGCTTCCGTCGGGCACCTACACGCTCACGCCCCAGGCGGTCCAGGGCCTCATGGGCGTTGCGCCGCCCGTCTCCGCGACGGTGCCCGCATCGGGGACAGCCGCGGATCTCATCGTGCAGTACGACACCGGCATTCGCTGATCTGACGAGGCGCTGGGCTGGAGATCGACATCGGGGCCGGCCTCAGAACCAGCTGGTGCACCAGGGTTCGTCGATCGTCTTGAACATGCGATCGGCCTCGGCCAGTGCCCCCGGGCGATTCTCCGTAGCGCCGCCAGCCCGGGTGACGTCGGCGAGGCGAGTCCCGCCAAGCGATGCCGCGCCAAGAGCCCGGGCAGTAACGGCCAGATCCGGCGTGGCGTCGGTCCGGAGGCACCTTGCGCCATCGACCCCGGCCTCGAGGCGGTAGCGTCCAGCAGCCGGTCCAGCGTTCCCGAAGAGATCATCGATCACCTCGATCACCAGGTCCGCGTCGCGCTCGTAGCGGCGCTCGCCGAGCAACCGTTCCACGTCGTACGGCCTGACCCACAGGAACTCGGTGAGCCCGGTGACCCTCGCCGCACGGGCATCCGACACGTACCACTGGATCGGCTCGCGGGACCGGCGGGTCTCGGCCTTGATCGTCGCGACGAGGTCCGCCTGGAGGAGGTAGCGCCACAGGTCGAGCTCGGCTTCTGGTGTGGCACCATGCAGCTCATCAACGAGGATGGCGTTCTCGGGGATGCCGTCTTCCCAGTGCTCCTCGCCCTTGTATCGCACGTGGCCGTCCGTGACGCCGGCGGCATCCCGGTGGATCGCGACCTGGCCCTGCCAGCGCGGGCGACCCGGCGTCTCGACGAGGCCCAGGTCGACATCCCACCAATAGTCGAGCCGCGCGATCTCGCCCGGCTGGCCCGCGTGATATCGGCGATAGATGTCGGGCAGTACCTCGCGCGCCGCTTTCGCGCGGACGATCTCGACGCTGCCGACCGGCTCCAAGAGGAATCGCGCCGCGCGAGTGCGGATCGTCCACTTGGCCTGCCACGTAGCAGGGCCGTAGCCGAACCGTCCGTAGATCGGCCATTCCGACGCGATGAGGACGCTGGCGACGTCACCGCGCTGCATGCCGGCCTCGATGTCGGCGGCGATCATCCGGGACAGGATCCCGCGGCGACGATGCGTTGGCTGGACCGTTACCGCGGTCACGGCGTTGACCGGCACCTGCGCCCCGCCGGGCAGCGCCAGCTGCGTCCCAAAGGTGCGGAACGTTCCAACGATGGCCTTGCCATCGAAGGCGCCAGTCGTCCGGTCCAGCTCGAGATACTTGCCGCGGGCCTCCGCAGCGGCCTCCGGGTCGGTCGGCCAGATGAAAAAGCCCGCGCCCACGGCGGCATACCAGGCAACGATCTCGTCCTGGTCGATCGCTCGAACGTTGATGGGCACGGCGGGCACGATACGCGGCTCGACGACCCGGCGGCAACCGGATTCCGGACGACCGCCGTGGAATTGCGCGAGCGGCTCGCAGCCGTAAGCCAGTCCACCTAGGCGCCGACGCAGGCCTCGTTCCAGCGCTGGAGGTCGGCGATCTCGCGCTCCCAGCCAAGGACCGAGAGCGTCGCGGTCGAAAGCGCGAACCGTCGGCCTTCCACCGGCAGGAGGTCGAGCCAACGGGCGGCCAGGATCCTCAGGATGTGGCCATGGGCGAAGCACAGGACATCGCCGGAGGCGGCCAGGACCCGCTGGATGACGACATCCGCGCGGGTGCTGACGTCGTCGATCGTCTCGCCGCGCCGCGGACCTTCGCCCCAGATCGACCAGCCCGGTCGTTCGGCCCGGATCTCCTCGGTGGTGCGGCCCTCGTCGGTGCCATAGTCCCACTCGCGCAGGTCGTCGACGAGCTCGACGCGCGCGCCGAACCCCGCGATCCGGCACGTATCCAGGGCCCGCATCAGCGGGCTTGAGAGCACCTCGGCGAACGGATGCTGGCCGATCTTGCGGCCCACGGCGACCGCCTGCGAACGACCGAGATCCGTCAACGGGATGTCGGTCCGACCGGTGTGCCGGCCCCGTTTCGCCCATTCGGTCTCGCCGTGTCGAACCAGCCAGAGGCGTGGTCGCACGGGATCGACATCAGGCACTTCCGGCAGGGTCACGCCGCGGATGCTGGGCGGTCTTTCCGGTGACGTCAATCGCGGCGGGCCGATGTCCTCCTCGTCCTAGACTGCCCGGGTGACGGTGTTCGAGATCGAGCCGATGGGCCCCTTCAGCCTCGCCGCGGCCCGGGACTTCGCCGGCGGTTTCACGGCCCGAATCGGTGGTGGCGGTGTCGAGGGAACGTCGATCGTCATGTCGTTCCCACTCGAGGGCCGGAGCGCCAGCGCCGCGGTGGAGCTGCACCAGGAACCGTCCGGTCGGATCCTCGGCCTGACCGATGCCGCGCCGGACGAGCTCTCGACCGTGATCCGGCAGGCGTCGCGTTCGCTGTCGCTCGACCACGATGGTTCTGGCTGGCCGGCGGTGGGGGAGCGGGATCCGGTGATCGGACGCGCGCAGGAGACGTCCCACGACCTGCGGCCGGTCTGCTTCTATTCGGCCTACGAGGCGGCGACCTCGTTCGTGATCGGCCAGCGGATCGCGATGCGCCAGAGCGCGCGGATCAAGGAATGGCTTCGCGAGTCGGCGGGCGACCGCCCGACCGTCGACGGTCGGGCCTACCCGGCGTTCCCGCGGCCCGAACAGCTCCTCGAGCTCAAGGAGATCGCCGGGGTGAGCGCCCAGAAGGTGACCTGGCTCCGCGGCATCGCCGAGGCGGCACTTGAAGGGCGTCTCGACACGGAGCGATTACGTGCCATGCCGCGCGACGATGCCCTGGCGGCGCTCCGGGCGATCCCCGGGATCGGGCCGTGGACCGCCGAGGCGATCCGCCTGCGGGGCTGCGGCATGGCCGACGAGCTGCCGGAGAACGAGGAGGCAAGCCTCCACGCCGCGGCCGCGTTGTACGAGAGACCCTCGATTGACCGCGAGTCGTTCACCGCGCTTGCGGACACCTGGCGACCGTATCGGATGTGGGCGGTGGTCCTGCTCCGGGTCGCCTGGAACCGATCGACGCCGGGACGCTCCTACCGAACGTGATCAGCGCCAACCGACCGCAGGGCGGCCGTCGCTACTCGACGTACTGGAGCGGCGTGATCGCGAAGGCGTCGGGGAGCTTCACGCCCGTCGCGTGGATCGGGCAGTAGCCGTTCGGGTTCTTGTCGAGGTATTGCTGGTGGTAGGCCTCGGCGAAATAGAACTCCGGAGCCGGCGGTCCGACGATCTCGGTCGTGATCGGTCCGAAGCCGGCCGCCGTCAGGCGCTCCTGGTACATGGCCCGTGACGCCTCGGCGATCCGGCGCTGCTCGTCGTCGTGGGCGAAGATCGCGGACCGGTACTGGGTTCCCGTGTCGTTGCCCTGGCGCATGCCCTGGGTCGGGTCGTGGCTCTCCCAGAAGATCTTGAGCAGCCGCTCGTAGCCGACCTTCGCGGGCTCGAAGACGACGCGGACCGACTCCGCATGGCCGGTCTTGCCGCTGCAGGCCTCGCGGTAGGTCGGGTTGGGCGTGAAGCCGCCCTCGTAGCCAACCGCGGTTACCCAGACACCCGGCACCTGCCAGAACGTCTTCTCCTCGCCCCAGAAGCAACCCAGCGCGAACTCGGCGATCTGGGAGCCGTCCGGGTAGGGACCCGCGAGGGGATGGCCGAGGATCGTGTGCAGTCCGGGTTGGACGATCGGCTCGGACCGACCCGGCAGGGCGTGCGTTGGATCCGGCATGGTCGCGGGCTTGTTGAGGAACCACATGGCGGCGAACACTCCTTGGAAACGGGGCGAGATCAGTTTATCGCCGAGCCGGATTCGGACTGCTTCCGGGGCCGTCAGGGGCCTGCCGGCGCTCGCCACGGTGCTAGTCTCCGCCCACGATGGGAGGCGGTTTAGAGAAGAACTGGCTACCCCGCGCCGACCTGTCGCCAAGGCAGCGGGCCATCCGCTACGCCATCGTCCGGAGGATCATCAGGACTGCCGCCAGGTTCCTGTTCCGGATGCGCCTCGTCGGCAGCGAGCGGATCCCCGCCGGCCCCGCCCTGTACTGCTTCAACCATCTCGGCTGGCTCGACCCCATCGCGATCATCACCACGTTCCCGTCGACGGTCCGGATCTATTTCTTCGGCCCCAAGGAGAGCGACCTCCGCCACGGCATCCGCAACCGGATCATCCTGTGGTCCGCGATCGCAGTGCCGTTCCGTCCGGAGAAGGACGACTTGCTCGCCTCCGTTCGGCGGGCCCAGGCGGTCTTCGACTCCGGCGCGATCCTCGCGATCGCCGGCGAGGGCCTGATCCACGTCCACGAGGGCGATCTGCTCCCGCTCCACGAGGGAGCGGCGTACCTCGCCCTCCGTGCGCGAGTGCCGATCGTGCCGGTCGCGATCACGGGCACCTCGCTCGTCGGCTTCCGACGGACGATTTCGGTCCGCATCGGCGAGCCGATCGCGACGGGACCACGCCCGACCAGCCAGGCAGTCGCCGACTACACCGCGATGACCTGGCACGCGATCCGGGCCATGGTCGCGGACGATCGCGATCTGCCGGTCCCAGGGCCGTTCGGGCGATGGTTCAGCGATGTCTTCAACGACTGGGGACCCGGCGGTCGCGCCGCCGCCTCGGCGAGGGTCGGCCCCGCTCCCAGCGAGGTGCCGCGACCCGTCATCGCGATCGTGAGCACCGGACCGGTCACGGGTTCGGTGGCTCTTCCGGAAGCCCTCGATCTCGGCGCCGCGAGCGCCCCGGCCAGCCCGCCCGGCTGATCGGGAGCTCTGGCATACTCGGCCGGGATCGCCTGCTGCGCGGCGACCGGCCATTACAGGAGGCGCACTTGGCCGCGACTGGCCTCTCCGTCGACCCGAAGGAATACCGCAAGCGGCTCGGGGATCAGCCCGACGAGCAGCTCGACCGCTGGGTTGCCGAGCTCCTCCGGGACGTCGTGAAGCGCCGCGGCATCGTGAAGGTGGTCGCGGACTTCCGGAAGTCGACCGAGCTCTCTGAGGCCGAATTCGAACGCGTGTTCGCTTCAGGCGGTGGCGCGCCCTCGACGATCGGCCGCGATGCGCGCGGCGACCTGATCGTCCCAACGATCACGCTCTTCGCGCTCGTTCCGGGAATCCGCTCCCAGGTCGGCGACAGCCGGGCCCGACTGATCGACTACCTCGTCGCGAACTTCGGGGAGCTCGTGTACGTCTGATCGGATCGGCGGGCTCATTCGGCTCACGCATCCGTTTCCGTCGCTCCTCAATGGCGTTGCCACGGTTGCAATTGCCCTGCTCGCCGGGGGTCCGCTTACGGCGTCGATCCGACTAGGGTTGGCGATGCTCGCGTTGCAGGCCTCCATCGGGTCGCTGAACGATCTCGTTGACGCGCCTCTCGATGCGGGGCGCAAGGCCGGCAAGCCGATCCCGATCGGCACCGCCACTCGGCGGGAGGCTCTCGCCTTTACCGTCACTGGGTTCCTGGTCGGGGTCGCGCTGACGTGGCCTTCGGGGCCCGCCGCGACGGGCGTCGCGGTCGCCGGAGTGGGTTGCGGCTATCTGTACGACCTGCGGCTGTCGCGGACGGCCTGGTCGTGGCTCCCGTTTGCCGTCGGGTTGCCGCTCGTTCCGATCTACGCCTGGCTCGGCGCAACGGGCAGCCTGCCGGCCTCGCTCCTCCCGCTCCTTCCCATCGGGGTCCTCGCGGGCGCCGGTCTCGCCCTCGCCAATGGGCTGGCGGACCTCGAACGCGATGTCGCCGGCGGCATCGGGACGGCGGCCGTCCGGCTGGGTCGGGCACGGACCTGGGCCCTCCATGCCGGCCTTCTTCTGGCCGCTGTCGGACTGGCCCTCGTCTCACTGGCTGGTGGGCCGGGCGGAGGCGGCGGATCGGGTCGGATCGCGCTCATCGCCGGGCTCGCCGTCGGCAGTGGGCTGATCGCCGTGGGTCTCGTCCTTGGGCGGGGTGGGGGACCCGGACGTCGGGAGCGGGCGTGGGAGCTCGAGGCGCTTGGGGTCGCCGTGTTCGGCGCCGGCTGGGTGGCGGTGGTGGCCGGTTTGGGCTAAGCCGAACGGTACGAATAGGTCAGCGCGGGGACGCACCGGAGAACCTTTGGACCCCTAACAAGGGCGGATGCCTGCCGTTATTGTCGATAGATCCCAAGCGATAGACCTAGGAGCAAGTCCTCATGATGTCCGTTCTCCTCCGCCACTCCCGTGGACTCTTCGTCGCCCTTCTGGCGCTCGGCCTCTCGGCAAGCCTGGCCTTGGCCGGTCAACCCGCTACATCGACGCACGGGCTCCAGTCATCGGCAGGCCAGACCGACGCGAGCGAGGCCCCGGACGCGAGTGAAGCTCCGGAAGCCACCGAGGCCCCCGACGCGAGCGAAACGCCCGACGCCAGCGAGACGACGAACGCGAACGGCTCGACGACCACCAGCGACAACTGCACCACCGATCCCGCGACCCTGACGCCGGAGCAGCTCGCCGCCGCGAGCCATGGCTCGATCGTCTGCTGGGCAGCCCAGCAGCCCACGCCGGGTAGCTACGCCAACCACGGCGCGTGGGTGCGGCACTGGGCCCAGATGAAGTTCGATGCGAACGGCCTCCCGATCCTCAAGGCTACGCACGGCAAGTCCGCCCACAACAACTAGGCCTCGCCGGGGAGAAACGAGAAGCCGGCGCCCGAGGCGCCGGCTTCTTTCTGCCCAGAGTTGCGACGGATGGCCGTCGCGGGATCGCTGCTCGCTCGGGTGGTCGGTCAGGAGCCCTCGCTGCGGACCATGGCGATCGCGTTCTCGAGTCGAAGCTTCGCGATGGTCAGGTACTTCGCCAGGTTCGCCCGGTCCACGGCCCCGATCGACATCACGACATCGGGTGACCGAAGGACGTCGAGGACGGCCTCGACGCCATCCGCGAGCTGCTGCTTGGCGGTGACGAGCGAGTCGTCTCGGAGCGGTGCTGCGGCCTTGCGCCGGCCGGTCCATGCGGCGTCCGCCTCCGCCTCCGTGTCGTCGGTCGGCTCCCCGACGGCCGTGTTGTCGTTCTCGATTGCGACGACCGATCGCGGCCGGCGACCCTCGATCTTCTCGCGCAGCTTGATGAGCGTCAGCTCGCCCCGAGCCACCTGATCCGTCAGGCGCTTCCGCTTCTTCGGGTCCTCGATCTTCATCAGCTCGTAGGCGTGCGAAAGGGTGTCTTTGCGCAAGGACACCAACTCTCGAACCTCTGCAGGCGCGTCGGCGAGCCGCAGCCGGTTCTCGAGGTAGCCCTTGTCCTTGCCGAGCTTCTGAGCGAGCTTCCGCACCGAGTAGCCATGTTCGTGGACCATGCGGTCGAACATACCGGCCTCGTCGAGGGGCGAGAGATCCTCGCGCTGGAGGTTCTCGATGATCGAGATCTCGAGCGCGGTGTCGTCGTCGATGTCCTCGACGAGTGCCGGGATGGTGGCCAGGCCGGCGACCTTGGAGGCTCGCCAGCGCCGCTCGCCGGCGATGAGCTGGAACTGATTGTCGTCCAGCGGCCGGACGAGGATCGGCTGCAGAACGCCGTGCTCCCGGATGGACGCGGCAAGCTCCTCGATCGTCGATTGGTCGATGACCATCCGGGGCTGCTGCGGGTTCGGGACGATGCGATCGACGTCGATGGTTCGGACACCGCGCGACGAGCGACCCTGGCGATCGTTCGACAGGAGGCTGACGATGGCGGGAGAGAGCTCACGCTCCTCCGAGAGGCGACGCGCGGCCGCCGCGCGGAAATCAGTTCTGGCCAAGGTCGACCACCTCCCGGGCAAGCTCGCGATAGGTTCGTGCCGCCTCCGAGTGGCCGGCATAGACGGTGATGGGTCGGCCCACGAGCGGCGCCTCGCCGAGCTTTACCGTCGTGCGAACGATCGACGTGAAGACATGGTGATCGCCCACCACGCGGAGCTCTTCGAGCATGTCCCGTGCCAGGTTCGTGCGACCGTCAAAGAACGTGGGCAGGAGGCCCAGGATCTTGAGCCGGCGGTTGAGCTTGAGGCGAATCGCGTTGATGACCTTGACGAGGTTGTTCAAGCCCTTCATCGCGTAGTACTGCGTCTGGACCGGGATGATGACGCCGTCGGCGGCGACGAGTCCGTTCACCGTGAGCAGGCCGAGGTTCGGTGGGCAATCGATGAGGGCGTAGTCGTAGCGTTTTCGCAGCCGACCATCGAGCGCGTCGCGGAGGAGTGATTCGCGACCCAGCATCGTGAACAGCTCCCCTTCCGTCGCGGCGAGGTCGATGTGCGACGGCGCGACGTCGATCCCCTCGGTCTCGGTCGCGCGGATGATCTCGTCGATCGTCGCCCGGCCCACGAGCACATCGGCCATCGACGTCTCGACCGTGTTTAGATTGATGCCGAGTCCTGCGGTGAGGTTCGCCTGCGGATCCATGTCGATGCACAGGATGCGAAGGCCGTCTTCCGCGAGCGCCCCCGCCAGGTTGATCGTCGTTGTCGTTTTGCCGACCCCGCCCTTTTGATTGGCGATTGCGATCACGTTGGTCACCGGAGACTCACCTCTGCTTCGGGGCTGCCCTCGCGGCGGCGGGGGATTGCGGGCGCTGATTCGAGCGGCGGCCGGGGCGTCGATCGTACCTCACGGAGCATCGAGCGGAGGCAACGACTTATCCACAGGATGGCCGAGTTGTGCACCGAAGTGTGGATAGTCAGGCTGCCCGTCGATATGCCGAAACGACGCTCGGACGCGTCACACGCGCGGACTATCATGGCGCCACATCCGCTGCCGATGCGGGTGTCCTTGCGCAAAGACACGCGACCCGACGGAGCAGACGCCGTGCCGACGAATGATGAACGACTCGCGCGGCTGGATGAGATGCGCGCCGAATCGCTGCTCGGTGGCGGTCCGGCGCGAGTCGAGCGCCAGCACGCAGCCGGGAAGCTCACGGCGCGGGAGCGAATCGAGCTCCTGCTCGACCCGGATTCATTCGTCGAACTGGACGCCTTCGTCACCCATCGCTCGACGGACTTCGGACTGGCCGATCAGCGTCCGCTCGGCGATGGGGTCGTCACCGGACACGGCGCAATCGATGGTCGCTCGGTCTTCGTCTTCAGCCAGGACTTCACGGTGTTCGGTGGTTCCCTCTCGGAGGCATACGCCGAGAAGATCTGCAAGGTCGTCGACCTCGCGATGAAGGTCGGCGCGCCAATCGTTGGACTCAACGATTCCGGAGGCGCCCGAATCCAGGAAGGCGTCGCGTCGCTCGGCGGCTACGCGGAGATCTTCCTGCGCAACGTGCTGGCGTCAGGCGTGATTCCGCAGATCTCCGTCGTCCTCGGGCCGTGCGCCGGCGGGGCCGTCTATTCGCCGGCGATGACCGACTTCACCGTGATGGTCGAAGGGACGAGCTACATGTTCGTGACCGGTCCCAACGTTGTCCGCACCGTGACCCACGAGGAGGTCGACTCCGAATTTCTCGGAGGCGCGATGACCCATACGACGAGGAGCGGCGTCGCGCATCTGGCCGCGGCCGACGAAGCCGAAGCGCTCGCCGCCGCGCGACGACTCCTTGGCTTCTTGCCATCGAACAATCTCGAGCGACCACCGATCGTCGAGACACAGGATCCGCGTGATCGGATGGATGCTGCGCTCGACGCAGTCGTTCCCGACGACGCCGCAACGCCCTACGACATGCACGAGGTCATCCGGCGCGTCGTCGACGACGGATCGTTCTTCGAGATCCAGCCGGGCTGGGCCGGCAACATCCTGATCGGCTTTGCGCGACTGGGCGGTCGAGCCATCGGGATCGTCGCGCAGCAGCCGGCCGTCCTTGCTGGGGCGCTGGATATTGATGCATCCGTGAAGGCCGCCCGGTTCGTCCGAACGTGCGATGCATTCAACGTCCCGATCGTGTCGTTCGTCGACGTGCCGGGATTCCTGCCCGGCGTCGGGCAGGAGCACGGCGGCATCATCCGCCACGGGGCGAAGCTGCTCTACGCGTACTGCGAGGCAACGGTTCCCAAGCTGACCGTGATCACCCGTAAGGCTTATGGCGGCGCCTACGACGTCATGAGCAGCAAGCACATTCGCGGCGACATGAATTTCGCCTGGCCGAGCGCGGAGATCGCCGTCATGGGCGCCGACGGCGCCGTCGCGATCATCTTCAAAAATGAGATCGCGGCCGCCACGGATCCTGAGGCGGAGCGGCGGCGCCTCGTCGTGGATTACGAGCGGCAGTTTGCGAACCCCTACATTGCGGCGGCCCGCGGTTACGTGGATGCGGTGATCAAGCCGTCGGAGACCCGGCCGCGGCTCATCGCCGCCCTGGAGATGCTCGCCGACAAGCGGGACGCCAACCCCAGGAAGAAGCATGGCAACATCCCGCTGTAGGCCGTCTTTGCGCAAAGACGGTGGCGGCAGGTGACGGTGGCGGCAGGTGACGGTGGCTGCGCCTACGTCACGGGCGCGGCGCCTTCGTGAGGGGAGGCGCCCCGTTCCGTCGCGTCCTCATCGCGAATCGCGGCGAGATCGCGGTTCGCGTGATCCGCGCCTGCCGTGAGCTGGGCATCGAAACCGTCGCGGTCTACAGCGACGCCGACGCCGGCGCCGCACACGTGTACATGGCGGACCACGCCGTTCGCGTCGGGCCCGCCAATCCGGCCGAGAGCTATCTCCGGATCGACGCGATCGTCGACGCCGTCACGGCTTCGGGCGCGGATGCCGTTCATCCGGGGTACGGCTTCCTGTCCGAGCGGGCCGCGTTCGCGCGTGCCGTGGAGGCGGCCGGCGCCGTCTTCATTGGGCCAAGCCCCGACGTCATCGATGCGCTCGGCGACAAGCTGCACGCGCGCCGGATCGCCCGCGAAGTCGGGGTCCCGTGCGTGCCGGGCTCGCTCGAGCCGGCCGCAGTCGATCGACCCGACGCGGTCGAGGGCATCCTCGCGCTCGCCACGGAGATCGGCTTCCCATTGCTCGTGAAGGCCGCCGCGGGTGGCGGCGGCCGGGGGATGCGGCGCGTCGAGGCACCCGAGGCGCTCCCGGCAGCGCTCGCGGCAGGTTCGCATGAGGCTCTGAATGCCTTCGGCGACGGGTCCGTATACCTGGAACGGGAGCTCCTGCCGGCGCGCCACATCGAGGTCCAGCTCCTGGGCGACTCAACGGGTCGGGTGATCGCCGTGGGGGAACGTGACTGCTCCCTGCAGCGTCGGCACCAGAAGCTCGTCGAGGAGGCGCCGGCTCCTGGGCTGAGCCCCACCGCTCGCTCGGCCCTCCATGCGCTGGCCGTCCGGGTTGCGACGGCCGCTGGGCTCACGAACGCGGCGACCTGCGAGTTCCTCCGGACCGAGGACGGCGCGTTCCATTTCCTCGAGGTGAACACCCGACTCCAGGTCGAGCACGGCGCGACGGAGCTCGTCACCGGGGTCGACATCGTCCAGGAGCAGCTCTTCCTCGCGGCCGGCCGGCCCCTGTCCGAGGCGGCCCTGGCGGCAGCGCGCGCCGCCGCCGAGCCGGCGTCGCATGCCATCGAGGTCCGGATCTCCGCGGAGGATCCAGGCCACGACTTCTCGCCGACGCCGGGCCGCATCAGCCACTGGCAGATGCCCGCAGGCCCGGGCGTTCGCGTCGACACAGCGGTTCGGGTGGGGGATCGGGTGCCCCCCGAGTACGACAACTTGATTGCCAAGGTCATGGTGGTCGCACCGGATCGAGACCACGCCATTGACCGGCTGGGCCGAGCCCTCGACGAGGTCGAGGTCGGCGGGATCCAGACCACGCTCCCGTTCGACCGCTTCGTCGCTCGCGATGCCTCCTTCCGGGCTGGCCGGCTGAGCACGGGCTGGGTCGAAGAGCACTGGCGAGGCGGTGCCGAGTTCGAGCGCGCGGAACGGCTCGCGAGGTTCGCGGCCGGCCTCGCCCAGATGTCCGAGGCCGCGGCAATGAGCAAGATGCCGGCCACGGTCACAACCGGGGTGACGAACAGGCCCTCAAGCGGTTCGCCCGACCCACGTCGTCCCTCCGGCTGGGCGCAGGCCGGCGTCGAGGCGGGCGTGGACCGCTGGCCGGGATGAGCCGCTCGACGGAATCGAGGAGCGGCGGGGCAGGCCCGACGATCGCCCCGACGAACGGCGCCGAGCCCGCCGAGGTCCAACGCGTGCCCGGGGAGGCCGGCCGCTCGAAGCCCGGTGGCGCCGCCGTTCGGGTCACCCTCGCGCCGGAGCACGGACCTGCCGCGGTGATGACCGTCGAGTGGGGCCGAGCCTCGATGGAAGGCGAGACCCTCTCCGCCGAGCTCCGCTGGGTCGCCGACGATCGGGCGCGCCTCGAGCCGGATGGCGTCGAGGTGCAATTCATCGAGCCGGCTGATCCTGCCCGCCTGCCGCCCGGCGTGGTTCGTCGAGAGGTGCTCGTGGGAGGCTGGCGGGTCGTGGTCGACATCGAGTCGGCGACGCGAGCGGAGCTCCGGGAGCGCGCCGGCCGTGCCGACCGCGCCGGGATTCGCGGCGTGGCGAGCGAGATGCATGCCATGATCCCCGGGCGCGTGCTGTCGATCGCGGTCGCCGCCGGCGACATCGTCGAGGCCGGTCAGGCGGTCATGATCATCGAGGCGATGAAGATGCAGAACGAGCTCCGGGTCCCGCGCGCCGGCGTCGTCAGCCGGATCGCGGTGGCGCCCGGCGGGAGAGTCGAGCTCGGCGACCTCCTGATCGCGCTCGAAGCACCGTCGGCCGACGCGCCGGGCCCGGCCGCCTCGTGACGGAGGATCCCGGACGGGAGCGATGGCGGAAGACGACGCAGGCCCGAGCGCTCGAGTCGGCGCCGGAGCGCAAGGAGCGCTTCGAGACGTCCTCGGGCATCGAGATCCGCGACCTCTACACGCCTGCCGAGACCGCCGGCCTCGACGAGGATCGCGATCTCGGACGCCCCGGGGAGATGCCATACACCCGCGGCGTCCAGGCCACGATGTACCGGAGCCGCCTCTGGACGATGCGCCAGTACGCCGGCTTCGCCAGCGCCGAGGAGACGAACCGCCGCTTCCGCTATCTCCTCGAGCAGGGCCAGACTGGCCTGTCCGTGGCCTTCGACCTGCCGACCCAGATGGGCTTCGACTCGGACGCCCCCGAGGCCGAGGGTGAGGTCGGGCGGGTGGGGGTGCCGATCTCGAGCCTGGCGGACATGGAGGTCCTCTTCGACTCGATCCCGTTGGGGGTCGTCTCCACCTCGATGACGATCAACTCCACGGCGGCGATTCTGGTCGCGCTCTACGTCAGCGCGGCGGAGCGCCAGGGCGTCGCCCGGGCGGACGTCTCCGGCACGGTCCAGAACGACATCCTGAAGGAGTACATCGCGCGCGGGACCTGGATCTACCCTCCGGCGCCCTCGATGCGTCTCGTGACCGACATCTTCGAGTTCGGCGCCCGCGAGCTGCCCCGCTGGAACACGATCTCGATCTCCGGCTACCACATGCGCGAGGCCGGGGCCACCGCCGCCCAGGAGCTCGCCTTCACGCTCGCCGACGGGATCGCCTACGTCGAAGCCGCCCTGGAGCGGGGCCTCGACATCGACGCCTTCGCGCCGCGGCTGTCCTTCTTCTTCGCGGCCTGGTCCGAGCTGTTCGAAGAGGTCGCGAAGTTCCGTGCCGCCCGGCGGATGTGGGCCCGGATCGTGAAGGACCGGTTCGGGTCGTCGAACGTCCGTTCGATGGCCTGTCGGTTCCACGTCCAGACGGCCGGCTCGTCGCTCACGGCGCAGTCCGTGGACAACAACGTCGTCCGGACCACGCTCCAGGCGCTCGCGGCGGTGCTCGGCGGGGCCCAGAGCCTCCACACGAACTCCCGCGACGAGGCACTCGCGCTGCCGACCGAGAGCAGCGTCCTCCTCGCCCTGCGGACCCAGCAGATTCTCGCCTACGAGGCGGGGGTGACCGAGACCCCCGATCCGCTCGGCGGGTCGTACTTCGTCGAGTCGCTGACCGACGAGCTCGAGGCTGCCGCGCTCGAGTACCTCCGCGAGATCGATGCCGCCGGCGGCACCCTCAAGGCGCTCGACGCGGGGTTCCAGCAGCGGGCGATCCAGGAGGCGGCCTATCGGACACAGCTGGCGGTGGACCGCGGCGATCAGGTGGTCGTGGGCGTGAATCGCTTCCGGGACGAGGAGACGCACACCCCGGCGATCCAGCGGATCGACCCGGACGGGGAGCGGCGCCAGGTCGAACGCGTCCGGCGTGTCCGGGCCGATCGCGACCCGGCAGCCTGGGCCGCGACGATCCGACGCCTCGAGGACGCGGCCCGCGGGACCGAGAATCTCCTGCCGCCGATCATCGAGGCCGTCCAGGCGTACGCGACCGTGGGCGAGATCTCCGATCGCCTTCGGGCGGCCTGGGGCGTCCATCGCGAGCTGATCACGATCTGACCGATGCCGATCACCCCACCCGGCAGGGTCCACCACGTCGCCCTGATCGTCCGCTCGATCGAGGCCAGCCTGAGGCTGTACCGGGACATGCTCGGGATGCCGGTCGAGGCCGTGACCGACATCCCCTCCGACCGCGTCCGGATCGCCTTCCTCGGCATCGGCGAGTCGAAGGTCGAGCTCGTCGAGCCCACGGATGACACCACGGGCGTTGCCCGCTTCCTGGCCAAGCAGGGTGAGGGCTTCCACCACGTGTGCTTCGAGGTGGCGAACCTGTCGGAGGAGCTGACTCGCCTCGCGATCGAGGGGATCGAGCTCATCGACAGCGCCCCGCGGCGAGGTGCCGAAGGACCCGTGGCCTTCCTGCACCCGCGGTCGTGCCACGGCGTGCTGGTGGAGCTGATCGAGGCCCCAGGCGGGCCATCCTGGCGAGCCCTCGGCTACGCGCCGGGCTATAGATCCCAGGGCGGTCTTTGGGCCGTCATCAGAAACAGCGGGTAGAGCCGACCTTCGCGCTCGATCTCCGTCGCGCGCTTGAAAGAAACGGGTCCAAATCCGCCATCGCTCGCCAACTTTCGCAAGGCATCACGGTCGAAACCGCGGTGGTGGATCCCTCCAGCTCCTGCGTCGTGGAATGACCCATCTTCCGGGTCGAGATCGGCCAGCGCGATCCACCCGCCAGGGCGAAGGAGATCGTGCGCGGCCCGAAACACGGAGGCGCTGTCCTTGATGTGGTGAAGCATGAGAAGGGACAGCACCAGGTCAAACGTTCCAAGGTTCGACGTCCGATCAGCGACGACCTCGAATTGGACGGTCCGGACGCTCGACAGATGGCGTCGTTCGACCTTCTCGGCTGCGACCTCGATCATTCCAGCGGATGGATCGGTCAGCACGAGCTCGGTGAGGCCGTACGGCAGGGCGTCGATGAGCGCCAGGCCGAGGAGACCTGTCCCGGCACCAAGCTCGACCGCACGGGTCGAGCGCCGGATCGGGACCGTGGATCGGATGACCTTCGCCACGGCTATGGCCCGGGCGATGTGCTCCTCGGTATCCCACTCGCGAGCCCGCTCGTCGAAGGACGTCACGCAACGGCCATCACGCGAGGGACGTCACGCCAGGGACCACGCGAGCAGGACATCGGTCGACCGATCGGCACGCCGGGCGAACTCGACGATCTCCGCGGCGAGGTTGCGGATCCAGGGCTTTTCCTCGCGTGGGAGCTCGCCGATCTCCTCCTCGACGAGGTCGATCCAGCGACCGGCGATCGCGTCGATCTGGGCGTCGTCGGTCCGGGCGATCGCGGTGATCCAGGCCGGATCGATCCGTTCGATCGTCGTGCCGGCCTCGTCGGCCGGCCCATCGAGCTCGGTCCGGGCATCGATGAAGTCCCGGGGCTGGGCGCGCCCGGTGACGGCTCGGATCGCCTCGCTGTAGAGATCGAGCCAGGTGGGGTCGAGGACGCCACCGAGCGAAAGATGCGCCGGAAATCGAGCCCGGTCGTCGAGCCCAGCGCGATCATCGACGGCGATCGCGACCAGGATGTCGCGGCTATCGCCGGCCACGAGCTCCATCCGGAACGGCATCAGACGGCCGTCTTGCGGGCCTGGACGAGCCCTTCGGCGAAGTCGAACATGTCGATGTCGCCGGGCGACCGCCCGCCTTCCGTGAGAAGCGCGGCGGCCTCACTTCGATGCTGGGTCCCATGGTTCACGACATGGGTGAGGAGCTGCCACATCGGGATCTCATCGAATCGCGACAGGAGCGCTTCGTCGTCGATGGCCCCGAGCCACGCGTCCCAGCCGGTCCACTCGACCTCCCACGCCGCGATGAGCGCCGTAGGCGACGGCAGCGCCTCTCGCTCCGGCCGAGGCACGTCGCCGGGAGCCAACGACAGGCCGTGCCGCCAGCGCTGCGTCGCGCCAAGGTGATGGACGAGAATCCGACCGAGCCCGCGGTCGCCGATCGCGTTCGGCGTCGACCACAGCCCGTCGTCGAGCCCGTCGAGCGAGGCCAGGATCCGGCGCGTCGCCCAGCGGTCGAACTCGACGAGGAACCGGATGTCGTCGATGCGCATCCCCGGGCCTCCTAGCCGCGATGGCCGGCGGCGCGAAGGAGGGCTGGAATCTCGGTGGGCGAGCCGGCGACGGCGAAGCCCGCGGCTTCGAGCGCAGCGACCTTCGAGGCCGCCGTCCCGGCGCCGCCCGAGATGATCGCGCCGGCGTGGCCCATCCGCTTGCCCTCGGGCGCCGTCCGGCCGGCGATGAACGCCGCCTTCGGGATATCGCGGAGGTGCTCGGCGGCCCACGCCGCGGCCTCCTCCTCGGCCGCGCCGCCGATCTCGCCGATCAGCACGATCGCGTCCGTCTCCGGGTCGGCGGCGAACAGCTGGAGGACGTCGAGGAACGTGGTCCCGATGACCGGATCGCCGCCGATCCCGATGCAGGTCGACTGGCCGACGCCCGCGTCGGACATCGCCTGGACGGCCTCGTAGGTGAGCGTCCCCGATCGCGAGACGACGCCGACCGAGCCCTCCCGATGGACGGATCCCGGGATGATGCCGACCTTCGCCCGGCCGGGCGACGTGGCGCCCGGGCAGTTCGGGCCGATCAGGCGGGCGCCGGCGCGCCGGACCGCTTCGACGACCGGGACCATGTCGAGGGTCGGGATGCCCTCGGTGATGCAGAAGATCGTGCCGATCCCGGCGGCGACCGCCTCGAGGATCGCGTCCGGCGCGCCCGGCCCCGGGACGAAGATGCAGGAGGCGTTCGCGCCGGTTTCGGCGACCGCTTCGGCGACGGTGTTGAAGACCGGCACGTTGCCATCGAGCGCCCGCTGGCCGCCCTTGCCGGGCGTCATGCCCGCGACGATCCGGGTGCCGTATTCCTGCATCGCCCGGGCGTGGAAATCGCCTTCGCGGCCGGTGATGCCCTGGACGAGGAGCCGCGTTTCGCGGTCGACGAGGATGCTCACCGGCGGGACGCAGCCACGGCGAGCTCGGCGGCCTCGTCGAGGGAGCTCGCGGTCTTGAAGTGGGCGGCCTCGAGGAGCGTCGCCGCCTCCGCCGCGTTGGTGCCGACGATCCGGACGACCATCGGGACGTCGCGCTCCTGCTGGGCGCGGGCCTCGATGAGCCCGTGCGCCACCTCGTCGCCGCGGGTGATGCCGCCGAAGATGTTCACGAGGATCGCGTTGACCTTCTGGTCGGCCAGGATCAGGCGCATCGCCGCCGCGACCTTGTCGGCCTTGGCGCCCCCCCCGATGTCGAGGAAGTTCGCCGGCTCGCCGCCGGCCCGCTTCACGAGGTCCATCGTCGTCATCGCCAGGCCCGCGCCGTTGACCATGCAGCCGATCGTCCCGTCGAGCCGGATGAAGCTGATCCCGGCCCGCCGGGCTTCGGCGTCGGCCGGATCCTCCTCGTCCGGATCGCGCAGCGTCTCCAGGTCCGGGTGGCGATACAGCGCCGAGTCGTCGAGGGTCACCTTGGCGTCGAGGCAGACGAGGCGTTCCGTGACGTTGCCGTCGGCACCGGGTTCGCGAACGATCGCGAGGGGGTTGATCTCGACCAGATCTGCGTCGTTGGCGAGCATCGTGGCGACCAGGCCCTTCGCGATCGCCACCGTCTCCCTGAGGTGACGGCCGAGGCCCATCCGGAACGCGAGGTCTCGGGCCTGCCAATCCTGGAGGCCGAGGAGGGGATCGGCGTGGATCGAGAGGATGGCCTCGGGCCGCTCCGCGGCGACCTGCTCGATCTCGACCCCGCCCTCGGACGAGCCCATGAGCAGGATCCGGCGAGCGGCGCGATCGAGGACGGCCGCGAGGTAGAACTCCTTGACGATGTCCGCCGCGGCCGCGACAAGGACCTTGCGGACGACGATGCCCTTGATGGACATCCCGAGGATCCCGGCCGCGACCGCTTCCGCCTCCTCCGGCGAGTCCGCGAGCTTCACGCCACCGGCCTTGCCTCGACCGCCGACGAGCACCTGGGCCTTGATGACGACCTTGGCGGCACTCGCAAGCATCCGTTCCGCGGCTGCACGCACCTCCGGAACGGTCCGGGCGACCTCCCACGGCGGAACCGGCAGGCCCTCGGCCAGCAGGAGCTTCTTCGCGTCGGCTTCCTGGATCTTCACGGGGCGGGCCGGAACCTCGGGCGGCAAGCGGGCCCCGAATGGTAGCGCCGGCCGGCCCGAGCGGACCGGGGCTCGCCGCTAGAATGGCCCCATGACCCATCGAGTCACCCTGATCCCCGGCGACGGCATCGGGCCGGAGCTGGCGGAGGCGACACGGCGCGTGCTGGATGTCTCCGGCGTGGCCTTCGAATGGGAGGTCGTCGAGGCCGGCGAGGCGACGATCGCCGAGTACGGGACACCCCTCCCGGAGCACGTCCTCGACTCCATCCGCCGGAACAAGGTCGCGCTCAAGGGCCCGATCACGACCCCGGTCGGCGAGGGCTTCCGGAGTGTGAACGTGACGCTCCGTCAGACCCTCAACCTGTACGCCAACCTGCGCCCGGCCCGATCCATCAAGGGCCTCCAGACCCGCTACGACGACGTCGACCTGGTCATCGTCCGCGAGAACACCGAGGACCTCTACGGCGGCATCGAGCACATGGTCGGCCCCGATGCGGCGGAGAGCATCAAGATCATCACCCGCGTTGCCTCGGAGCGGATCGCCCGATTTGCGTTCGACTATGCCGTCGCCAACGGCCGCCGAAAGGTCACGGCGGTCCACAAGGCGAACATCATGAAGCTGTCGGACGGGCTCTTCCTCGAGTCCTGCCGGACGATCGCTGCCGCCTACGCCGGCCGGATCGAGTTCGAGGACCGGATCGTCGACAACATGTGCATGCAGCTCGTGCAGAAGCCGGACCAGTACGACGTCCTGGTGCTGCCGAACCTGTACGGCGATATCGTGAGCGACCTCTGCGCCGGCCTCGTGGGTGGGCTCGGGGTCGCGCCCGGGGCGAATATCGGCGAGGACGGCGCGGTGTTCGAAGCGGTCCATGGCTCGGCCCCGAAGTACGCCGGCCAGAACAGGGCCAACCCGACCGCGCTCATGCTCTCCGGCGTGCTCATGCTCCGGCACCTCGGCTACCCGGCGGTCGCCGATCGCGTGGAGACGGCCATTCGCGATGTCATCGCCGAGGGTCGGGCAACCACCTACGACCTCGGCGGGACCACCGGCACGAGCGAGTTTGCCGACGCCGTCATCGAGCGGCTTGCCGCGCACCCCGCCGAATCCCCGGCGAGCCAGGCCGTGGCGGCCCGATGACCGGACGCGAGGCGACGCTCGAGGTCCCGGCCAAGCCACGAGGGACAGCGCCGCGCCGGATCTTCGCCACGAATCGCCGCGACGCCTGGGGGCTCGCGCCGGCCGTCCAGGGGACGCTGTTCACGATCTGCGCCACGTACCTGTTCTTCAGCGGGATCATCTGGACGCCGGTGTTCGGGACCGGTTACGAGGTCAATGGCTACCTTTCGCCGCTGTTCTCGCCGCTCATCACGGGCCCGTGGCTGCCGAGCTGGATCAGCCCGGGATTGCTGATCCTGTGGATCCCGCTCGGGTTCCGGGCGACCTGTTACTACTACCGCAAGGCCTATTACCGCTTCTACTTCGCGGACCCCCCCGGCTGCGCGGTCGGGGAGCCGACGATCCATCGACGCTACGCGCTCGAGACGGCCTTCCCGTTCATCCTCCAGAACATCCACCGCTACTTCCTGTACCTCGCATTCTTCCCGCTGTTCTTCCTGTGGGTCGACGCGTTCCAGGCGTTCGTCCCGGCAGGCGGGCCGGCGCGGATCGGCCTCGGCGGCGTGGTGTTCCTCGTCAACGTCACCCTCCTGACCGGGTACTCCCTGTCGTGCCACTCCCTGCGCCACATCGTCGGCGGGCGCCTCGACTGCTTCTCGTGCACCCGTGCCCAGCGGGTGCGATACGGGCTCTGGCAGCGCCTCACCGGCCTGAACCGGCATCACATGGCCTGGGCCTGGGCGAGCCTGATCACGGTGACCCTCGCCGACGTCTACGTCCGGGCCATGGCCCTGGGGCTCTTCGTCGACCCGGCCATCAGGCTGTAAGGGGCCCAGGTCGCCGTCGATGCTGCTCGCCAATCGGCCCGCAGGGCCCCTCGAGACCCACCCGGTAGACGTGCTCGTCGTCGGTGCCGGCGGCGCGGGACTTCGGGCGGCCATCGCCGCGCGCGACGCCGGCGCGAGCGTCGCACTCGTCTGCAAGTCGCTCCTCGGCAAGGCCCACACGGTGATGGCCGAAGGCGGCGTCGCCGCTGCGCTCGGCCACGTGGCCCCGGACGACACCTGGCAGATCCACTTCCGGGACACCATGGTCGGCGGCAAGCTCCTGAACAACCCGCGGATGGCCCAGCTCCACGCGATGGAGGCGCCGGACCGGGTCCGCGAGCTCGAGAAATGGGGCGCAGTGTTCGACCGGACCGAGGACGGCCGAATCCTGCAGCGGCCGTTCGGCGGCCACACCCATCCCCGGCTGGCCCACGTCGGCGACCGGACCGGCCTCGAGATGATCCGGACCCTCCAGGACCGGGCGGTCCGGGCCGGGATCGACGTGTACATGGAGTGCACGATCACCCACCTGACGACCGGCCCGGAGCGGATCAGCGGCGCCTTCGGCTACTGGCGCACGACCGGCCGGCCGATCCTCTTCCCGGCCAAGGCCACGGTCCTCGCGACCGGCGGGATCGGCAAGGCCTACGAGATCACGTCGAACTCGTGGGAATACAGCGGCGACGGCCAGGCCCTGGCGTACGAGGCGGGCGCCGAGCTCATCGACATGGAGTTCGTCCAGTTCCACCCAACCGGGATGGTGTGGCCGCCGGGTGTCCGCGGGTTGCTCGTCACCGAGGCCGTCCGCGGCGAGGGCGGGATCCTCCGAAACAACGACGGCGAGCGATTCATGTGGCGGTACCTGCCGGAAGATCGCCGGGCGGAGTACGCGGCAACGGACGAGGAGGCCACTCGCTGGGTCACCGCCCAATCCCAGGGCAAGCAGACCGACGCCCGCCGGCCGCCAGAGCTTTCGACGCGCGACAACGTCTCACGGGCGATCTACACGGAGGTCCGGGAGGGCCGCGGCTCGCCCCACGGCGGGGTCTTCCTCGACATCAGCTACCTGCCCCCGGAGCATGTCCGCCGGAAGCTGCCATCGATGTACGAGCAGTTCAAGGAGCTCGCCGACGTCGACATCACGAAGGGTCCGATGGAGGTCGGCCCAACGACCCACTACGTCATGGGCGGGATCCGTGTCGATGCGGAAACCGGCGCCACCACGAGACCCGGCCTCTTCGCAGTCGGAGAGGCGAGCGGCGGCATGCACGGCGCGAACCGGCTCGGAGGCAACTCGCTGTCGGACCTGCTCGTATTCGGGGCTCGGACCGGCAAAGGGGCTGCGGCCTTCGCGGCGAGTCTCGACGGCGAGTCCTATGTCGATCCCGTCCAGGTCGCCGAGGCGGGCCGGGCACTGGCCGTGCCGCTGGAGCGCGACGGCGGCGAGGATCCGTATGCCCTCCAGCGTGACCTCCAGTCGATGATGCAGCGGCTCGTCGGGATCTACCGCGTCGAAGCGGACCTCGACGAGGCGATCGGCGAGCTCGAGGCGCTGCGAGCCCGCTGGGCGAACGTGGCCGTTGGTGGCGGGCGAACCTACAACCCGGGCTGGAACCTGGTGTTCGAGGTCGGCAACCTCCTGACGATCTCGGAGGCGATTGCGCGGAGTGCCCGCCATCGGACCGAGAGCCGGGGGGCCCACAGCCGCCTCGACCACCCGGAGACGGACGATGCCAACTGGGGCAATCGGAATACCGTAGTCCGGCAGGGCCGGAATCAGCGCATGGAGGTCCGCTCAACCGCGCTGCCGGCGATGCCGGCGGCGCTGCGCGAGCTCCTCGGCGCCGCGCACTGAGACGGGGAGAACCATGCCCGACGCACAGCTCCGAGTCTTCCGCGGGACGCCCGAGACGCCGGGTCGGTTCGAGGACTACACCGTCCCGGTGGAGGAGGGGATGGTCGTCCTCGATGCCCTCCACTGGATCCAGGCCAACGAGGCCCCGGACCTCGCCGTTCGCTGGAACTGCAAGGCGGCCAAGTGTGGCTCCTGCAGCGCCGAGGTCGACGGCCGGCCGAGCCTGACCTGCAAGACCCGGCTGTCCGACTTCGACCTGGCGGAACCGATCACGGTCGAGCCGATGCGCGCGTTCCCCCTGATCCGGGACCTCGTGACGGACGTTTCTTGGAACTACGCGGTGAACAAGACCATCGAGCCGTTCAGCCCGCCCGACGACGTTCCCCAGGAGGACTGGCGCTGGCAGCAGCGCGACATCGAGCGGGTCCAGGAGTACCGGAAGTGCATCGAGTGCTTCCTCTGTCAGGACGTCTGCCACGTCCTGCGCAACCACGAGACCGAGCGCCCGTTCATGGGGCCCCGCTACCTGGTCCGCGTTGCCGGGCTCGAGCTCCATCCGATCGACCAGGCCGACCGGCGGTCGTACCTGAAGGACGAGGGCGGGATCGGCTACTGCAACATCACGAAGTGCTGCACCGAGGTCTGCCCGGAGCACATCAAGATCACCGACAACGCGATCATCCCGCTCAAGGAGCGCCTGGCCGACGAGTTCTACGACCCGCTCCAGTGGGCGTGGCGGAAGCTTCGAGGCGAGCCGGCCGAATCCGCGGCCGGGACCCCGCTCCCGGTCCTCCCGCACACGGATCTACCGCCGGCTGCCGACGGGGGTGTCGGACCCGCGGGCGACGCCGGAGGCGATTGACCGGCCGCACGGGCGGCGAGCCGTTGACGCTCGGGTTCGACGAGCCACACGCCGAGGCTGGAGTCGCTGCCGGGTTCGTCGTCCGGACCGACGGTGCCGCGCGTGGCAACCCGGGGCCGGCGTCGGCGGGAGCCGCGCTGATCGCGCTCGATCGGGCAGACGCCCATGACCCCGGCGCCCGCCCGGACGCGACGATCTCCGATTACCTCGGCATCCAGACGAACAACGTCGCCGAGTACACCGGCGTCCTGCGCGCGGTCCGCCTCGCGGTGGAGCTCGGTGCCCGCCGCGTCGAGCTGCTCCTCGACTCGAACCTCATCGTCGAGCAGCTGCACGGGCGGTGGCGGGTCAAGGATGCGAAGCTCCAGCCCCTCTGGGCCGACACGCTCCGAACGCTGCGTGGCTTCCCGGGCGGCTGGACCGCCGCGCACGTGCCTCGGGCCCAGAACTCCCTGGCCGACGCGCTGGCGAACGAGGCAATCGACCGGGTGATGGCGGGCGGGCCTGAATCGGTGGTTCGCCGGCCGCGCTGACGGCCGGGGCCCGGCCGGGGCGGAAGGGTGGCCGAGGGCGGTCGGGTACTATTCCGCGGTCAGCGAGCCGGCCGGATGGCCGCGCGTCGCCGGGGCAACCCGGCGGCGTGAGGAAAGTCCGAGCTCCACAGCGCAGGGTAGCGGGCAACACCCGTCCGCCGCGAGGCGAGGACCAGCGCCACAGTGACGATGCCGGCTCGGGGCTTCGGCCCGGAGTCGGAGTGAAACGCGGCAAGCTCTACCCGGAGCAAGGCCAAATAGGAGGGCGCAACCCGGTTCGCCGGGGGAGAGGCGCGCTGCCCAGCCCTCGGGTCGGCCGCATGAGCTGTCGGGTGACCGACGGCCAACAGATGGATGGCCATCCCTGCTCCGCGCCTTCGGGCGTGGGGCGGGACAGAACTCGGCTTACAGGCCGGCTCGTTGACACCGCAGCATGAGGAGGTCGCCATGATGGAGTACGAAGCGCTCCGGCTGGTACACCGCCACGGGGATGACTGGATTCCGATGGCGCCGCGGGACCTCGACGAAGTCGCTCAGCACGACATCGAGCGGTCGCTGCTCCGGGGAGCCCAGATCTACCGCTGCGCGTCCTGCGACGAGGAGGTCGCGGTCCAGATCGACCACTCGCGCCTGGCCGACAGCGAGCCACAGTGAGGTTGAGATGCTGCAGTACGAAGCCCTGCGGCTCATGCATCGCCACGGCGATGAGGAGCTGGCGCCCATGACGGAGATCAGCGGTGGCCACCACGATTCGGCCGCCCACGACATCGAGCACGACATCAGCTGGTATCGGCGGGTCTTCCGCTGCACGACCTGTGAGGACGAGGTCGTCATCGAGGGTCCCGCGGACCCGAAGAAGCGCGGGTGATCGAGGGCTAATCCTCGTCCGGCCGGAAGATGTGGGCCGCTGTGCAGGCGTTGCAGACCGGCATCGCCGAATCGAGGTCGCCCAGTGGAATCGGCAGCTTCCGATCCGGGTAGAGGCACTCGACGTCGTACACGCGGTCGCCCTTCATCTCCACGCGGATGAGCCGTCGAAACGTGCAGCGCCGGATCCGATGCGGCGCAAGATGCGACGGATCCTGAAGGGCGACGGTCTCGACGGACAGGGGCAGGGCCATCGCTGGGGTACGCGCCTCGATCGCTGGGCCTCCCTCGATCGGCTCGTACCGAGCGAGGACCGGCGCAGCCTAGCACCCGTCCCTTCGGCACGACTAGGAAGAAAAGGTACTAGAGTCTGCGGCCATCCGAGGGAAGTGGAGGATGCGTGGAGACGCCCAGCACACCGTCCGGCCGCCGGACGCTGACCCCGGCCGTGCTCCTCGCGGTCGTGTTCACGACGGCCTGCGCCCTCGCCTCGGTCGCATTCGTCGCCGCTCGCGGCGGGCTGGACCTGCCGCTCGCGATGCCCGCGCCGTCCGGTGTCGCTCGGGCGAGCATCGCGCCGACCGGGGCTACGACGGGGTCGGCGCCGCCCCCGACGCTCGCCCCCAGCAGCGCTCCGACGAGGACGCCGACGTCGAGCCCCGCTCCATCGGTGCCACCGACGACCGGACCCACGCCGGAGGTCACACCTGATCCCCTGACGGCCCTGGCACCTTGCCCCGGCGGTCTCTACGGCTGCTACCTGTACACCGTGCAGCGGGGCGAGACGCTGTCGACCATCGCCGATCGGTGGCTGATCCCGATTGCGACCGTCGTGACGCTGAACCCGCAGGTCGCGGATCCGAGGATCATCGTCGTGGGCCAGACCCTGTACCTCGGCCGCACGCCCTTCGTGCGACTTTCGGAGTGCAACGACTTCTCGGGCTGCTACCGGTACGTCGTCCGTCCGGGCGACCGCCTGTCGACGATCGCGGGCCGGTATGGGGTCACCATCGCCCTGATCGTCGCAGTCAATCCCGGGATCACCAACCCGAACGCGATCTACTCGGGCCAGACGATCCACCTGCCGGGTCCGACCTACCCCTGCTGCGGCTGAGCTTCGCCGCCGGATCCTGAGCCCGCAAGGCAAAGCCCGGGCACCCAGTTTCCGGATTCCGTCGAAATTGGCATTGACTGCTGATTCGCGGGCGCTATGATGCCCGCAAGTGGTGAGAAGTGGGGAATAGTGGGGAGTAGCCCGAGTCCGTCGGACCCCGACCCACGATCGAGCCATCAGCGGACCTCCGGAAGGGCACTCCAGAGCTCCGCGACACCGAAGACGGGCCCGCGGTCCCCGCGGGCCCGTCGCAATCGCTTCAACTGGGGTGCATCCTCGAGTGTTCACCGGCGAGTACCGGCACACGGTGGACGACAAGGGGCGGATCGCCGTCCCGGCGCGGTTCCGCGTTCAGCTCGAGGGCGGCGCCGTCGTGTCGCGCTGGATCGACGGTTGCCTCGCGATCCATAGCCGCTCCGGCTGGGAAGCGCTCTCGACGCGGGCCGCGGGCCTGCCAATCACCGACGACGCGGCTCGACTCTTCCAGCGCCAGATCTTCGGCGGCGCGCAGGAGGTCGAGCTCGATCGCCAGGGCCGGGTGCTCGTGCCGGCGTACCTCCGGGACGAAGCCGGTCTCGCGACCGACGCGATCGTCGTCGGCATCCGGGATCACGCCGAGATCTGGTCGCCCGACCGCTGGGCGAAGTACCGCACACGCATGGACAACGCCGGGGACTTCGCGAAGGCGATCGCCGGCCTCGGGATCTAGGACCACACGCGTTTCCAGGATCCATTCGGACCCGAACCGTTGACGGTGGAGGAGAGATGAAGGAAGGGCACCAGCCGGTGCTGGTCGAGGAGGTCGTGACGATGCTCGCGGCCGCCCCTGGCAGCCTTCAGATCGACGCGACCGTCGGCGGCGGTGGGCACGCCGAGCGGATCCTGGCGGCGACCGACCCTGATGGCCGCCTCCTCGGTCTCGACGCCGATGCGGCGGCCATCGCCAGAGTCCAGGCTCGCCTCGGGCCCCGATTCGGACAGCGCCTCGTGCTGCGGCAGGCGAACTTCCGGGAGCTCGGAACGGTCGCGCCAGGTGTGGGCTTCGGGGTCGTCGACGGTTGCCTGCTCGACCTGGGGCTCTCGAGCTTCCAGCTCTCGGACGTCGATCGTGGCTTCAGCTTTCGGGCCGATGGCCCCCTCGACATGCGCTTCGACGCCTCGAGCGGCGTCCCGGCCGCGGAGCTGCTCGAGACCCTCGACGCTGCCGAGTTGACCGCGCTCTTCCGGCGCTATGGCGAGGAGCCATTTGCCGGACGGATTGCCCGGGCCATCGTCGAGGTTCGACGCGGTTTGCCGATCCGGACCGCCCAGGAGCTCGCCTCGCTGATCGAGCGCGTCGCTCCGTCGCGGGCGCCGGGTCGGCGCCGCATCCATCCCGCGACCCGGGTCTTCCAGGCCCTCCGCATCGCGGTGAACGAGGAGCTCGAGGCCCTCCAGGGCGGGCTCGCCGCGGCTCTCGACCTGCTGCGCCCGGGCGGCCGACTGGTGGTGCTGAGCTACCACTCGCTCGAGGACCGGATTGTCAAGCGGTTCTTCCAGGCCGAACGGCGGGGCTGCTCCTGCCCGCCCGAGCTGCCCGTCTGCGTCTGCGGCCGCCTGCCGCGCCTGCGCCTCGTGACGCCGAAGGGAATCGTTCCCGCCGCCGCGGAGATCGCAGCGAACCCCCGTGCCAGGAGCGCCCGGCTCCGCGCGGCCGAGCGCCTCGCCGCCTAGCCAGCCGAGCGGATCGGCGGTCAGGAACCGTCGGACGCGCCATTCAGGGGAGGAGGAGTCCCGTGAGCAAGCGCCACAACACCAGCCGCCGACGGACCTACGGGCGCCGGTTGCACGAGGTCCACGAGCGCCACGATCGACGGCCCGATCGCGACCGCGCCGAGACGGACTCGGGGTCGATGTTCGACGACGCCCCGATGGATCCGCTCTTCCTCGATGGCCGCGCGCCTCGCTCGCGGTACGGGTTCGCCGACTGATGGCCATCTACGAAGGCGCCCGGCCGCGTCCCGGGATCACCCTCCCATGGCTTCGCCCGGGCCTCGGCCCGCGCCCCGATGCGGTGCCGCCCTCGCGGCGGCGTCCGGCCGCCGGGACGCGAGCCCACGGAGCTCGACGAACCTCGGCCCGGCGGGGCGTTCGGGTGGCCCAGCGACCCCGAGCCGTCGGGGCGCTGCTCGCGGCCATCGTCATCATCTTCAGCGTCGCGTTCCTCTCGTTGAGCCAGAGCGTCCGCGTTGCGGCGACGAGCTATGACATCGTCCGCCTCGTCTCGGAGGGCGATCGGCTGTCGGCCCTGAAGGTCGACCTCCGTTCCGCCGTGGAGCGACTCGGCGCCGAGCCCGCGATCCGCAAGGGGGCGCTGGACGCCGGACTTGGCCAGCTCGGCGGACCCGTCGTCCTGTCGGCGCGATAGGGCCCTCCATCGGTGATCCCACGGACCGTTTCCGGCACCCGGCTCATCACGTTGCTGGTGGTGTTCGGGCTGCTCGGGAGCGCTCTCGTCGTCCGGCTGGGCTACTGGCAGATCTCGCAGCACGACCGGCTGGTCGATAGCGCGCATCGCCAGCTCTTCATCCGGACCGAGATCCCGAGCCGGCGCGGCGCGATCTTTGACCGCAGCGGGACCGTGGTCCTGGCCACCAGCGTCAGCCGTGACCGGCTCGTCGTGTCCGCCGAGCGGATGACCGAGGCGGGCAAACAGCAGATGGTCGACTTCCTGACCCAGATGCTCGGGCTCGACGAGGCCGGCGCCGCCGGGGTGAGGGCGAAGCTCGACACCGGGAAGCCGTACCTCATCCTGGCGCGCGATCTCGCGCCCGGCCAGTCCGAGGCGATCCGCTCGGCGGCGGCGAACCAGGGCATCGTCGGGATCTCGTTCGAATCGGACTCGTTCCGTCAGTACCCCCAGGCCGGTGGTGGCGCGGGGATGTCACTCGGGGCGCAGCTCCTCGGCTTCGTCAACCAGGCCGGCGCCGGCCAGTACGGGATCGAGCAGTTCTACCAGGCACCGCTGGCCGGCAAGCCCGAGGTCGTCGAGTACGACAAGGACGCCAACGGCATGCCCCTCGCCGACACCCAGCGCGTCGTCCAGGCGGGCGCGCCCGGCGACGATCTCCAGCTGACCATCGATTCCGGGCTCCAGCTCGCGATGGAGCAGGAGGTCATGGCGGTGAAGATCGCCGATCGCGCCGCGAGCGCCTCGGCGGTCGTCCTCGACCCGTACACCGGCGAGGTCTTCGGCGAAGCGACCTATCCCGGCTACGACGGCAACAACTACGCGGCGACGGCCACCGCCGACCCGCGGCGCTTCATCGATCCGATCATCTCGGACGTCTACGAGCCGGGCTCGGTCTTCAAGATGCTGACGGTCCTGACGGCTCTCGAGGCCGGCACGACGACCCTCGCGACGAAGTATCGGGACACGGGCGTCCTCAGGCTCGACGGTGGCCGGACGAAGATCGAGGATGCCGACCGACGCGGGATGGGCGTCATGAAGCTCGAGGACGCGATCGCCTATTCGCGGAACGTCGTGGCCGCACGGGTCGCGCTCGGGCTCGCGCCGACCGTGGCGGATGCGTCCGCGATGCTGCACGACGTCTGGACGCAGCTCGGCTTCGGCTCGCCAACCGGGATCGATCTGTCCGGCGAGGTCGGCGGGCTCGTCAACGATCCAGCGATCAGCGCATGGCGCCAGATCGACCTCGCCAACGGGGCCTTCGGCCAGGGCGTGGCCGTCACGCCGATCCAGCTCGCGACCGCCTACGCGGCCATGGTCAACGGCGGCAACCTCGTGCAGCCGCACGTGGTCGCCTCGATCGGCGGGCACCCCGTGAACGCACCGTCACGCGGCTCCGTCCTGCCAGCGTCTCTCAGCCCCAAGCTGGCGGGCCTCATGCATCACGTCATCCAGATCCCCTGGTACAAGGGCTTCACGACGGTCCCGGGCTACTGGCTCGGGGCGAAGACCGGCACGGCCCAGATCTGGGATGCGGTGCACGGCCGCTGGTTCCCGAACCTCTACAACTTCACCGCGGTGGGCTTCATCGGTCGCCGGGTCGGCCATCCGGACCTCATCGTCGCCGTCCAGATCCACGGCGCCCGACCGAATCGCAACGCCGCCGGCCAGCTCAGCCTGCCGGTCGCCTCGACGGAGCTCTACCGCCGGGTCGCGACCGACGCGATCACGATCCCCGGCCTGCTTCAGCCACTGCCAGTCGAGGAGGCACCGGTCGCCAAGGCCGGCGAATGAAGCCGGGCACCAAGGAATGACGCCGGGTCCCTGTGCGACACTTCCAGGCGTGACGGTCGATCGGCCCTCGTCGCCGCCAGCCGGCGCGGGTCCGTCGGGCCAGACCCCGAGCCCGGGACCCGCACCGGCCCTCACGGCCCAGGACGTGGCTCGGTTCACGGGCGGCCGTCTCCTCCTCCGATCGGATCGCCCAATCCGTGGCGCCGCCGTGGATTCGCGCCTCGTTCGGCCGGGCGAGCTCTTCGTCGCGCTGTCCGGCGAGCGGACCGACGGCCATCGCTTCCTGCGGGAGGCGGCTGCCGCGGGCGCGGCGGCCGTCGTCGTGTCCCGCGCGCCCGGCGCCGAGGAGATCGCGGCGCTGGGTGACCTCACCCTGATCCAGGTCCCCGATGCGCTCGTCGCGCTCGGAGCCATCGCGGCCGGCTGGCGTGCCAGGTTCGATCTCCTCGTCGTCGGCGTCACGGGGAGCATCGCCAAGACCTCGACGAAGGAAGCCGCGGCGGCGGTTCTCGGCGCGAGCTTCCGGACCCTCCGCAGCGAGGGCAACCAGAACAACGAGATCGGACTGCCGCTCACGCTCCTGCGCCTCGGCCCGGAGCACGGCGCCGCCATCCTCGAGATGGGGATGTACGCCGGTGGCGAGATCGCCGACCTGGCGCGGATGGCGAAGCCGCGAATCGGCGTCGTGACTGCGGTTCACGGCGTCCACCTGAGCCGGCTCGGCTCCCTCGCCGCGATCGAGCGGGCAAAGGGCGAGCTCGTCGAGGCCCTTCCCTCGGACGGCACGGCCATCCTCAACGCCGACGATCGGCGGGTCCGGCGGATGGCGGAGCGAACGGCCGCCCCCACGATCACGTACGGGTTCGCGGCCGACGCCGATGTCGGGGCCGATGGGATCACGTCGGCCGGCTTCGATGGGATGCGCTTCTCGCTCCGGCTCCCCGCCGCCCCGGGCACCGGCCGACCGGTCCGGCTGCCAGCCGCGATTCCGGGCCTGGGGCAGCTCTCGGTCCACAACGCTCTTGCCGGCGCCGCCGTGGGTCACGCCGCCGGCATGGCGCCACAGACGATCGTCCACGCGCTCGCCGGCGGCTGGTCCGCAGCCCATCGCGGACAGGTGATCCCGCTCGGCTCGATCCGGGTCATCGACGACAGCTACAACGCCTCACCGCCGTCGGTCAAGGCGGCCCTCGACCTCCTGGCAGGGCTGCCGGGCCGCCGCGTCGCCGTCCTCGGCGAGATGCTCGAGCTCGGCCGCGACGCCGAATCCGGCCATCGCGAGGTCGGCGTGGCGGCCGCGACGACGGCGGACCTGCTCGTCGTGGTCGGCGCCGGGGCCGCGGGGATCGCCGCCGGCGCAAAGGGCGCGGGTCTCGATCCGACGCGGATCCTCCAGGCCCGCGATCGCGACGCCGCGGTCGACCTCCTCCAGCATCGGCTCCGGCCCGGCGACGTCGTCCTCGTCAAGGCGTCCCGCGGAGTCGAGCTGGACAAGCTCATCGACGCGCTCCGGGATGATCCCAAGGCCCTTGGCCGATGAGCGTCGAGCTGATCCAGGCGCTCCTGCTTGCGTTCGCGGTCATCGTCATCCTGATGCCCGCCTACATCCGGTTCCTGCGGTTCATCGGCATGGGGAAGCAGATCCGGGTGGAGGGTCCCGAGACGCACCTCGCGAAGGCCGGGACCCCGACGATGGGCGGTCTGCTCCTGATCGCCGTCGTCCTCGTGCTCTTCGTCCTGCTGCGCGGCTTTCCGCAGTTCGGGATCATCGCGCCCCTCGCGACGTTGCTCCTCGTCGGCGCTCTCGGCGCGGTCGACGACTACCTGAACGCCAAGACGGGCGAAGGGATTCATGCCCGGCAGAAGATGCTGTGGCTCGTGGTGGTCGGCGTCGTCGCCGCGTTCCAGATCCAGCGAACCTACGCGATCGACGTCATCGCGGTCCCCTTCGTCGGCTCGGTCGCCGTCTCGCCCGCGATCTACATCGTCTTCGCCGCGTTCGCGATCATCGCCTCGGCAAACGGCGTGAACATCACCGACGGCCTCGACGGCCTGGCCGGCGGGACCCTGGTCTTCGCGTTCGTGGCGTACCTGCTCATCGCACTCCTGAACGAGCCGACCCAGCCGAACCTCGCCTCCCTGTGCGCCCTGATCATCGGGGCGCTGCTCGGCTTCCTGTGGTTCAACGTCCACCCCGCCCAGGTGATCATGGGTGACTCGGGCTCGCTCGCCCTCGGGGCGACGCTCGCCGTCACGGCGCTCATCACCGGCCAGATCCTCGTGCTCCCGTTCATCGGCCTCGTCTTCGTCATCGAGACCGCTTCGGTGGTCCTCCAGGTCGCGTACTTCAAGATCACTGGGGGCCGGCGGATCTTCAAGATGAGCCCGCTCCACCATCACTACGAGCTGCTCGGCTGGAACGAGGAGAAGATCACCCTGCGGTTCTGGATCGTCGGGATCATCGCCGGGCTGATCGGCGTCACCCTGTTCCTCGCCTCGATCGATCGGCTCCAGTGAGCTCGATGACGATGGAGCCGACGGCCACCCGGCGACCGATCGATCCCGACCGCCTCACGATGGCTGCGATCCGCGACGGCGCCCTTCGAGGCCGAGCGGTGGCGGTTCTCGGCTTCGCGCGCAGTGGGCTGGCGCTCGCCCGGTTTCTCGTCGACGCGGGCGCCGATGTCACGATCTACGACGGCCGGCCGGCCGCGGAGCTCGGAGGCGCGATCGAGGGCCTGGACGGCCGACGGGTCCGACTCCTCCTCGGGCCGGACGTCGAGCCAGCCGAGGCTTGGCAAGACGCGGAGCTCGTCACGAGCTCGCCGTCGATCAACCCGGACTTCCCGACGACCGAGCCACGGCTTCGCGCAGCCCTCGGCGAGCTGGTCGAGCGTCGGCGAGCCGGCGATCCGTCGGCGCCGGCCGTCATCTGGGAGCCCGACCTGTTTCTCAGGCTCTGCCCGTCGCCGACGATCGGGATCACCGGCACGAAGGGCAAGACGACCACCTCGGCGCTCACCCATGCCGTGCTCGCCGCGGACCCGACGCATCGAGCGATCCTCGGCGGCAACATGGGCCGCCCGATCGTGGAGCGTCTGCCGGAGCTCGGGCCGGATGACCGCGTGGTGTTCGAGCTCTCCGAGCTGCAGCTGCCGACACTGTCCCGCGGGACGACCGTCGCGGTCTACACGAACGTGACTGCGGACCACCTCGACCGGCATGGCGACCTCGCCGCGTACCGGCGGGTCAAGCGTCGCCTGGCGGAGCTCGTCGATCCCCACGGCGCGCTCGTCATCAACGCCGACGACCCGGTCCTCGGGGCGTATGCCGGGACCGGCGTGGCTCGATCGGTGTCGTACCGGCTCCAGGCCCCCGAGCGTGGCGGCCTCGGCCTGGTCGACGGCTGGATCGTCGCCTCGGACGTGGAGCCGCTGGCGGCCGTCATGGGGGGCGAGCCGCGGAGCGGCACGAACCGGATCCTGCCCGTCGCGGAGCTCGCGATCCCAGGGCGGCACAACATCTCGAATGCCATGGCGGCGGTGGCCGTGGGCCTGCTCTTCGGCGTCGAGGTCGCCGCCATTCGGCGCGCCGTCGCGGCCTTCACCGGCGTCGAGCACCGCCTCGAGACGGTCGATGTCGTCGACGGCATCCGGTACGTCAACGATTCGCAGGGCACCCAGCCAGATGCCGTCGTGGCAGCGCTGCAGGCCTTCGAGGGGCCGATCGTGCTGATCGCCGGCGGCCGCGACAAGGGCGTCGACCTGTCGCCGCTGGCCCGGGTCGTCGCCGATCGCGCGGCGGCGGCCGTGCTGATCGGGGAGAGCGCCGCGAAGCTGGAGCGTCTTTTCGCCGGGGCCGGGCTTCGGACGATCGAGCACGCGCCGACCCTCGAAACCGCGATCGGGCGCGCGGGTGAGCTGGCGCGGGAGGCCGCCGCAGCCGACGCTGCCAACGCGGCCGCCGAGAAGCCGGCAGAACGTTTGGGCGGCGCGTCCCCCGAGCCGGCCGCGACCGTCCTCCTGAGCCCGGCTGCCGCGAGCTTTGACATGTTTCCCGATTACGAGGCCCGTGGTCGCGCGTTCAAGGTTGCCGTGGCCGCGCTCCCCGGCGAGCACGTGCTCCCCGGCGGCCACGTGCTCCCCACCGAGCGAAAGCCCTGATGGGCCTCGCACGGCGCGCCCTCGACGGAAAGCCCCCCCGATCCGAGCGCTCGCTCGGCGCCGAGCGGCATCGCGGCCGAGCGGCAGCGCCGACGACCCGGCGCGGTGCGGCGGGTGCGGACGCCCGACCCGCCGCCCGCACCAAGGCCGACGTCCTCCAGCGGGAACGTCACCAGCCGGACTACGCGATCCTCGTCGCGGTCGTGGCGCTCGCCGCGATCGGGATCCTGATGGTCTACTCGTCCTCGGCGCTGCGGTCGTACATCGAGAAGGACGACACGCTCGCGATCGTCGGGCCGCAGATCCTGTGGGCCGGGATCGGGCTGCTGGTGCTCGTGGCCGTCATGCGGATCGACTATCGCGTCCTACGGCTCGCGTCCGTGCCGGGTTATGCGGTCGCGGTCGTCCTGCTCGTCCTCGTCTTCGTGCCGCAGTTCAATCGCGTCGTCGGCGGGTCGGCGCGCTGGCTCGTCCTCGGGCCGCTCCCGGCGATCCATCCCGCCGAGGTCGCCAAGCTGGCCCTGATCATCTATCTGGCCCACTGGCTCGCCAATCGCGGCGCTCGAGTTGGGAGCTTCCGCAGCGGAACGATTCCGTTCCTCCTGATTCTCGCTCCCGTGGCACTCCTGGTATTCCGAGAGCCGGACCTCGGGACCACCGCGGTCATCGGCATCACGGCGTTCACGATGTTCTTCGTCGCCGGCGCGAGCCTCTGGCAGTTCGGGGCCATCGGCGCGGTCGGCGTCGTCGGCGTCCTGCTCGTCGGCCTGCGCGGCTACCAATCCGATCGGATCAGGGCCTTCCTGGATCCGTGGGCCGACCCGCTGGGAGCCGGCTTCCACACGATCCAGGGATTGCTCGCGCTCGGCCTCGGCGGGATCCTCGGCAGCGGCCTCGGGGAGAGCAAGCTCGCCGGCGGGCTGTACCTGCCCAACGCCTGGAACGACTTCATCTTCGCGATCATCGGCGAGGAGTTCGGGTTCGTCGGCGCAGCCGCGGTCATCGCTCTCTTCCTGGTCCTGGCGTGGGCGGGGATCCGGACCGCGATGCGCGCGCCCGATACCTTCGGGGCGCTGCTCGCAGCGGGCATCACGGCCTGGCTGTGCCTCCAGGCATTCATCAACATCGCGGTCGTCGTGGCGCTGCTGCCGGTCACGGGGATCACCCTTCCGTTCATCAGCGCCGGTGGCTCGTCGCTCGTCGTGAGCTTCGCCGCCGTCGGGATCCTGCTCTCGATCTCGCGCGAGACGCTTGAACCCGGAGAACGGAGAATCGCGCAGAAGTCCAGCCAGAGAACGGAGCAGAAGATCGATGCGCCTGCTGATCGCGGGCGGGGGCACGGGGGGCCACATCTACCCGGCTCTCGCCGTCGCGAGCTCGCTTCGACGCCGCGTCCTCGCGCCTGAGATCGACTGGATCGGCGGGCGCCGGGGTCTCGAGGACAAGCTCGTCCGGGAGGCGGGCTTCCCGCTGCGCCGGCTCGCCCTGCGGTCGCTGCGCTCGGTCGATCGGGACGTCCATCTCGTCCTCGACCCGCTGCGCCTGACGCTCTCCGTCCCCCAGGCGGCCGCGCTGCTCGCCGCCCACCGGCCTGCCGCCATCTTCACGACGGGCGGCTACCTCGCGATTCCGGTGATGCTGGCGGCTCGTCCCCTCGGCATCCCGGTCCTGCTCTGGGAGGGCAACGTGATCCCGGGCCGGAGCGTCCGCGCGACCGCGCGGCTCGCCGCCGCTGTAGGGGTGTCCTTCGCGGCCACCTGCGCGGCCCTCCGCGCTGCCCATTGCTACGAGACCGGTACCCCGATCCGCGAGCTCGGTTCGGTTGACCGGCTTGCCGCCCGCGAGCAGCTCGGCATCCCCGCCGAGGCCCGGGTGATCCTCGTCTTCGGCGGCTCGCAGGCGGCCGCGCGGCTCAACAGCGCCGTCATCGAGGTGCTGTCGGCGCTCACGGAGCGGTGGTTCGTGATCCACCTGACCGGCGACGCCGGGTACGCCGAAGCCCTCGCTTCGCGCCAGCGACTGCCTGACGCCATCCGAGCCCGCTATCGCCCGGAACCATTCCTGCGCGAGGGCATGGTCACGGCCCTTGCGGCCGCCGACCTCGTGATCGGGCGGGCCGGCTCGTCGACGCTGGCCGAGGTCACCGCCTTCGGGCTGCCGATGGTCGTCGTGCCGTATCGCTTCGCGGGCGGCCACCAACACGCGAACGCCGAGGCCGTGGCAGCGGCCGGTGCCGCCCGGATCGTCGAGGACGAGGCGTTCGACGGCCCCGCGCTCCTCGCTGCCGCGACGCTCATCGACGATCCGGGGACGTACGCCGGGATGGCGACGGCCGCTCGGAGCCTCGGCCGTCCAGGTGCGGCCGACGCCGTCGCGGAGCTGCTCCTCGCGCTCGCGAAGCGGTCGCCGCTGCCCAGCCCCGACGCCATCGCGGCGATCTCCCGAGATCGGGTCGCACTCGCGTGAGCACTGAATCGCCGGACTTCGATGCGCTCCGAATCGCCGGCGACATTGCCCGCCGCGTCGGTGTCAAGGCCGAGCGCGAGTCGCCACTGGCGCGGTTCACGACGATGCGCGTCGGCGGGCGTGCCGACCTCCTGGCGACGGCCCACAACGCGTTCGAGCTCCGGGCCCTCGTCCGCTTCGCCCGGACCCGCGAGCTGCCGCTGTTCCTGCTCGGCCGGGGGAGCGACATCGTGATCTCGGATCGCGGCATCCGCGGTCTTGTCGTCCATGTGAAGGCCGAGGGCAGCCGGGTCGAGGACGACCGCTACACCGCCGAGGCGGGGGTCGCGATGGCGCGGGCCGCCACCGAGACGCAGCGGGCCGGACTGTCGGGGCTCGAGTTCGGGCTCGCGATCCCGGGCACCGTTGGCGGCTCCGTCTGGGCGAACGCCGGGGCGCATGGAGCCGACATCGCCTCGGTGATCCAGAGCGCCGACGTCCTGCTCGGCGATGGCACGGAGGCGCGGATCGCGGTCGGCGATCTCGGCTTCGCCTACCGCGACAGCCGGTTCAAGCACTCGGCCGCCGACGGCTCCGCCGAGATCGTCATCGCCGCGACGTTCCGCCTCGAAGCGGCGCCCGCCGACACGATCAAGGAGCGGCTCGACGACATCCGACACTGGCGGCAGGCCCATCAGCCGCTCGGGATCCCGTCCGCGGGGAGCGCGTTTCGGAACCCCGCGGCGGGGCCGTCGGCGGGTGAGCTCATCGACCGGGCCGGGCTGAAGGGCCTCCGGGTCGGGGGCGCCAGCGTCTCAGAGAAGCACGCGAACTTCATCATCAACGACGGCCGCGGCACGGCTGCCGACGTCCGCCGCCTGCTGGACCGAGTCCGTGCCACCATCCTCGAGCGCGACGGCGTCGGCCTCGAGCCCGAGATCGTGTTCGTCGGCGACTGGTCGGGCTGGCCCTGGCCGGCCGAAGACGGGGAAGGGGAGGTCGGTCCGTGACGAGCGATCGCTCAGCCTACCCGCCGATCGTCGTGCTCCTCGGTGGCCCGTCGGTCGAGCACGATGTCTCGATCGTCTCCGGAACCGCGATCGCCGACGCCCTCCTCGGTGCCTCTGTGGATGTTCGCCAGGTCCTGATCGACCTCGAGAGCCGCTGGTGGTGGCTCCCGGCAGATCATCGCCGCGACGGTCGGCCGCAATCGGCGTACGACGATCCGGTCGCCCTCGGCGGGGACGGGCCGTACCAGACCGGGGCGGCCCTGGACGCCCTCGCGGCGCTCGAGCCGGCACCGGTCGTCTTCATCGCCCTCCACGGGCCGTTCGGCGAGGACGGCACCGTCCAGGCCCTGCTCGACGCCGCCGGGCTCGCGTATACGGGCTCCGGGGTGCTCGGGTCGGCCGTGGGCATGGACAAGGTCGTCCAGAAGCGGCTCTGGCGGGGCCTCGGCCTGCCCGTGATCGACTGGCGAGAGATTCGGGCGAGCCAGTGGCGGGCGAGTCCCGAACTGGTCCTCGGCGAGCTCGACGCCTTCTCGGGCGGTGAGGACCCGCGGCTCATGGTCAAGCCGGCGCGGCTCGGCTCGTCGGTCGGGATGACGCTCGCGCACACCGCGGCCGAGCGGACACCGGCCCTGGACCTCGCGTTCCAGTACGACACGGTGGCCGTGGTCGAACGCTACCTCGCCGATGCCCGGGACCTCGAGATCTCCGTCATCGGCAACGAGCCGCCGCTCGGCATCTACGGCCCCGGCGAGATCGTCGCCGGTCACGAGTTCTACGACTACGCCGCGAAGTACACACCCGGCCTGTCCGAGACCTCCACGCATGCCGACGTGCCCGCGTCGATGCGGCTGACGATGCAGAAGCTCGCCCGCGACGCCTACCGCTCGGTCGGCGCCGAGGGCTTTGCCCGGGTCGACTTCCTCGTCCGCGACGAGGCGATCTACCTGTCAGAGATCAACACGATCCCGGGGTTCACGCCGATCAGCCTCTTTCCGACGCTGCCCGCCGAGGCCGACCTCGACTTCCGGGCGGTCTGCCTTCGGGTCATCGATCTCGCGATCGAGCGCCACGCCGCGCGGCCCGTGACCCGGTTTCGACCCGAAGACCTGCCGAGGTGACGGGCCGGCGCGCTCGTCGGTCGCGGGCATCCGGGACGCGACGGGCGCGTGCCGCGGGGCGGCTCGGGGGCCGCGCGCGGCTGATCAGCCCGGCCCGGGCCGCAGGGCTGCTCGGGATGCTCGTGGCCGGCGTGGCCCTCAAGCTCCTCACGGGAGCGGCAACGTTCGGCCTGACCGAGATCGACAAGCCCACGCTGCAGTGGACCGCGGCGGACACCATCCTCGCGAATGTCCAGGTTCCGCAGGGCACGAATCTCTTCCAGATCGAGACCGGCCCGATCGAGGCTCGCCTCGCGGCCCTGCCGGCGGTCGCCGCGGCGTATGTCACGGTCTCCCTGCCGCACGCCATCACGATCACGATCCGGGAGCGAGTCCCGATCCTCATCTGGCAGGTAGGCGACAACCGCTTCCTGGCCGACAGCGGCGGCGTGCTCTTCGCGGCCGTCGACGCCGTTGGGGCCGGCGACGCCCATGTCCCGACGGTCGTCGATCGGCGGGCCGGCTCGGCGGGCCTCATCGTCGCGGGCTCGACGCTGAGCTCGGACGATCTCGACGCCGCCACCCGCCTGGCCGCGCTCGTTCCAGCCGACGTCGGCAGCGCCGCGCCGGCTCTCCATGTGTGGCTCGACGACACGGACGGCTACACGATCACCGCCGGCGCCGGGACGTGGACCGCGGTGTTCGGGTTCTACAACCCCTCGGTTCGTCCCACCGACCTGATCCCGGCCCAGGTGCGCCTCCTCCAAAGCCTCCTCTTCGACCGTGAATCGTCGGTCGCCCGGATCTACGTTGCCGGCGACAAGAGCGGGACGTATCTCCCGCGAGCGACACCGAGGTGAGCGTGGGCCACGAGCGAATCGCGTCGGCCAGGGCTACCTCGCGCCTACCGACTGGGCTACCCTGTGCGCAAACGCACCGCAGCGAGGACGGGAAACGTGTTCCTCCCCCTGGCAGGCCTGCTGGTGGGCGTCCTGCTCGGGCTTGTCCTCAACGTCAACGTCAGCTTCGAGTTCAGCCGCTATTCGGCCGTGGCGATCCTCGCCGCGCTCGATTCGGTCCTCGGGGCGGTGCGGGCCGAGCTCGACGGCGTCTACGACAACCGGATCTTCATCTCTGGGTTCGTGACCAACGCGATCGTGGCGGTGATCCTGACCTTCATCGGGGATCGGCTCAGCCTGGACCTGTACCTCGTCGCGCTCATCAACTTCGGGTTCCGGATCTTCAACAATGTCGCCCTGATCCGGCGGCACTTCATTTGAGGGCATCGTGGTAGAAGGCGTACTCGTCGGCATCGACGTCGGCACGAGCAAGGTCTGCGCGCTGATCGGTGAGATCGGCCGCGACGGCAAGTTGACCGTGATCGGTCACGGCACGGTGCCGGCCTCGGGCCTGAAGAAGGGCGCCGTCGTCAACATCGACCAGACGGTCCGGTCGATCCGGGACGCGGTCGAGCGGGCCGAGCGCCTGTCCGGCTGGAAGATCGACAAGGCCTTCGTCGGCGTCGGCGGCTCGCAGATCGAAAGCCTGAACTCGACCGGCCAGGTCGCCGTGTCGTCACACACCCGGGAGGTTTCCCGCGAGGACATCCGGCGGGCGATCGAGGTGGCTCGGGCCGTCGCGATCCCGCCGAACCGAGACGTCCTCCACGTCGAGCGGCGAGGCTTCATCGTCGACGGCCAGGAGGGCATCAAGGACCCGCTCGGCATGAGTGCGCTCCGGCTCGAGGTCGAGACGCACATCGTCACGGCACCCCAGACCGCGGTCCAGAACCTGATGAAGTGCGTCGCCCAGGCCGGGGTCAAGATCGACGAGCTGGTCGTGAACGCCCTCGCGTCCGCGGAGGCCGTTGCAAACGAAACGGAGCGGGAGCTCGGCGTCGCGGTGGCGGACATCGGGGCCGGCACGATCGACCTCGCGATGTTCAACGAGGGCTCGCCCTTCCACACGAGCGTGCTGCCGGTCGGTGCCAACTTCGTGACGAACGACATCGCGATCGGCATCAAGACCTCGTTGCCGGTCGCCGAGGAGCTGAAGATCCAGCACGGGACGTGCGACCTCAAGGTCGTCGCCGACGACGAGGAGATCGCGGTCTCGGTCCTGGGTGAGGACGCCGGGCGGACAGTGAGCCGGCTCGAGGTCTGCCAGATCATCGAAGCCCGGATGCGCGAGACGCTCGAGCTCCTCGCAGGCGAGATGCGGTCGGCTGGCGCCGGGATGCTCCCGGCCGGCATCATCCTGACCGGTGGCGGCGCCCAGCTCGCGGGTCTGGCCGAGCTGGGCCGGGAGGTCCTCGGGATGCCGGTCCGGGTCGTCGCTCCGTCGGGCGTCGCGGGCCTGACCGACTCGATCCTCACGCCCGCCTATTCGACGGCCATCGGCCTGCTCCAGTGGGGCTCGACGATGCTCGACGAGGGCGAGTCGACGCGCTACGAGTCGGCCCCGGCAGCCGGCCTGCTCGGCCGGCTGCGGGATGCGATCCGGAGCATTTTCCCCTAGGAATTCCGTCGATTCGGTGAGCCGCCGGGCAGGGCCCGGTGATAGACTCCGGCGCAACCTGCGGAGGCTCGTCCGGCGAGCGAGGCATCGCGTGGGCCCTGACCTCAGCCCCCAGACTGCGGCCCGCGGGCCGTTGGAGGAGTACCGATGGCGTTGCGTTCCGATTCCGAGAACTTCGCGCTCATTCGCGTCATCGGAGTCGGCGGGGGAGGGAGCAACGCGGTCAACCGCATGATCCGGGCGGAGATGATGGGCGTCGAGTTCATCGCCCTCAATACCGACGCCCAGGCCCTCCTCCAGTCGGATGCGCCCCACAAGATCCGCATCGGCGACAAGATCACCCGCGGCCTCGGCGCCGGTGGCGATCCCTCGATCGGGGAGCGTGCCGCGGAGGAGGACACGGAGAAGATTGCCCAGGCCCTCGAGGGCTCGGACATGGTCTTCATCACCTCGGGGCTCGGCGGCGGGACCGGGTCTGGGGCGTCGCCGGTCGTCGCGGAGATCGCGAAGGAGGCCGGGGCCCTGACGATCGGCGTCGTCACGAAGCCCTTCAGCTTCGAGGGGGCAAAGCGGAAGCTGACCGCCGAGAAGGCGGCCGAGGCGCTGAAGGCGAAGGTCGACACGCTCATCACCATCCCGAACGATCGCCTCCGCGACGTCGTCCAGAAGAACACGTCGATCCTCGATGCCTTCCGGGTCGTCGACGACGTGCTGCGCCAGGGCGTCCAGGGGATCAGCGACATCATCACCGTCCCGGGCCTCATCAACCTGGACTTCGCGGACGTCCGCGCGATCATGAAGGACGCCGGCTCGGCGCTCATGGGGATCGGCCGCGCGTCGGGCGAGAATCGCGCGATCGAGGCGGCCCGCCAGGCCATCGCCAGCCCGCTCCTCGAGGTCAACATCTCGGGCGCCCAGGGCATCCTCTTCAACGTGAGCGGCTCCTCGAGCCTGTCGCTCTTCGAGGTGACCGAGGCCGCCGAGGAGATCCGTGCCGCCGCCGATTCCGAGGCCAACATCATCTTCGGGACGAGCTTCAACGAGCGCCTCGGCGACGAGGTCCAGATCACGGTCATCGCGACGGGCTTCGACGGCCGCCGCCACACGGCATCGAGCCGGGCGGGCGCGGCCGCGGGCTCCGGGACCGAGGCCGGAGCGAGCCGGCCCCAGCGTGACTTCCTCGAGGAGCTCGAGCGCCAGCGGAGCCAGATGACGGACGCCGGCGTCCCCGACGCGCCGACGGCACGCACCGAAGAGACTGGCAATGGCCACGCGCCGCGGTCGGTCGGCGAGCCGGTGCCGGTCAAGAAGCCGGCGTACGACGCCGACGACCTCGAGATCCCGAGCTTCCTCCGTCGCGGCCGCTAGCTCAGACTCCGCCCCGTCGATCGAGGCGGCCAACGCCGCCGTCCAGTCGCGGATCGAAGCCGCTGCCCGTCGGGTCGGTCGTGATCCGAGCGAGGTCACCATCGTCGCCGTCACGAAGACCGTCCGGCCGGAGCGGATTCGCGAGGCCGTCGCCGCAGGTCTGACGACGCTCGGCGAGAACCGGGTCCAGGAGGCCGCCGAGAAGCGGCCGCTCGTGTCCGGGGCGCAGTGGCATCTGGTCGGCCCCCTTCAGTCGAACAAGGTCCGGCGGGCCCTCGAGACATTCGATGCGATCGAGTCCGTCGACTCGCTCGACCTCGCCCGGCGGCTGTCCCGGGTCGCTGCCGAGCTCCGCCCGGGCCAGGTCGTCCCGACCCTGTTGCAGGTGAACGTCGACGCCGATCCCGCGAAGGCCGGGTTCCAGCCGGCCGATCTCGAACGCGACCTGCGCGAGATCCTCGCGCTACCGGCGCTCCGCATCGACGGCCTCATGACGATCGGGCGCCAGGTCAGCGAACCGGCGGCGGCACGCTCGACCTTCGCGGGGCTCCGACGCCTGGCGGCTCGCCTTCGCGAGGTGAACCCGCTGCTCGGGCCGGCGTTGTCGATGGGAATGAGCGACGACTTCGAGGTCGCTGTCGAGGAAGGCGCGACGATCGTACGCGTCGGGCGCGCGATCTTCGGCGCGCGACCCTGATTCGGGCCACGGCGACCCCGACCCCGATCGGCGCCCAGATCCGGCTCCGGATCAGCCCGGCTGTGGTGGCACCTCGCCGGCTGGATCTGCCGGGCTGACGGTGACGCGCAAGAGCTGGCGGCGGAGGCCCCGCCAGCGACCGACAGCCCGCCGGTTCTCGCGCGCCGTGAGCGCCACCTCGCCGAAACGCGCGAGCGCGTAGTCGGCCGCGAGCAGCTCGAGCGACAGCCCGGCGTGGCCACGATCCCGCATGCGGTGAGCGTGCTCGGCGGGGGTCTCGGCGGGACTGCGTCGAACGGGTGCTTGCTGGTCCAGGTCGGTCACGAGCGCCCGATAGGCGGCAACCGCGTCCGCCGGCGCCCGCCGGATCAGGAGTCGTGGTCGGCGAGGGCGCCGGGGTTCGCCCTCGGCCCGCCGATCGATCGTCCTGACCTCGTCCACGTCGGTCGCGCTCGTGGCGCTCCGGCGCATCCACAGCCGGACGAGGAGCAGCACGCCGATGATCCCGACGATGGTGAGCAGGCCGCCTCCGACGAGGAACAGGCCCTGATCCGCGGTCGTCGTCGCCGCGGCGGCATCCGGCGCCCCCGTCCCGGTTCCTCCCGGCTGGCTCACGGCGCCCAGCTGCGGGCGCAGGGCGATGATCAGCCCGCCCGCGAGGAGCACGATCCCGACGAACCGGGCCCCCGATCGGGTCCAGCCAGCCACCAGGCCGATGATCAGGAGCGGCGCGAGGAGGATCGCGACGGCCAGGTCGATCGCCGTCGGGGCGACGGCCGCGGCGGGCAGCGCGAGCACGACCACGATCGCGACGAGCAGGATGAGGAGGCCGACCCATGCCGGGTTCCGAGGCCAGTCGACCTGCGAATCCGGACCGACCGCGCTCTGCCGCGTCAGCGCCAGGGCGAGCATCGCTGCGGCGACGAAGACGAGGCTCGCGCCGAGGGCGTCGGACAGGTAGGTCGACCGCAGTGGCTCGGCGACGAGACCGCCGGCCGTGGCCGCGAACGCGATCGCGACGATGCCACCGCCGAACAGGCGGCCCAGCGTGTCCTCATGCAGCGGCGATCGCGAATGGCTGAAGCCCCGGAGGACGGCCAGGCCCGCGAACAGGCCCCCCGGGTTCGCACCGATCGCCGCGCCGATGCCCTGCAGCCCGCCGAGGTCGACCGCGGCGCGGGCGGCGGGCGCGAGGAAGAGCCCGATCGCAGCAGCGGATGCGATCAGCCCGAGGCTCACGAGGGGCCACCGAAGCCCGAGGCGTCCGGCGACGGTCCGAGCCAGCACCACCCCGGCGAGCACGAACGCCGCGAATGTCGGCAGGGGAATCACAGGCTCGCGCAGTGCGTACTCCTGGAGGAGACCGGCGACGACGGCGATCCACGCCCCTTCGGCGACGACCGCGAGCAGCAGCGGCACCAGCATTGCCATCGCACTGAGCAGCCCGGGCCCACAGTCGCCTCGCTCAACCGGCGATCCGGCTGCGGTGGTCGTGACATCCGCTGGGCTCGCAGCGCTCACGTGTCGACCACCAGCCGAGAGGCCGTCCGCCACGGGCCGTCGAGCGCGGCGCGGCGGGCGACGAACCCGGCCGCCCGGGCGACGGCAGTGTCGGCGGACGCCTCGGGGCCGCAGGCCAGAACGACCACGTCGAGCCCGGCGCGCCGCAGGTGTCGCAGCTCGGCGACGTACGCGCCCGGCTCGCGCGCCGTAACCACCACGACGGTCGTTCCGGTGCGGGTCGTCCGCCGGATGCGAGCGAGGAGGCGGTCGAAGTCCGCCGACGGTTGCGAGGACAGGCGCGCCAGCAGATCGAGGACCCGGTCGACCTGGCCGGGAGCGTCCGAGATCGGCAGCTCGGCGAAGCGGGCGTTCGTCCGGGTGTAGCCGGCGGCCGAGATCCCGAAGGCCGCGTGCTCCGATGCCAGCGACCGGGCCAGCGAGGCCGCGACCACGCACAGGCTCTCGACCTGCTCGGGGCTCGTTGTGGCCCAGGCCGATGCGGATTGGGTCTCGATGTCGAGCGCGATGAGGACCTGCCGCTCCTGGGACGGCTCGAAGCGCTTCGTCATCGGTCGCCCGAGGCGGGCGCTCGTCCGGGCATGGATCCGGCGCAGCGGATCCCCCGGCGCGTACGGCCGGACCCCGGCGAAGCGCGACGGGTCCTCGGCGAGCCCGGCCCGCGAGCGGTGCAGGTCGCCCCAGCGATCCGGCCGGGCGAGGCCGGGCGCCGCCACGCTCCTGGGCCGCACGAGGAACCGGTCCACGGCCGATTGCTCGGCGGTTGCCGCCGGACGGGCGAAGAGGTCGCCGACAGCCAGGGCCACCGGCCCGATCTCGAACACGCCGCGCTGGTCGGCGACGAGCCGGACATGCCGCGTGACCCGCTCGAATGGAGCCAGCGTCCACGTGTTGCGCAGGACGTCGCCGAGCTCGTCGGTCCCGACGAGATCGCGACCCCGGACGGCGACCCCGTCCGACGCCATGTCGTCGGCCCGCAGCCACGCCAGCGGCAGGCGCTTCCGGTTCCAGACCTCGATCGTCATCGGGATGTCGTCACCCCACGAGGTCCGGTTGGTCGCGAGACGCCGGACGTAGCTGACGCCGTCGAGGCCCTGCACCTGCCAGAGGTGGTGGACGAGCTCGACGATGACGACGACGAGCCCGAGGATGACCGCGACCGGGATCCGCAGCAGCCCGCCGATCAGGATCAGCCCGATCGCCCCGAGCGTGCGCGGGGTCACGCTAGCCGGCCGCGATCGGCGGGGCCGGCACCTCGCCGAGGATGCTCGCGAGCGCCCCGCCAGCCGTCGCGCCATGGATGCTGCGGTCGAGGTCGACCACGAGCCGGTGCTCCAGCACCGGGCCGGCGACGGCCTTCACGTCGTCGGGCAGGACGAAGGACCGGCCGGCGAGCACGGCCGCCGCCTGAGACGTTCGATAGAGCGCAACGGTCGCCCGGGGGCTGGCGCCGAGCTCGACATCGCGATGCTCGCGCGTGGCCCGGGTGATCGCCACGACGTACGCCTCGACCTCTTCGGCGACATGGATCTGGCGGACCGCCTCGCGGAGGGCGAGGATCCGGGCCGCGTCCGCTATCGGCTGGATGACGTCCAGGGGTTCCAGGCCGGCCTGGAAGCGGCGAGCGATCGCGCGCTCGCCGGCCTCGTCCGGGTAGCCCACGCGGGCCCGGACCAGGAATCGGTCGAGCTGCGCGTAGGGCAACGCGAACGTGCCCTCGAACTCGATCGGGTTCTGCGTCGCGAGGACCACGAACGGGCGGGGGAGCGGGCGCGTGGCGCCCTCGATCGTGACCTGGCGCTCCTGCATCGCCTCCAGGAGGGCCGCCTGGGTTCGCGGCGTCGCGCGGTTGATCTCGTCGACCAGCAGGATGTTCGTGAAGACCGGGCCCGGCGCGAACCGCAACGTCGTCCCCTCGAAGATGCTGGCTCCGGTCACATCCACGGGCAGCAGGTCTGGGGTGCCCTGGATGCGGCCCGTCTCGAGGTCCAGCGCCCGGGCCACGGCCCGGGCGAGGAGCGTCTTGCCGGTTCCGGGAACGTCCTCGATGAGGACGTGCCCGTCGGCGAGGAGGGCGAGCGCGATGAGCCGGAGCGCCGCTTCGGCGCCCACGACGGCCCGCCCAACCTCGGTGGCGAGGTCCTGCCAGAACCGCCCGGGTCGACTCCCGGGCTCGCCGGCCGGACTCGCCTTGACGGCGGTCCCGGCCGGATCGGTCGCTGCGGTCCCTGCTGTCGTGTCCGTCGCTGCCTCCTCGGATGGTCGGTCGCTCGGTGAGAGTACGGGCGGCTGGCGCGAGGTGTTCAGCCGGACCCCCGATGTATGATCGGCCACTGCCTCCGGAGAGGCCCAGGGCGATTAGCTCAGCCGGTCAGAGCGCACGGTTCACATCCGTGAAGTCACTGGTTCGAATCCAGTATCGCCCACCATAGTGACCTCGAGCGAGGCCGGGAGTGCGAGGACCAGGCCTCGTCTCTCGGCCTCGTCTGTTGCCTCGACGCTGACGATTCGATGGGAGCCCCGCTTTGAGCCCGACACCACGCCGAGGCGGGCGAAGGTCGCCACGGCGAGGTGACGGCGGCCTTCGTCCGAGGTCTCCCGCCAGAGCTTCTCCAGCGACGCGAGCCAGCCCAAGGCTTCGTCGGGGTCGACCTCGTCGCGCTCGGCCGGTCGGGACGTCAGTGCCTCTCGCTCGGTCCGCGCCCGCTCGATGTCCGCGACGATCTCTGCGCTGCTCCGCTGCTGGGCGCCCGTCACGATCTCGGCGGCGAGCGTCTTCAAGCGGGCCTCGAGGCGAGCCATCGCTAGCCGATCGGGCATGACGATCGTCGGCCGGAGGGCGGCCCTGATTCGCGCGGCACTGTGGCGGTTGGGTGCCACCCCGTCGAGGAGGGCGCCGACCTGTGCGTCGAGGAGTTCGCTCGGCACCTCACGCACGGGCCAGCCCGCGCAATCGGGACCATCGCGGTGGCGGTAGACCGTGATCTTCGTGCCGTTGCGTCGACCGCGGGTGTCGCCCTTGGCCGTCAAGCCGCAGGCGTCGCATACGAGCGGGCCGTTGCCCGAGAGGGGATACGTCCGGTTGCGACGGACGCGATTGCCGATCCGGGTCCGGGCGCGCCGGTACGCCTGAGCTCGCTCGATCAGGGCAGCGTCGATCGGGGCTGGAAAGCGCGTCGATCGACCGTCGCGCAGCCGTCCGGCGTAGAGGGGCGAGCGCAGGACGCCGCGGACCGACCAGAGGGTGAGCCCGGTCGTCGCAGCGATCGTGCCGTCTGCGGCGCCCTGCGCGGCGATCTCCCAGACCCGGTTCGCCGCCGGCATCGAGCCCGGGTCCGGTTCGATCAACTTGCGCTCGCCGACGCGGCGGAACCCGAGGGGGACGAGCCCGCCGCCCTGGTCTGCGTAGTCGCGGATCTTCGCCGCATAGCCCGCGTGGACCGAGCGGGCCAGCCGGCGGCTATAGGCCTCGGCCTCGACCGTCTCGCGGGCCCAGTTCTCCCAGGCGCTCTCGTCGGAGGATAGGACTCGCTCGTCGGCGAACAGGAGCGCGGCGCCGGCCTCGTGGAGCTGGTGGCGGGCGTTCACCGCGGTTCGCAGGTCTCTGGTGAAGCGGGAGACGTAGCCGACGACGAGGATGTCGTAGTCGCGGCCGGCCCGAGCGAGCATGTCGGCGAACTGGCTCGTGCTCCCAATCGTGCGCCCGGAGTGGGCGACCTGCCAGGCGATGCCCGTGTCGACCATGCCGAATGCGGCGATCGCCTGGGCGCGCTGCTCGCGCTGCGCCGCCGGGCCGAACCGCTCGGCCTGCCGCCCGGTCGACTCACGGCCCCAGTGGGCCGTCGACCGGCGAGGTCGTCGAGGGACTGGGGGAGCTTCATGGCCGACCGTCTACGGCCATCAGCATCGGTCGGTGACCCCGTGGGTCTCCGATCCGGGACGCCTCCTCGATCGCGAAGACCACCGCGGCCTCGAAGCGATCAAGGATCGCGGGCCGATCTGGCGCGATGAACTCCGCATGGCGACATGAACGCTCCGTCGAGCGCGAGCTGGCAAGGCCGGGCAGGAAAACGGCAGCTTTCGCAGAGGGGCGCGTGAGAGACGGCAGTGGGCGAGCGATCGAAGGGCGTCGTCCGTGGCTTCGATCAAGGAGCCCTGCCCGTCCCAATCGACCGCCGGGGGTACTCCGGGGGTGGCCCTGTGGCCCGGAATCCGCCTCGGTCTCGTCGGTGGTGTTCACGGTGAGCAGGAGTCTGGGCTGGCGGACGCCGTGCCCGATAGACCCGCCAATCATCCAGACGTTGATTGGGTCGGCTCAGCCCTCGCGTGCCGCCCGCCGAAGCGTCGCGACCCGCTTTCGGACGGTCGAGTAGTCGCCAGCGGCGCCGGGCGGCCAGACGCCGGAGGTGGTCGCCTCGGCGGCGATCTGCGCCGTCTTGAGCGGCAGGCCGGAGACGTCGGCCGCCCGGATCTTCGCGATCAAGGTCGCCCGCGCCGGAGAACGTGACCCGCGCTGGCGACCCGGTGTTCTGGATGCGAGGCCCAGTGCGTGTCGCTGGAATTGAACCAGCGCGGAGACCCGCGGCCAGACCGTGTGGTCGACGTCGTTCATCAGAACCCATACCTGCCCCGGCGCGAGTCTGGCCCGGAGCGCCTCGACGTCGGCCTCGTTGACGAGAGTCGCCACGACATCGCTGGGGACACCGGGCAATGCCCGGACGCGGACCTCGACGGGCGGGGCGAGCTGCTCCCCGGTGGTGACCGACAAGAGCCATGTGAGGACGAAATGCATGATCGTTCGATCTGGCACCCCGAGGCGCTTGACCACAGGCAGCTGTTGGAACCGCCGGACCAACGAACCGATCGCCTCATCCACAGGTTGGGTGTCCGTCGCGGTCATGCTCCCGTCCGCTGGCAAGGCCTGAAACCTGGCCAGCGTGTTAGTCGCGGCGCCGGCCAGCTGCGGGTCATCCCGGATCGCCTGTGCCAGCGACGCCCCGACCTCGTCGAGCGCGCGGCGCAGGTTCGGACTCGCGAGATCCTCGAGCGCCTGCCCGGTGGGTGCTGGGCGTCGGTTAGCGCGGGTTCGTTCGCCGCCTGTCGTGCTCACGGCTGCCTCCGGCCGAACTCCTCGCGAGGACGGATCGTGGATGGGTCAGCGCGCCACCCGACGATGTGCTTCTCGCGCTGTTCAATGGTCGCAGACCTATGCGGTCCTCCCGCGGGCGGGCGGCAAGAAGATCGCACCATGCCGAGATCGTGGTGATCGAAGTGCTTGGGGCCCTTACCTCTCAGGCACGAGAACGCACCCAGTCGGCATTGGCCCCCGAAGCCTTGACTACGACGTGGCGGTGCACGAACACAGCCGCAATCGGAGCTCGGACTATGGCCAACCCCGCGCCGTGAAGTTGTCGAGTCCATCGCAAAGGGTGCTGAGCATGTCAGCCACCGACTGTCGGCAGTCTCGGGTCAGATGCTCGTCGTAGTCCTTATCCCCAACATGGAAGTCGCTCAGAGTCAGTTTGTCCGGCGGAAGCGGTCCGGCCGGCGTTCCTGCCGACCGATTAACTGACCGTGCCGGCGCTGCCCGGTGGACGAGGATGTTCCTCCGATCGGTAAGGGCGACCCACCCTGGATCCTTCACGACCGACGCAAGAACCTTTGAGAAACGGTCGCCAACGTATGCGGCCTCGAAGGCGCGCAACGTCGAGGTAGGCTCACGTCCCGTTGCTGCTTACGACTGACAATCCGAAAGACCGTCGGGTCCTTCAGCGCCCCAGCCGCGAAGGCTGCGTAGAAGAACGATTCGATAGCCGAGCAGCCGTTAACGAAGGAGCCGTACAAGTCACGCTGCTGCCGATAACGGTCCCACCCGCCGACGTTCCCTCCGTGCCTCGCGAAATCGCTCCGGAACGTCTCGTCGTGCTCAGCGCACGCTTGATAGCGGTAGGCAACGGCGTTCCAACCAAGGCCGAAATGGCGCCACGTGCTGTTCTGTGGTGTCTGGGCGAATGGCGCGAGCCGAAGGTGCGTGCTGTCGTGCGCCGCCGCCGGGAACCCTGCGGCTGGCTCGAAGCCCACGGATGTTAGCTCGGTCATATGTTCAGCCTCGGATCGATGCGGCCGGATGAGTGAGACCTTCCGACCCTGTCACAACGTTATCGATGATGGCCATCCAAACCTCGGTGGACTGCCCATTCTCACGGACCGCAGTCCACGCGCCGGCCAAGCAGCGACTCTCAGGTCTGCTTGGGAATGGTCGCTGGCTCGCCCACCCGACACCATGACCAC